>NZ_JBEGDO010000007.1:0-246432 GCF_051913525.1 Pseudomonas sp. PKS | reverse complement strand
TTTCTCCCCCCCCCCGCGATTGCGTTCAACCTGCCTGAATCAGTGCGAAGCGACTATCTGCTTGTCCGATGCACGCCAGATCAGGCGGGTGGTGTCATAGCCTTGCTGACGCGCCTTGGCCAGCAGGCTTTCGCGCTCCACCGCCGGAAGAGTCTGGGTCCGCGAGAGCAGCCACAGGTATTTGCGGTCCGGGCTGCCGACAATCGCCGTGCGGTAGCGCTCGTCCACATACAACACCCAGTACTCGCCTCTGGCCACGCCCGGCACCAGGTTCGTGAACCAATTGTTGAACTCTACCCACAGCCGGTCGTTGTGCCCCGGCTCCTGCGGCCAGGCCGAACCTTCGGCGCGCAGCCACTCGCCATCGAACATGCGGCAGCGGTTGAGTACACCCATCGTGCCATCGGGCCGCAGGTTGTAGTGAGCTTCGGACTGGGCACAGTCACGCTGGAACGTCATCGGCAAACGTGCCAGCTCGAACCACTTGCCTTCATAGCGTTTGAGGTCGATGTTTCCGGCAGTCTTCGGCACCAGTGGATCGGTCGCGGAGGTGGCGCAGCCACCCAAGACGATCACCGCGCAGAACGCCAACAGCAGGTGCAAACGCTTCATTTGAGACCCTGCCCGGAATAGATAAGGACTTTGTCGGCCGCATACTGCACGCTGATGAAGCTCTTTTCGTCACCCCAGGTGCAGCTGCTCATGCCCAGCGCGCCCGAACACTCGGCCGGCGTGCCGAGCAGTTGCTCCACTTCAGCCTTGCTCATGCCCGTCTTGAGCTTGGAATAGTTTTCCTGGTTGATCTTGCTGCAAGCGGTCAGGACGACGCACAAGGACAACAGGGCGAGGGAACGCAACGACATGAAGGGACACTCCTGGAGATGAAGGCACAGGCATGGTGGCCTGCAGACAGCTTAGAAGACAAAAAGCCGCCTCGGTTCCCTGCTCCCCTGGTTTTCACCCTACGCCATTGGTCGGCTGGTGTGCGGCGTGAGACGCTGATCACAGCGCGGAAACGATTGCGGGGCAGTTCACGTCCACGACAAGCGTGGGAGCGAAACTGCCCCGCAATCGATTCAAATGCTCAGAAGCGCGAACCCGGCTCCAGCAGAAAGTCCATTTCTTCGCTGGTGCTCGGCCGGCCCAGCACCAGGTTGCGGTGCGGGAAGCGACCGAAGCGAGCGATCACCCGTTGGTGCTGCTCGGCATAATCGAGGAAACCTTCGAACAACCGGGCATTGGCCTCAGGCTGTTCGTCGAGCAGCATCTGGTAGCGCTCGACACACAGGTTTTGCCAGTCCAGCACCTCGGCATGCTCCAGCACCAGCAGCACGAACACGCGCTGAATCGGCAGCAACTGGTAGTCCCAGCCCTTCTGCAGGCCCTGCATGGCGACCACTTGGGCACGACGGTCGCCATCGAAGGCGCGCGGCGTGTCACGGTAGATCATGCGCGGCAGCTGATCGAGCAGCAGGAGCAGGCCAAGCCAGCCCTGGGGGCTCTGCTGCCACTCGTCCAGGCCACCGGCCAGGGCATGCTCGACCAGCTCGCCGAAGTACTCGCGGGCCTCATCGTCATGGTGCTTGCCGAACCACAGCGAGCTCTTCTCGTCAGCCACGGCCTGGGGGCTGCTACCCCATCCGAACCACCATTCCAGTAACGGCTGCCAAGGTGCGAGCATGACTTACTCCTTGTGGTAGGCGGTGACGC
Organism: Pseudomonas sp. PKS; assembly: GCF_051913525.1. Lineage (NCBI taxonomy): Bacteria > Pseudomonadati > Pseudomonadota > Gammaproteobacteria > Pseudomonadales > Pseudomonadaceae > Pseudomonas > Pseudomonas sp. PKS. The sequence goes on along the minus strand of NZ_JBEGDO010000007.1, from coordinate 244,722 downwards.
GCTCGACCTCTTCCTTCGAGCCGAGAATCACCGACACACGCTGGTGCAGGCTCTCTGGCTGGATGTCGAGGATGCGATCGTAACCGTTGGTGGACGCGCCGCCAGCCTGCTCGATGATGAACGACATCGGGTTGGCCTCGTACATCAGGCGCAGCTTGCCCGGCTTGCTCGGCTCGCGGGCATCGCGTGGGTACATGAACAGGCCGCCACGGGTCAGGATGCGGTGCACATCGGCCACCATCGAGGCGATCCAGCGCATGTTGTAGTTTTTCTTCAGCGGACCGGTCTCACCGGCCAGCAGCTCGCCCACGTAGCGCTGGACCGGGGCTTCCCAGTGACGCTGGTTGGACATGTTGATGGCGAACTCGGCGGTGGCTTCCGGTACGCGGATGTTTTCGTGGGTCAGGACGAAGCTGCCCAGTTCGCGATCCAGGGTGAAGCCCTTGACGCCATTGCCCAGGGTCAGGATCAGCATGGTCTGCGGGCCATAGATGGCATAACCGGCGGCGACCTGCTGGGTGCCGGGCTGCAGGAAGGCTTTTTCGTTGAGGGTTTCGTTCTGGCTCAGGTATTCGTTAGGGCAACGCAGTACCGAGAAGATGGTGCCGACCGAAACGTTGACGTCGATGTTCGACGAACCGTCCAGCGGGTCGAAGACCAGCAGGTAGGCGCCTTTAGGGTACTTGCCCGGGATCTGGTAGGCGTTGTCCATTTCCTCGGAGGCCATGCCGGCCAGGTGGCCGCCCCATTCGTTGGCTTCGAGCAGGATGTCGTTGGAGATGACGTCCAGCTTCTTCTGCACTTCGCCCTGCACGTTTTCGGTGCCCATGCTGCCCAGGACACCACCCAGGGCGCCCTTGGAAACGTGGTGGCTGATTTCCTTGCACGCACGCGCCACCACTTCGATCAGGAAGCGCAGATCGGCAGGGGTATTGTTGCTGCGGGTCTGCTCAATCAGATAGCGACTCAGGGTAACGCGGGACATGTATGGCTCCGAAATGGAAAGGGGGAGAAAAACCCCCGCAGTTTACAGGGAGAGTTGCGGGCTAGCGAGCGATGAGACTCGCCACGGCTCTCAGACGGCACAATAGGTGGGTAGTTCAGCCCTCGCCAGGCCGGTGGTCGGCGTTAGGGTCCATTCGCGGATGAGCCGGCTCCCACAGGACGGCATAGCCCTCCAAGCCTTCGACGATCCTGTGGGGTTTACCCGCGAATGGCGTCACCTCAGTCCAATGCCTTCCAGATCTCGCTGGCATATTCGCGAATGGTCCGGTCCGAAGAGAACCAGCCCATGCGCGCCGTGTTGAGCACCGCCATGCGCCACCAGTCCTGCGGCGCATGCCACAGCGCCTCGACCCGCCGCTGGGCGTCCCAGTACGCATCGAAATCGGCGCACACCAGGAAGCGGTCGTAGGCCACCAGCGTGTCCACAAGCCCGGTGTAGCGCGCCGGATCATCCGGCGAGAACACCCCGCTGCGGATTGCCTGCAGCACATCGGCCAGGCGGCTGGACGCCGCGACCGCAGCGCCGGCGCCAAAGTCACCGGAGCGCCGCCGCTCCTCCACCTGCTGGGCGGTCAGGCCGAAAATGAACATATTCTCGCCCCCCACCTGCTCGCACATCTCCACGTTGGCGCCGTCGAGTGTGCCGATGGTCAGCGCGCCGTTGAGGGCGAACTTCATGTTGCTGGTGCCGGAGGCCTCATAGCCAGCCGTGGAAATCTGCTCGGAAAGATCGGCCGCCGGAATGATGCTCTCGGCAAGGCTCACGTTGTAGTTGGGCAGGAACACCACCTTGAGCAGGCCACGCACGGTCGGGTCGTTGTTGACCACCCGGGCGATGTCGTTGGCCAGCTTGATGATCAGCTTGGCCTGGTGATAGCTGGCCGCGGCCTTGCCCGCGAAGATCTTCACCCGCGGCACCCAGTCGGTCCCGGGCTCGGCGCGCATGGCCTGGTACAGGGCCACGGTGTGCAGCAGGTTGAGCAATTGGCGCTTGTACTCGTGGATGCGCTTGACCTGCACGTCGAACAGCGCCTGCGGGTCGACCGTGACCCCGACCCGGTCCTGGATGATGCTGGCCAGCGCCCGCTTGCTGTGCAGGCGCTGGGCAGCGAACTGCTTGCGGAAGCTCGCCTTCTCGGCAAACGGCACCAACGCCTTGAGCCTGCGCTCCGGGTCGTCCAGCACCTCGGCGCCCAGCGCCTCGACCAGCATCGCGGTGAGCTGCGGGTTGGCCTGGTACAGCCAGCGGCGGAAGGTGATGCCGTTGGTCTTGTTGTTGATCCGTTGCGGGTAGAGCTTGTGCAGCTCGGCGAACACCGTACTGCGCATCAGCCGGCTGTGCAGGGCCGACACCCCGTTGACGCTGTGCGAACCGAGGAAGGCCAGGTTGCCCATGCGCACTCGACGGCCGTTGTCCTCTTCGATCAGCGACACCGCCCGCAGCACGTCGAAGTCGTGCAGGCCTTTGGCCCGCAGGGCATCGATGTGGTAGGCGTTGATCAGGTAGATGATCTGCATGTGCCGCGGCAGCATGCGCTCCATCAGCGCCACCGGCCAGGTTTCCAGGGCTTCGGGCAGCAGCGTGTGGTTGGTGTAGGCCAGGGTGTTGACGGTCAGTTCCCAGGCGGTGTCCCAAGGGATCTCGTGCTGGTCCACCAACAGGCGCATCAGCTCGGCCACGGCTATGGACGGGTGCGTGTCGTTGAGCTGGATGGCCGCCGCATCCGGCAGGTTGAGGAGGTTGTCATGCATGTTCAAGTGGCGGCGCAACAGATCCTGCAGGGAGGCCGACACGAAGAAGTACTCCTGGCGCAGGCGCAGTTCCTGGCCCGCCTCGGTGCTGTCAGCCGGGTAAAGCACCCGCGAGATACTCTCGGCCCGTGCCACCTCGGCCACCGCGCCCAAATGGTCACCGGCATTGAAGCGCTCCAAGTGCAGCTCTTCGAGTGCCCGGGCGCGCCACAAGCGCAGCGTGTTGACGCTGGCCCCGCGCCAGCCGACCACCGGCGTGTCGTACGCCACCGCCCGCACCGTCTCGCCCGGCCACCAGACCTGGCGCGGCTGGCCGTGGATGTCCTGCACCGTCTCGACGCTGCCGCCGAAGCTGATCGGGTAGATCACCTCGGCCCGCTCGAACTCCCAAGGGTTGCCGAAATCCAGCCAGTTCTCGGTCTGCTCCTGCTGCCAACCATCGACCATGGCCTGGCGGAACAGACCATGTTCGTAGCGGATGCCGTAACCATGGGCGGCAATCCCCAAGGTCGACATGCTCTCCATGAAGCATGCCGCCAGCCGCCCCAGGCCGCCATTGCCCAGCGCGGCATCCGGCTCGAGCAGGCGGATTCGTTCGAGGTCTACGTCCAGGCCTTCGAGGGCCTCACGGGCGATGTCCAGCAGCCCGAGGTTGCTCAGGCTGTCGTAGAGCAGCCGGCCGATGAGAAATTCCAGCGAGAGGTAATAGACCCGCTTCTGGCTGCGTCGATACGCCTGGCGGGTGTGGTCCATCCAATGATCGACCATGTGGTCGCGGGCAGCCAGGGCAATGGCTTCGAACCAATCGTGATCGAAGGCATGCTCCGGGTCCTTGCCGACCGCGTAGGTCAGCTTGGCCAATACAGCGGCGCGGAACTCAGCCACTTCTGCATCACGCGCTTTGGGTTCCTGGGACATGCGGCATCCTCGGGCAAGTTTGACGAAAGCACAGGTTGTTCAGCCTAGACGCTTCGACACAGAGCGACAGCGCGGGTTCGCGGTTTTCACATCCACTCGGCGATTCGGGCGAAAGGTTGTTCACAATTTGAACAACTCCGGTATCATCGCGCGCCCCAACTGTGATACGCCCACATAACGATGAAACCGACCCTGATCGCCGCCGCCGAAGTCGACCGCCTGGAAACCTGGCAACGCTATTCCAGCCACATGTGCGGGGGCTGCCACTCGACCTGCTGCACCTTGCCGGTGGAGGTCAAGATCAAGGACCTGATCCGCATCGGCGTGGTGGACGAGTTCGAAAAGGACGAACCCCCGAAGAACATCGCCAAGCGCCTGCAGAAGGACGGCATCATCGAGCGCTTTAACCAGAAGTCGGGAATCTTCACCCTGACCCGGATGAGCAACGATGACTGCCTGTACCTGGATCGCAAGAGCCGGCTATGCACCATCTATGACAAGCGCCCGGACACCTGCCGCAATCATCCGAAAATCGGGCCGCGCCCAGGGTATTGCGCTTACAAACCCAAGGCGACCACCCGTTGATCGTTTGCCTGTAACGACCTGTTCGCGGCTGAACCCGCCCCCACAGCGCTCATTGAAATTCTTGTGGGCGCGGGCTTGCCGACAGCGCGGGCCACGCAAGAACATCAGACAAACAAAAACGCCCCCGGCCTTTCGACCGGGGGCGTTTTCGTTCAGCTCAGGCTAGTACATCAAGCCTTGGCTTTCTTGGCAGCGCGGGTACGCTCGCCTTCGTCGAGGATCTTCTTGCGCAGACGGATCGACTTCGGCGTGACTTCGCACAGCTCGTCGTCCTGGATGAATTCCAGGGCCTGTTCGAGGGTGTGGCGAACCGGTGGAACCAGAGCGATGACTTCGTCTTTGCCCGAAGCACGCATGTTGTCGAGCTTCTTGCCTTTGGTCGGGTTCACGCCCAGGTCGTTGTCACGGCTGTTCAGGCCGATGATCTGACCGTTGTAGATGTCCTGGCCGTGCTCGATGAACAGCTTGCCGCGAGCCTGCAGGGTTTCCAGCGAGTAGGTCAGGGCCTTGCCGGTCTCGATCGAAACCAGAACACCGTTCAGACGACCCGACATGGTGCCTGGCTTCATGGTGTCGTAGCGATCGAAGATCGAGGTCAGGATGCCCGCACCGTTGGTCAGGGTCAGGAACTGGTTACGGAAACCGATCAGGCCACGGGCCGGAACGTTGTACTCCAGACGCACACGGCCTTTGCCATCCGGCGCCATGTTGGTCAGGTCGCCTTTACGCAGACCCATTTCTTCCATGACCTTGCCCTGGGACTCTTCAGGGATGTCGATGGTGACGTTTTCGAACGGCTCCTGCTTGACGCCGTTGACTTCGCGGATGATCACTTCAGGACGGCCCACGGCCATTTCGAAGCCTTCGCGACGCATGGTTTCGATCAGAACCGACAGGTGCAGCTCACCACGACCGGAAACCTTGAACTTGTCAGCCGAGTCGCCTTCTTCAACGCGCAGGGCAACGTTGTACAGCAGCTCTTTGTCCAGACGCTCTTTGATGTTACGGCTGGTGACGAACTTGCCTTCCTTGCCGCAGAACGGCGAGTCGTTGACCTGGAAGGTCATCGAAACGGTCGGCTCGTCGACGGTCAGCGGCTTCATCGCTTCGACGTGGTTCATGTCGCACAGGGTGTCGGAGATGAACAGCTCGTCGAAGCCGCTGATGCAGACGATATCGCCAGCGGTGGCTTCTTCGACGTCAACGCGGTGCAGGCCGTGGTGGCCCATCAGCTTGAGGATACGGCCGTTGCGCTTCTTGCCTTCGGTGTCGATGGCGACGACCGGGGTGTTCGGCTTGACGCGGCCACGGGCGATACGACCAACGCCGATTACGCCCAGGAAGCTGTTGTAGTCCAGTGCGGAGATCTGCATCTGGAACGGGCCGTCGACGTCGACGGTCGGTGCCGGCACGTGGTCGACGATGGCCTGGTACAGCGGGGTCATGTCTTCGGCCATGTCGGTGTGGTCGAGACCGGCAATGCCGTTCAGGGCCGAAGCGTAGACCACTTGGAAGTCCAACTGGTCGTCGGTGGCGCCCAGGTTGTCGAACAGGTCGAAGATCTGGTCCAGAACCCAGTCAGGACGCGCGCCCGGACGGTCGACTTTGTTGATCACGACGATCGGCTTCAGACCGGCTTCGAAGGCTTTCTTGGTCACGAAGCGGGTTTGCGGCATCGGGCCGTCCTGGGCGTCGACCAGCAGCAGCACGGAGTCGACCATCGACATCACGCGCTCGACCTCGCCACCGAAGTCGGCGTGGCCGGGGGTGTCGACGATGTTGATGCGGTAGTCGTTCCAGCGGATGGCGGTGTTCTTCGCCAGGATGGTAATGCCGCGCTCTTTTTCCTGGTCGTTGGAGTCCATAACGCGCTCGTCGTTGAGCTCGTTACGCTCCAGGGTGCCGGACTGGCGCAGGAGTTTGTCGACCAGGGTGGTTTTGCCATGGTCAACGTGGGCGATGATGGCGATGTTACGCAGATTTTCGATCACAACTGTATCTCGATCAGAGGATTCGGTTGCCGCCAGTGTAGGCGGCGAATATGTACGGTTTGAGGCTCAGCGGGCCCGATGGTCGGGAGGGCGATGGCGGATGCTGCCGCCATACAGCCCTGGCGTCTTATGCCGGACGATAAACACGCACATTGGCATGTCCCTCACTGAGCAGGTGGTGTGCGTGCAGACGGCTCATCACACCCTTGTCGCAATACAGCAAGTACTGGCGGTTGGCATCCAGGTGCTTGAACTTGCTGTTGATCGCGTAGAACGGCATGGCCTGGACTTCGACGCCGTCGATCACCAGGGGTTCGTCTTCCTGGGCATCGGGATGACGAATGTCGAGAACGATCTGGCCTGGCAAGGCCTCGGCCACCTCCTCGATCTCGATGTCCTTGCCCAGCTCGTCGATGACGTGGTCGATCGAGATGAACTTGGCGCGCTCCAGGGCACGCTCGAGCACCGCCATGTCGAACTGCTTCTCTTCGTGCTCCATGCGGTGGCGCTTGGCATGGGTGGTCGGGTTCACCGAGATCACGCCGCAATATTCAGGCATGTGCTTGGCGAACTCGGCAGTGCCGATCTGGTAAGCGGTGTCGATGATGTCCTGCTTGTGGCTGGCGAGCAGCGGGCGCAGCACCAGCTTGTCGGTAGCCGAGTCGATGATCGACAGGTTCGGCAGGGTCTGGCTGGAAACCTGGGAGATCGCCTCGCCGGTGACCAGTGCCTCGATTTCCAGGCGATCGGCCATGCGTGCGGCGGCGCGCAGCATCATGCGCTTGAGGGTCACGCCCATGTAGCTGTTGTCGACCTTGTTCAGGATCTCGCCGACCACTTCCTCGAACGGTACGCTGATGAACAGCACGCGCTGGCTGCTGCCAAACTTCTTCCACAGGTAGTGGGCGACTTCCATCACGCCCAGCTCGTGGGCACGGCCGCCAAGGTTGAAGAAGCAGAAGTGGGTCATCAGACCGCGGCGCATCATCTGGTAGGCCGCCACGGTGGAGTCGAAGCCACCGGACATCAGCACCAGGGTCTGCTCCAGGGCGCCCAGCGGGTAGCCGCCGATGCCCTGATGCTGGTTATGGATCACGTACAGGCGCTGATCACGGATCTCGATGCGGACCAGGACTTCCGGGGTCTTGAGGTCGATTCCGGTGGCGCCGCACTGCTGGCGCAGTTGGCTGCCGACATAACGGTCGACATCCATCGAGGTGAAGTCGTGGTGACCGCCGCGCTTGCAGCGCACGGCGAAGCGCTTGCCGGCCAGCAGGTGGCCGAAGTGGTGCTTGCACTTGGCGACGATGTCGTCGAAGTCGCCCAGCGGATACTCCTCCACCTGCAGGAAGTGGGTGATCCCGGGCGTGCAGGTCAGGCGTTCGATCATTTCGCGCTGGATCTTCTCGTCCTCGACGCGGGTGACCACCTCGAGATTGTCCCAGACGCCATCGACCGCGAGCTCAGGATCCAGATCCTTGAGCACGACGCGGATGTTCTTGCCGAGCTGGCGGATGAAACGCTTGCGCACCGGCCGGCTTTTGATGGTGATCTCTGGGAAGACTTTGACGATAAGTTTCATTGGTTTAACAGCGCGCACAGGGCCTGCCGAAAATGAGGGGCGCGAATTATAGCGGAAATTGCTCAAGCTTTGAGCAACTTTTGATCAGAAGCTTTTAGATAAATGCCGAAGGCGCGTTTTACGCTGCCTGTACCGCCCCATTCGCGGGTAAAGCCGCGGCCGCAAGGGTCAGCATAAGTTTCCAGCCGGTGTGCGCCCCTTGCAGGAGCGCTTTTTACTCGCGAACGAACCTCAAGGGAAACACACCTCCCAAAGAACGCACACATTTGGTGCGCACACTTGAAAACATGCCTCGCAAGAGTGCATTTCTCACTGTGCTGGGGCCCCCAATTGCCTGTAACCGCCCCCTTTTGTCCCGCCTTCGCCATTTTCGGGCACTGGCATGCAATTTGCTCCCTTGTGAGGCAGGCAAGCTTGGCCGACTATCCGCGCCCGGCGACACCCTTTTTCCAGGGCAGCGGCCCACCGCGCCCTAGACCATCCGGAGGACACTATGTCGAAGTCGGTTCAACTCATCAAAGATCATGACGTCAAGTGGATTGATCTGCGTTTCACGGACACCAAAGGCACTCAGCACCACGTGACCATGCCGGCGCGCGATGCGCTGGAAGACGACTTCTTCGAAGTCGGCAAGATGTTCGACGGTTCCTCCATCGCTGGCTGGAAAGGCATCGAAGCCTCCGACATGATCCTGATGCCGGTCGACGAAACCGCCGTACTGGACCCGTTCACCGAAGAGCCAACCCTGATCCTGACCTGCGACATCGTCGACCCGTCGAGCATGCAGGGCTACGATCGCGACCCACGTGCGATCGCCAAGCGCGCCGAAGAGTACCTCAAGAGCACCGGCATCGGTGACACCGTATTCGCCGGTCCAGAGCCTGAGTTCTTCATCTTCGACGAAGTGAAATTCAAGTCGGACATCTCCGGTTCGATGTTCAAGATCTTCTCCGAGCAAGGCTCGTGGATGACCGACGCTGACGTGGAAGGCGGCAACAAAGGCCACCGTCCAGGCGTCAAAGGCGGCTACTTCCCGGTTCCGCCGTTCGACCACGACCACGAAATCCGTACTGCCATGTGCAACGCACTGGAAGAAATGGGTCAGACCGTCGAAGTTCACCACCACGAAGTGGCGACTGCCGGCCAGAACGAAATCGGCGTCAAGTTCAACACCCTGGTGAAGAAGGCTGACGAAGTACAGGCCCTGAAGTATGTCGTGCACAACGTTGCCGACGCCTACGGCCGCACTGCCACCTTCATGCCGAAGCCACTGTACGGCGACAACGGCTCGGGCATGCACGTGCACATGTCGATCTGGAAAGACGGCAAGAACACCTTCGCCGGCGAAGGCTATGCCGGCCTGTCCGACACCGCCCTGTACTTCATCGGCGGCATCATCAAGCACGGCAAGGCCCTGAACGGCTTCACCAACCCGTCGACCAACTCCTACAAGCGTCTGGTCCCAGGTTTCGAAGCCCCGGTCATGCTGGCCTACTCGGCTCGCAACCGTTCCGCCTCGATCCGTATTCCTTACGTCGGCAGCCCTAAAGCCCGCCGTATCGAAGCGCGCTTCCCGGACCCATCGGCCAACCCGTACTTGGCCTTCGCAGCCCTGCTGATGGCTGGCCTGGACGGCATCCAGAACAAGATCCACCCAGGCGATGCTGCCGACAAGAACCTGTACGACCTGCCGCCTGAAGAGGCCAAGGACATCCCACAGGTTTGCGGCAGCCTGAAAGAAGCCCTGGAAGAGCTGGACAAAGGTCGTGCGTTCCTGACCAAGGGCGGCGTGTTCTCCGACGACTTCATCGATGCCTTCATCGAGCTGAAGAGCGAAGAAGAGATCAAGGTCCGTACCTTCGTGCACCCGCTGGAATACGAGCTGTACTACAGCTGCTGATCTGATCGGCGCCTCGCGCCGATGACATGATCAAAGACGGCCTCCCTCGGGAGGCCGTTTTCGTTTCTGCCCACGCAGAAACCTCCCTCACCACGCTATGCTCTATCTTGGTGCACGCCAGTGCGCCGAGCTTCAGCCTGCTCCCCAATCTGGTTCAAATGAAACGTTTCATCCAGAGTTTCTGATCCGAATGTGCGCAAATTCAGGCCTTTATCGGTAAATCCCGCTTCTTTTCAGAGCTTTGGTTTGTTTCTTGCATTTTGTAAAGGACGGAACCGCACCAGCGGCTCCATCCCGCGCCCGGCCCTTCCAAAACAGTGCCTGGCAAGCGCCAAAAGAGGTCGACGACGCCTTATGACCATCAGCGATGCACAGCACCGACTGCTCCTGGACAACCTGACCACGGCCACGCTCTTGCTCAATGCCGAGTTGCGCCTGGAGTACATGAACCCTGCCGCCGAAATGCTGCTGGCGGTCAGTGGTCAGCGCAGTCACGGCCAGTTCATCAGCGAGCTGTTCACCGAGTCGGTCGAAGCGCTCAACTCTCTGCGCCTGGCCGTGGAGCAGGCGCACCCGTTCACCAAGCGCGAAGCGCAACTGACCTCGCTGACCGGCCAGAGCATCACCGTCGACTACGCCGTGACGCCGATCCTGCACCAGGGCCAGACCCTGCTGCTGCTGGAGGTCCACCCCCGTGACCGCCTGCTACGTATCACCAAGGAAGAAGCCCAGCTAAGCAAGCAGGAAACCACCAAGCTGCTGGTACGCGGCCTGGCTCACGAAATCAAGAACCCCCTCGGCGGCATCCGTGGTGCGGCGCAACTGCTGGCCCGGGAGCTACCGCATGACGACCTTCGCGACTACACCAATGTGATCATCGAGGAGGCCGACCGCCTGCGAAACCTCGTCGACCGCATGCTCGGCTCCAACAAGCTGCCATCGCTGGCCATGACCAACATCCACGAAGTGCTGGAGCGGGTCTGCAGCCTGGTGGAAGCCGAAAGCCAGGGCGGCATCACGTTGGTGCGCGACTACGACCCGAGCCTGCCGGATGTGTTGGTCGACCGCGAACAGATGATCCAGGCGGTGCTCAACATCGTGCGCAACGCCATGCAAGCGATCGCCAGCCAGAACGACCTGCGCCTGGGCCGCATCACCCTGCGCAGCCGCGCGGTGCGCCAGTTCACCATTGGCCATGTGCGCCATCGCCTGGTAGCGCGGGTCGAGATCACCGACAACGGCCCGGGCATCCCTGCGCAACTGCAGGACACCCTCTTCTACCCCATGGTCAGCGGCCGCCCGGACGGCACCGGGCTGGGCCTGGCCATCACTCAGAACATCATCAGCCAGCACCAGGGCCTGATCGAATGTGACAGCCACCCCGGCCACACCACCTTCTCGATCTACCTGCCCCTGGAACAAGGAGCCACCGCCTCATGAGCCGAAGTGAAACCGTCTGGATCGTCGATGATGATCGCTCCATCCGCTGGGTCCTGGAAAAAGCCCTGCAGCAAGAAGGCATGACCACCCAGAGCTTCGACAGCGCCGATGGCGTCATGGGCCGCCTGGCCCGCCAGCAACCGGACGTGATCATCTCCGACATTCGCATGCCCGGCACCAGCGGCCTGGACCTGCTTGCACAGATCCGCGAGCAGCACCCACGCCTGCCGGTCATCATCATGACCGCCCATTCGGACCTGGACAGCGCCGTCGCCTCCTACCAAGGCGGCGCCTTTGAATACCTGCCCAAGCCGTTCGACGTGGACGATGCGGTCTCGCTGGTCAAGCGCGCCAATCAGCACGCCCAGGAGCAACAAGCACTCGACGTGCCGACAAGCCTGGCCCGCACGCCGGAAATCATCGGCGAGGCGCCGGCGATGCAGGAGGTGTTCCGCGCGATCGGTCGCCTCAGCCATTCCAACATCACCGTGCTGATCAACGGCGAGTCCGGTACCGGCAAGGAGTTGGTGGCCCACGCCCTGCACCGCCACAGCCCACGGGCGGCATCCCCCTTCATTGCTCTGAACATGGCGGCCATTCCGAAGGATTTGATGGAATCCGAACTGTTCGGCCACGAGAAAGGCGCCTTCACCGGGGCCGCCAACCTGCGCCGCGGCCGCTTCGAGCAGGCCGACGGCGGTACGTTGTTTCTCGACGAGATCGGCGACATGCCCGCCGACACCCAGACCCGCCTGCTGCGCGTCCTGGCCGACGGCGAGTTCTACCGAGTGGGTGGTCATGTGCCGGTCAAGGTGGACGTACGCATCATCGCCGCGACCCACCAGAACCTGGAGTCGCTGGTGCAAGCCGGCAAGTTTCGCGAAGACTTGTTCCACCGCCTGAACGTGATCCGCATCCATATTCCGCGCCTGGCCGATCGGCGCGAAGACATCCCTGCCCTGGCGCGGCACTTCCTTGGCCGCGCCGCCAAGGAACTGGCCGTCGAGCCCAAGCTGCTCAAGCCGGAAACCGAAGAGTTCATGCGCAATCTGCCCTGGCCGGGCAACGTCCGCCAGTTGGAGAACACCTGCCGCTGGATCACCGTCATGGCCTCCAGCCGCGAAGTGCTGATCGGCGACCTGCCACCGGAGTTGCTCAACCTGCCGCAGGACTCGGCGCCGGTCACCAACTGGGAACAGGCCCTGCGCCAGTGGGCCGACCAGGCCCTGGCCCGCGGCCAGTCGAACCTGCTCGACAGCGCCGTGCCGAGCTTCGAGCGCATCATGATCGAGACCGCCCTCAAGCACACCGCAGGCCGCCGCCGGGATGCCGCCGTACTGCTGGGCTGGGGACGCAATACCCTGACACGCAAGATCAAGGAGCTGGGGATGCGCGTCGACGGCGGGGATGAGGAGGATGGCGACGATCATTGATCCTCGCTGAAACCGCGATTCTTGGGGCTGCTTTGCAGCCCATCGCAGGCTGTCGCCAACGCCCACAGGTTTTATGCCTCCCTTGCGCTGGCGACGGGCCGCAACGCAGCCCTAAAAGCCCCCTGCACCGATCCTGTGCCCTCTGCACCGCGCCGAGGCACAAAACCTCGAAAAATCCCGCCAAAACCGCTCAAAACCCAGCGTTTCCGGACATCCCGAAACTGGCACGGCTTCTGCAATAAGACAGATATCTCCAGTTTCGGGGACCTCGGTACAGGCAGGCCGGGATATCCCCTCTTTTATTCGTGCAGCCTCACCTGCACCCGCCAGCGCCCAGCGTCCTGTGCACCGCTCCATTCGCCGCGCAGAGGGCGCGCGGCGACCACCGTCAGTAACAAACCTTCCTCGCTGTTCTGTAACCGCCAGCCAGCCGGCTTTCCTTGCACCTGCAACTGGCCTCGCTGGGGTTGGCCCTCGGCCTGGAACACCAAGGCCACGGTGCCCTGCACCGTCTCGCCGTGCAGCTTGGGTTCGTCGTTGAACCACAAATCCAGACCGTCCTGCACCACTTCCACCTGTTCCAGCACCCGCTCCTCGGGCGCAGTCAGGCGTCCGATCATCAACCCCACCATCATGCCGACGATTGCCAGGGACAACAGCACCCGCGGCCAAGCCTTCGAACGCAGGTCGGGTTCGAGGGTAGAATGCTCGTCATCTTCACGCCTGGAGCCGTGCATGTTTCACGTCATCCTCTTTCAACCAGAGATTCCGCCGAATACCGGCAACATTATCCGCCTCTGCGCCAACAGCGGCTGCGCCCTGCACCTGATCGAGCCGCTGGGCTTCGAGCTGGACGACAAGCGCTTGCGCCGGGCAGGGCTGGATTACCACGAGTATGCCACGCTCAAGCGCTACCAGAGCCTGGCTGACTGCCTGGAGAGCCTCGGCCAGCCGCGACTGTTCGCCTTTACCACCAAAGGCTCGCATGCCTTCCATGAGGTCGATTACCAGCCGGGCGACGCCTTCCTGTTCGGACCTGAGAGCCGGGGCTTGCCAACCGAGGTGCTGGACAGCCTGCCTGCGCAGCAACGCCTGCGCCTGCCCATGCGGCCCGGCTGCCGTAGCCTGAACCTGTCCAACACCGTGGCGGTAACCGTCTATGAGGCGTGGCGTCAGCAGGGTTTTGCCGGCAGTTGATGCACTGCCTGTTCGCAGCTGGTTTACCCGCGAACAGGGCCTCATGGACAAAAAAAGGGCGACCGAAGTCGCCCTTTGTATCTGTTGCAGCGATTACTGCATGGTCGGCGCTTCGCCGGCTTCCTGCATGCGTTGCATTTCCTGCGCGTACAAGGCATCGAAGTTGACCGGGGAGAGCATCAGCGCCGGGAACGAACCACGGGTCACCAGGCTGTCCAGGGTCTCGCGAGCATACGGGAACAGAATGTTCGGGCAGAACGCACCGAGGGTATGGCTCATGGAGGCCGCGTCGAGGTTCTTGATCAGGAAGATACCGGCCTGTTGCACTTCGGCGATGAAGGCCACTTCTTCACCGTTCTTGACGGTCACCGACAGGGTCAGTACCACTTCGTGGAAATCGCTTTCCAGGGCTTTCTGACGGGTGTTGAGGTCCAGCGAGACGCTCGGTTCCCACTGTTGGCGGAAGATCTGCGGGCTCTTCGGCGCCTCGAAGGACAGGTCACGCACGTAGATGCGTTGCAGGGAGAATTGCGGGGAATTGTCGTCGGCGGCGCCGTTGTTCTGCTGGTCAGTCATGGCAGATCTTTTCCTAATGGTTATGTACGAGCTGTGATTCAGGCCTCGAGCAGGGCATCGAGCTTGCCCGCCCGCTCCAGTGCATAGAGGTCATCGCATCCGCCAACGTGGGTGGTGCCGATCCAGATCTGCGGTACCGAGGTGCGGCCCGCCTTCTGGCTCATCTCGGCGCGCACCTGCGGCTTGCCGTCGACCTTGATTTCCTCGAAGGCCACGCCCTTGCTCTCGAGCAGGTACTTGGCACGCATGCAATAGGGGCAATAGTCGCTGGAGTAGACGATGACAGGCTTCATGATCACTTCACCAGGGGCAGGTTATCGGCTTTCCAGCTGGAAACGCCACCGCTGAGCTTGGCGGCAGTGTAACCAGCCTTGAGCAGCTCGCGGCAGATGGTGCCGGACTGCTGGCCCATGCTGTCCACAACGATCAGGGTCTTGCCCTTGTGCTTGTCCAGCTCGGCCATACGGTTGACCAGTTTGTCCTGCGGGATGTTCAGGGCGCCGACGATGTGGCCCGACGAGTATTCCTTGCTCGGACGGATGTCGATCACCACGCCTTTGTCGGCGTTGACCAGCGCGGTCAGTTGGCCGTTGCTCAGGCTCTGGCCGCCGCGGCGGATTTCGTTGATGAGCAGCAGGACCAGCAGAACAACGAAGATCGCCACCAGGATGTAGTGGTTTGTCGCAAATTGAATCAGGTTAGCAACCATCTGAGGGTGTTCCACGCGATTGAAAATGCCGGCCAGTATACACAGCCCCCCAGGCCCGCCAAAGCCCGGCAGGCCCGCTGGAAAATCGCCCGCATCGACAGCCTGTCGGGCATTGCCCGTTCATTTGGAGGAAATTGGCCGCCGCTGGCCGATTTGCCCTAAAATGCGTGTCTTTATCATCTTGCAACCGTGAGTAGGATTGATGACGAACACGCCAAAACCCTTGGTCCTGATTATCCTGGATGGTTTCGGGCATAGCGAAAGCCCCGAGTACAACGCCATCTTCGCCGCCAATACCCCGGTCTACGATCGCCTGCGCGCCAGCCAGCCCAACGGGTTGATCTCCGGTTCCGGCATGGATGTCGGCCTGCCTGACGGCCAGATGGGCAACTCCGAGGTCGGTCACATGAACCTCGGTGCCGGGCGAGTGGTGTACCAGGACTTCACCCGGGTCACCAAGGCCATCCGCGATGGCGAGTTCTTCAGCAACCCGGTGCTCACCGGCGCGGTGGACAAGGCCGTGGGCGCCGGCAAGGCCGTGCACATTCTCGGCCTGCTGTCCGACGGTGGCGTACACAGCCACCAGGATCACCTCATCGCGATGGCCGAACTGGCCGCGCAGCGTGGCGCCGACAAGATCTACCTGCACGCCTTCCTCGATGGCCGCGACACCCCGCCGCGCAGCGCGCAGTCGTCCATCGAACTGCTCGATACCACCTTCGCCAAGCTGGGCAAGGGCCGCATCGCCAGCCTCATCGGTCGCTACTACGCCATGGACCGCGACAACCGCTGGGACCGCGTCAGCGCCGCCTACAACCTGATTGTCGACAGCGTCGCCGACCACACCGCGCCATCGGCCCTGGCCGGCCTGGAAGCGGCCTACGCCCGTGACGAGAGCGACGAGTTCGTCAAAGCCACCCGCATCGGTGAAGCCGTCAAGGTCGAGGACGGCGATGCCGTCATCTTCATGAACTTCCGCGCCGACCGTGCCCGCGAGCTGTCCCGCGCATTCGTCGAGACAGACTTCAACGAGTTCCCCCGCGCCCGCCTGCCCAAGTTGGCCGCCTACATTGGCCTGACCCAGTACTCGGCCAAGATCCCGGCCCCGGCCGCGTTCGCCCCAGCCAGCCTGGACAATGTGCTCGGCGAGTACCTGGCCAAGAAGGGCAAGACCCAACTGCGCATCGCCGAGACCGAGAAGTACGCCCACGTCACCTTCTTCTTCTCGGGGGGTCGTGAGGAGCCGTTCGAAGGCGAGGAACGCATCCTGATCCCATCGCCGAAGGTCGCCACCTACGACCTGCAGCCGGAAATGAGCGCACCGGAAGTCACCGACCGTATCGTCGAGGCCATCGAGCAACAGCGCTATGACGTGATCGTGGTCAACTACGCCAACGGCGACATGGTCGGCCACACCGGCGTGTTCGAAGCCGCGGTCAAGGCGGTCGAGGCGCTGGACGGCTGCGTTGGGCGTATCGTCCAGGCACTGGACAAGGTGGGCGGCGAAGCGCTGATCACCGCCGACCATGGCAACGTCGAGCAGATGGAAGATGCCTGCACTGGCCAGGCACACACGGCCCATACCACCGAGCCTGTGCCGTTCATCTATGTCGGCAAGCGCAACCTCAAGGTTCGCGAAGGCGGCGTGCTGGCGGACGTGGCGCCGACCATGCTCAAGCTGCTGGGCCTGGAAAAGCCTGCCGAAATGACCGGCACGTCGATCCTCGTCGAGGAGTGATCGACCAGTCACAAGCCAAAAGCCTCAAGCAGCAAGAAAAAAGCGGGCCGGTGCTCGCTGTTTCTTGCCGCTTGCAGCTTGAAGCTGACCGCTGACACTGCGAGGCGTTTTTTTTGCAGGCCCAGGCGGGCATACTAGGCCAGTCTCCATCCTTGGTACGCCCAACCCCATGCTTCGCGCCCTGATCCTACTCGCCTTGTCCTGCCTGCTCAGCCCGGCCTTTGCCGACGAGCGCGTGCAGACCCAGCAACAACTGGAAGCCACCCGCCAGGACATCGCCGAGCTGAAGAAGATGCTGGGCAAGCTCCAGGAGGAAAAGTCCGGCGTGCAGAAAGACCTCAAGTCCACCGAAACCGAAATCGGCGACCTGGAAAAGCAGGTGGAGGCTCTGCAACAAGAACTAAAAAAGACCGAGGGCGAGCTGGAGCGCCTTGATACCGAGAAAAAAAAACTCCAGAGCGCCCGCGTTGAACAACAGCGACTGATCGCCATCCAGGCCCGCTCCGCCTACCAGAGCGGTCGTGAGGAATACCTCAAGCTGCTGCTCAACCAGCAGAACCCCGAGAAATTCGCTCGCACCCTCACCTATTACGACTACCTGAGCAAGGCGCGCCTGGAGCAACTGCGCGCCTTCAACGAGACCCTGCGCCAGCTGGCCAATGTCGAGCAGGACATCAACAGCCAGCAGGCACAATTGCTGGCCCAGCGCGGCAACCTCGACAGCCGCCGCCAAGAGCTCGAGGCCGTGCGCAACGAGCGCCGGCAAGTCCTGGCCAAGCTCAACACCGACATGCAGGCCCGCGATCAGAAACTGCAGGCCCGCCAGCAGGATCAGGCCGACCTGACCAAGGTCCTCAAGACCATCGAGGAAACCCTGGCCCGCCAGGCCCGCGAAGCCGAAGAGGCCCGCAAGAAAGCCTTGCTGGCCCAGCAGCAGGCCGAAGAGCAGCGCCGCCAGCAGCAGGCCCTCGCTGCCAATGAAGAAGAAGCCCCGAAAAAAGCCCGCACCACCCTCGGCCCCCTCGTCTCCAGCGATGGCGCAAGCTACGGCGGCGCTTTTTCTGCCGCCCGCGGAAAACTTCCCTGGCCGGTCAATGGTCGATTGCTGGCACGCTTCGGCGATGCACGCGGTGGCGATGACCGGGCCAAGTGGGACGGTGTGATGATCGGCGCCAACCCGGGCACCCAGGTGCGCGCCGTACACGGCGGGCGCGTGGTGTTCGCCGACTGGTTGCGTGGCGCTGGACTTCTGGTCATTCTCGACCATGGTAATGGTTACCTGAGCCTGTACGGCCACAACCAGAGCCTGCTCAAGCGCGCCGGCGACATCGTCAAGGCCGGAGAGGCCATTTCCACCGTTGGCGACAGTGGTGGACAGGACAGCTCGGGCCTGTATTTCGCCATTCGCCAGCAGGGTCGCCCCACAGACCCTTCGCAGTGGTGCCGCGGTTAGTCACCTTTTTTACGGCATAGCCACAGCTGCGCCGATGCTCCTTCGAGGGAGCACCAACAGGATCAGGAGTTCGTTCGACATGCTGCACTCGTCTCGCCTCACCCAGCTGGCCCTGACCATCGCCCTGGTGGTCGGCGCGCCCCTGGCTTCCGCCGCTGAGCCGGCCGCACCGGCCAATCGCGCGACGGTACCGGCCACCGAGGTGACCGCCAAGGCGCCACTACCGCTGGATGAGCTGCGCACCTTCGCCGAGGTCCTTGATCGCATCAAGGCCGCCTACGTCGAGCCGGTGGACGACAAGACCCTGCTGGAAAACGCCATCAAGGGCATGCTGAGCAACCTCGACCCTCACTCGGCCTATCTGGGGCCAGAGGACTTCCAGGAGCTGCAGGAAAGCACCAGCGGCGAGTTCGGCGGCCTGGGGATCGAAGTGGGCATGGAGGACGGCTTCGTCAAGGTAGTCTCGCCGATCGACGACACCCCGGCCTCGCGCGCCGGCATCGAGGCGGGCGATCTGATCGTCAAGATCAACGGTGCCCCGACCCGCGGCCAGACCATGACCGAAGCCGTGGACAAGATGCGCGGCAAGGTGGGCGAGAAGATCACCCTGACCCTGGTCCGCGACGGCGGCACGCCCTTCGACGTGACCCTCGCCCGCGCGGTGATCCAGGTCAAGAGCGTCAAGAGTCAGCTGCTGGAGAACGACTACGGCTACATCCGTATCACCCAGTTCCAGGTCAAGACCGGCGAGGAAGTCGGCAAGGCACTGGCCAAGCTGCGCAAGGACAACGGCAAGAAACTGCGCGGCGTGGTCCTGGACCTGCGCAACAACCCCGGCGGCGTGCTGCAATCGGCGGTGGAAGTGGCCGACCACTTCCTCACCAAAGGCCTGATCGTCTACACCAAGGGACGCATCGCCAACTCCGAGCTGCGCTTCTCCGCCGACCGTGCCGACGCCAGCGAAGGCGTGCCACTGGTGGTACTGATCAACGGCGGCAGCGCCTCGGCTTCGGAGATCGTCGCTGGCGCCCTGCAGGACCAGAAGCGCGCAGTGCTGATGGGCACCGACAGCTTCGGCAAGGGCTCGGTGCAGACCGTGCTGCCGCTGAACAACGACCGTGCGCTCAAGCTCACCACCGCGCTGTACTTCACGCCCAACGGCCGCTCGATCCAGGCCCAGGGCATTGTCCCGGACATCGAGGTACGCCCAGCCAAGCTCACCGCCGAAGCGGACACCGAGAACTTCAAGGAAGCCGACCTGCAGGGCCACCTGGGCAACGGCAACGGCGGTGCCGACCGTCCTACTGGCAGCAGCAAGCGCAAGGAGCGGCCGCAGGATGGTGACTTCCAGCTCAGCCAAGCCCTCAGCCTGCTCAAAGGCCTGAACATCACCAAGGGCGACTGACCCGTCTCATGCGTTACCTGCTGTTGACGCTGTTCTGCCTGTTGGCCGGCACCGCCCATGCGGCGCCGGCCAAGGCCTACATGAGCATCATCATCGACGACCTGGGCCAGAGCAGCGAGCGCGACAGCCGTACCCTCGCCCTGCCGGGCCCGATCACGATGGCGATCATGCCCGATACGCCCCATGCCACCGACTTCGCCCGCCAGGCCCACAAAGCCGGGCGCACGGTGATCCTGCACATGCCCATGGACCCTGCCACCGGCCCGTACGCCTGGCACCCAGGCACCCCTATCGAAGAGCTCGCCCGCCGCCTGGATGCCGCCTTGGCCAAAGTGCCCTTCGCCGCTGGCATCAACAACCACATGGGCAGCCGCATGACCTCCCAGGCCGAGCCCATGGCCTGGCTGATGGGAGAGTTGCAGCGGCGTCACCTCTTCTTCGTCGACAGCCGCACCAGTGCCGCCACCGTGGCCGCGGCCAAGGCCCAGGCCCTTGGGCTGGCGCATGTCTCGCGAGACGTCTTCCTGGACGATACCCGCACCACCGAGGCCATCTCCGCGCAGCTGCAGCAGGGCGTGGCCCTGGCCCGTAGACAAGGCTCGGCGGTGCTCATCGGCCATCCCTACCCTCAGACCCTGGACGTGCTGGAACGAGAACTTCCCCGACTCAAGCAGCAGGGCATAGAGCTGATCGGCCTTCACCAGATGATCGCCGAACGGAGCAACCAGGCCATGCCCGCACATGGCAAGCATGGCCGTTACAGCAACCGCTGAAGCCATCATGCTTCACTAAAGATGTACCGCGCTGCACCCTCTTTCAGCACGCACAGTGCCCCTCCTACATAAACAAGGAGGGTCACCATGCTCGCACGACATTCGATCTGCCTAGGGCTGGCATTCACCTGGATTGCCTCGCCTGCCTTGGCCGGCTCAGCGCCCGGAATGCAGGCCTGGCACTCTGCGCGGATACTCTGGCCAACGTCTGTTCCCGATCCGGACATGACCCTCGAGCGCCTCGACAACGGCGACATGAAGGTCACCTGGAAGATCGCCCCGCCGGACCTTCAGTGCTACCGGATCAAGCACGGCCCACCCGAGGCCCTCGACTGCAACGAGCCGGCTGGCTACGAAATGCTTCGTCATGCCAGCCAGGAATTCAGATGGCAGGACTTGCCCCTGAAGCTCTGCACCAAAGCCGAAGACATCGCCAAGCACCACTCGGCGCCGCGCGAAGACCTGTTGCTCCTGCAGGCCCCCTGAAACGACAAAGGCCCGACTCTCGCGAGTCGGGCCTTTGTCGTGACAAGCTCAGGCGCTATCAGCTATAGACACGCCCCAGCAACTGGCGGTGGCTTTCGAACTGATCCAGCACGTCGCGCACGATCTGCTCCGGCGTGAAGCCCATCAGGTCGTATTCCTGGCTGCCATCATGCAGGTAGACCTCAGCGCGGTAGAAACGCTGACGCACTTCCGCCTCACCTTCTGCCGCTGCCTCGTTCGGCGCGGCCTGGTAGCCATCCAGGCTCACTTCGTAGACGAAGGGGTTGCCCTCTTCCATCATCACGCGCAGGCCCATCAGCGAGCGGGAGTGACCGGCACGCGCCTCGACATCGAAGCCCTGGGTACGCATCTGCGCAGCAGCTTCCTTGAGCGCCGGGCTGACGTACTTGTCCATGAAGCGCTGGACCACGGCCTGGCTCGGCTGCAAGTCCATCTGGCTCAGACGCTCGCTGAAGCCACGACGGCCACGGGCAGCCAGTTCGGCACGCTCCTGCTCGACCGCAACGTCCTGCTTCATGGCCTTGTACAGGCCGAACATGAACAGCACCAGCACCACCGAGAACGGCAGGCCAGCCAGTACCACCATGGTCTGCATGGCTTCGAAGTTACCGGCGAACAGCAGGCCGATGGTCACCAGGGTAATGACGACGGACCAGAACACCACCATCCAGTGCGGGGCGTCTTCGTCCACCTTGCCGCCTTTGCACGACAGGTTGGCCATCATCACCGCGCCGGAGTCGGCCGGGGTGAGGAACAGCACGAAGCCGACGAATACCGCCACACCAATGACGAACTTGGCTGCCGGGAAGAACTCCAGCAACTGGTAGATCGACATCGACGGCTGTTCCAACGCGGTCTTGCCCAACTCCACGGCGCCCTGGTTGACCACCAGGTCCAGCGCGGTATTGCCGAAGATCGACAGCCACGCCAGGGTGAAGCCCAGCGGGATCAACAGCACGCCGCTGACCAGCTGGCGCACGGTACGGCCCTTGGAGATACGGGCAATGAACATACCGACGAATGGGCCCCAGGAGATCCACCAGGCCCAGTAGAACACGGTCCACAGGCCCAGCCAGCGCTCGGACTTGGCGCCGTCGCCTTCATAGACGTACAGGTCGAACGTCTTGAGCACGATGCCGTTGAGGTAGTCACCGATGTTCTGCACGAAGCCATTGAGCAGGTGCAGGGTGTTGCCGCCCAGCAGGACGAAGATCAGCAGGCCGCTGAACAGCATGATGTTCAGGTTGGACAGACGACGGATGCCGTTTTCCACGCCCGACACCGCTGCCACGGTCGCCACGCCGGCCATGACCAGGATCACCGCCAGCAGGTTGGTCTTGCTGTGGTCGATACCGAACAGGTACTCGAGGCCCGACGCCACCTGCATCGAACCGATACCCAGGTTGGTCACCAGGCCCAGCAGGGTAACGAACATGCCGAAGATGTCGACGGCATTGCCTGCAGCGCCCTTGACCCAGCGCTCACCGACCAGCGGGTACAGAGCCGAACGCAGGGCCAACGGCTGGTTGTGGCGATAGGCGAAGTAACCCACGGCCAGGCCAACCAGGGCGTAGATCGCCCAGCCATGCAGGCCCCAGTGCAGGAAGGTCAACTGCAGCGCCTGGCGCGCGGCTTCATGACTCGCGGCGGCACCTTCTGGCGGGTTGAAATAGTGGTCCAGCGGCTCGGAGGCGCCGAAGTACAGCAGCGAGATACCGATACCGGAGGAGAACAGCATGCCGGCCCAGGCGCCGTAGCTGAAATCAGGTTGGTCATCCTTGCCGCCAAGCTTGAGCTTGCCGAAGTCGGAGAAGGCCAGATAGACGACGAACAGCAGGTATCCGCAGATCACCAGCATGTAGTACCAACCGAAGGTACGGGTCAGCCAGGCCTGCGCCACGCTCAGCACACGGCCGGCGGTTTCAGGGACAGCGATAAGCAGGGCGGTCAACACGAGGACCAGCAGCGCGGAGGTATAGAACACAACGCGGTTGACCCGTACCCGTTCGGCGGGAGGGTTGGTTAGGGAGGCAGAACTCATTGCACGAATGCTCCGGGCAGTGCGGGAGTGGAGGCTAATCAGTCTTCCCGAGCAAATGGTGCAATAGCCCCACAGCATCAGGTGTTATAAAAGCACCTAGGAAATCGCGATCCCGAATCGAATCGTTGCAAAAAAAAACAGATCCAAGCCCGCTCCAGTGGCTGCCCTCGCGGCCCATGACCGCTCGGCGGAATCTGCATTTCGCATCGCTCTTGCCCGTCAACGCCTTGTATTCCGGGGGTTACGCGATTTCCTGGGGTGTCAATCCGTGCCTTCTCGACCAGCTGAAAAACTGTCAATGGCACAAATTGTCGCAGAGCTTATTCTTTATTGATTGAACGTTCAATCAAAACAAAATAGACTGGCCTTCGCCGAGGCAGCCGCTCGTCGTCTGCTCGCAGGCCTGAGGAGATATGCAACATGCCCAAGGTCGGTATGCAACCCATCCGCCGCCAGCAGTTGATCGAAGCCACGTTGCAGGCGGTCGATCAGGTGGGTCTGGGAGATGCCAGCATTGCGCTGATTGCCCGTTTGGCCGGCGTGTCGAACGGCATCATCAGTCACTACTTTCGGGACAAGAACGGCCTGATCGCAGCGACGATGGGTTACATCATGAGCATGCTCAACGAAGGCGTTGCGGCGCGTCGCCAGGCACTGACGGATGACAGCCCGCGCGCCCACCTGAAAGTGATCATCGAGGGCAACTTCGATGCGAGCCAGGTGAACGGCCCGGCAATGAAAACCTGGTTGGCCTTCTGGGCCTCCAGCATGCACCAGCCAGACCTGCACAGGTTGCAGCGGATCAACGACCACCGCTTGTATTCCAACCTGTGCTGCCAGTTCCGCCGCGTCCTGCCGCTCTACCATGCGCGCAAGGCTGCCCGCGGGCTGGCGGCCCTGATCGATGGCCTGTGGCTGCGTGGCGCGCTGTCCGGTGATGCATTCGACACCGACCAGGCAATACGGATTGCTTACGAATACATGGATCTACAACTGGCTAAACAGCAGAGTCTGGACACTACCGACCAGGCCTCTGAACAACCGCGCGCGGCGATTGCCAACCAGGCAGGAGCGTGACGCGGTAGCCAACCACACACTGCACTTGCGAGGACACTATGGCCCGTTTCGGAACGCAAAAACTCTACATTGATGGTGGTTACGTCGACGCTAGCACCGACGCCACTTTCGAAGCCATCAACCCGGCCACCGGCGAAGTCCTCGCCCACGTGCAACGTGCCACCCAGGCTGACGTCGAGCGCGCCGTCGAAAGCGCCGAGCGCGGCCAGAAAGTCTGGGCCGCAATGACCGCCATGCAGCGTTCGCGCATCCTGCGCCGCGCCGTCGAGATTTTGCGCGAGCGCAACGACGAGCTGGCCATGCTGGAAACCCTGGACACCGGCAAGTCCTACTCCGAAACCCGTTACGTCGACATCGTCACCGGCGCCGACGTCCTGGAATACTACGCAGGCCTGGTTCCTGCCATCGAAGGCGAGCAGATCCCGCTGCGCGAGAGCTCCTTCGTCTACACCCGCCGCGAGCCGCTGGGCGTGACCGCCGGTATCGGTGCCTGGAACTACCCGATCCAGATCGCCCTGTGGAAATCCGCCCCGGCCCTGGCCGCCGGCAACGCCATGATCTTCAAGCCTTCGGAAGTCACCTCGCTGACCACCCTGAAGCTGGCCGAGATCTACACCGAAGCCGGCCTGCCGGACGGCGTGTTCAACGTCCTGACCGGCAGCGGCCGCGAAGTCGGCACCTGGCTGACCGAGCACCCGCGCATCGAGAAAGTCTCGTTCACCGGCGGCACCACCACCGGCAAGAAAGTCATGGCCAGCGCCTCGAGCTCCACGCTCAAGGAAGTCACCATGGAACTGGGCGGCAAGTCGCCGCTGATCATCTGCGACGACGCCGACCTGGACAAGGCCGCCGACATCGCCATGATGGCCAACTTCTACAGCTCCGGTCAGGTCTGCACCAACGGCACCCGCGTATTCATCCCGTCGTCGATGAAAGCGGCCTTCGAGGCCAAGATCGCCGAGCGCGTCGCCCGCATCCGTGCCGGCAACCCGGAAGACGAGAACACCAACTTCGGTCCGCTGGTCAGCTTCGCGCACATGGAAAGCGTCCTGGGCTACATCGCCAAGGGCAAGGAAGAAGGTGCCCGCGTCCTGTGCGGCGGCGAGCGTCTGATGGCCGGTGACTTCGCCAAGGGCGCGTTCGTTGCCCCGACCGTCTTCACCGACTGCACCGACGACATGACCATCGTCAAGGAAGAGATCTTCGGCCCGGTCATGAGCATCCTGACCTACGAAACCGAAGAAGAAGTCATCCGTCGTGCCAACGACACCGAGTACGGCCTGGCCGCCGGCGTCTGCACCAACGACATCAGCCGTGCCCACCGCATCATCCACAAGCTCGAAGCAGGCATCTGCTGGATCAACGCCTGGGGCGAGTCGCCGGCCGAAATGCCGGTCGGCGGTTACAAGCAGTCGGGCGTCGGCCGTGAGAACGGTGTCAGCTCGCTGGCCCAGTACACTCGCATCAAGTCGGTCCAGGTCGAGCTGGGCGGCTACAACTCGGTCTTCTGACCGACAGCCGCACGTCGCTAGCGCCAAGCTGCAAGAAAGAGCCGGTCGGTGTCTCACCACCGGCCCTTGCAGACCCCATCCATTCGCGAGCTTCGCACGACTGCTTTTCCTTGCAGCTTGTCACTAGAAGCTTGCCGCTGCATTTCGGAGAAATGCCATGGAATACGATTACATCATCGTCGGAGCAGGCTCCGCCGGTAACACCCTGGCCACTCGCCTGACCGAAGACGCCGGCGTCACCGTCCTGCTGCTCGAAGCCGGCGGCCCGGACTACCGTTTCGACTTCCGCACCCAAATGCCAGCCGCCCTGGCCTTCCCGCTGCAGGGTCGTCGCTACAACTGGGCGTACGAGACCGATCCTGAGCCGCACATGGACGGCCGCCGCATGGAATGTGGCCGTGGCAAGGGCCTGGGTGGCTCTTCGCTGATCAACGGCATGTGCTACATCCGCGGCAACGCGATGGACTTCGACGGCTGGGCGAAACTGCCAGGCCTGGAAGACTGGACCTACCTGGACTGCCTGCCGTACTTCCGCAAGGCCGAAACCCGCGACATCGGCCCGAACGACTACCACGGCGGTGAAGGCCCGGTCAGCGTGACCACGCCTAAAGCCGGCAACAACCCACTGTTCCACGCCATGGTCGAAGCCGGCGTGCAGGCGGGTTACCCGCGTACCGAAGACCTCAACGGCTACCAGCAGGAAGGCTTCGGTCCGATGGACCGTACCGTGACCAAGAATGGTCGTCGCTCCAGCACCGCACGCGGCTACCTGGACCAGGCCAAGAAGCGTCCGAACCTGACCATCGTCACCCACGCCCTGACCGACCGCGTGCTGTTCGACGGCAAACGTGCCATCGGTGTGACCTACCTGGTCGGCGACAGCGAAGAGCGCGTCGAAGCCCGCGCCCGCAAGGAAGTCATCGTCAGCTCCGGCGCCATCGCCTCGCCGCAGTTGCTGCAACGCTCCGGCGTCGGTCCGCGCGAACTGCTCGAAAGCCTCGACATCCCGGTCGTCCACGACCTGCCGGGCGTCGGCGAGAACCTGCAGGACCACCTGGAGCTGTACCTGCAATACGCGTGCACCCAGCCGGTTTCGCTGTATCCGTCGCTGCTGTGGTGGAACCAGCCAGCCATTGGCGCCGAATGGATGTTCAACGGCACCGGCATCGGCGCCAGCAACCAGTTCGAGGCCGGCGGTTTCATCCGCACCCGTCCTGAGTTCGAATGGCCGAACATCCAGTACCACTTCCTGCCGGTGGCCATCAACTACAACGGCTCCAACGGCGTGAAGGAACACGGCTTCCAGGCCCACATGGGTTCGATGCGTTCGCCTAGCCGTGGCCGCATCAAGCTGAAGTCCAAGGATCCGCGCCAGCACCCAAGCATCCTGTTCAACTACATGGCCACCGAGCAGGACTGGCAGGAGTTCCGCGACGGCATCCGCCTGACCCGCGAGATCATGGCCCAGCCGGCGCTGGACCCGTACCGTGGTCGCGAGATCAGCCCGGGCGCCCACGTGCAGACCGACGAGGAACTGGACAAGTTCATCCGCGAGCACGCCGAAACCGCCTTCCACCCGTCCTGCTCGTGCAAGATGGGCACCGACGACATGGCGGTGGTCGATGGCGAAGGCCGCGTGCATGGCATGCAGGGCCTGCGTGTGGTCGACGCCTCGATCATGCCGATCATCATCACCGGCAACCTCAACGCCACCACGATCATGATCGCCGAGAAAATCTCGGACAAGATCCGTGGCCGCAAGCCGCTGCCGCGCAGCACCGCCAAGTACTACGTGGCCAATGGCGCACCGGTCAAGGGCAAACCTATGCGTGAGGTCAAGCAGGGCTGAACCTGTTCGACGCTCCCCCAGGGATATCACCGCCCACAAGGGCAGCGCAGTACCTGTAGGAGCGGGCTTGTCCCGCGATAGCGTCCGTACTGGCAACACCGAAAAAGGCACCCTCCGGGGTGCCTTTTTCATTTTCAGAAACGCTTTACAGGCTGCCAATTCATCAGGTTAGAATCGATTGGCACGCGACCTGCTAGTCAACGCTATCAAGTCCTTTTTTCCCCGCGATGTACCGGAGTACTGCCTTTGGATGCGAGCACCATCAACAGCCTGTTTCTGATCGGCGCACTGCTGGTCGGGGCAAGTATCTTGGTCAGCTCGCTGTCATCGCGTCTTGGCATCCCTATCCTGGTCATCATCCTCGCCGTCGGCATGGTCGCTGGGGTCGATGGTGGCGGCATCATCTTCAACAACTATCCGACCGCCTACCTGGTGGGCAACCTGGCCTTGGCCGTGATCCTGCTGGACGGCGGCCTGCGCACCCGGGTGGCGAGCTTTCGCGTGGCGCTGTGGCCCGCGTTGTCGCTGGCCACGGTCGGCGTGCTGATCACTACCGGGCTGACCGGCATGGTCGCCGCCTGGCTGTTCGACCTGAGCCTCATCCAGGGCCTTCTGATCGGCGCCATCGTCGGCTCCACCGACGCCGCGGCGGTGTTCTCCCTGCTCGGTGGCAAGGGCCTGAACGAGCGGGTCACCGCGACGCTCGAGATCGAGTCGGGCAGCAACGACCCCATGGCGGTATTTCTCACCGTCACCCTGATCGACATGATCGCCAGCGGCCAGACAGGCCTGCACTGGAGCCTGCTGACCCACCTGGTGCGCGAGTTCGGCATCGGCAGCCTGCTGGGCCTGGGCGGCGGCTGGCTGATGTTGCAACTGGTCAATCGCATCAACCTGGCCGGCGGGCTGTATCCGATCCTGGTGATCGCCGGCGGCCTGGTGGTGTTCTCCCTGACCAACGCCCTGCACGGTAGCGGCTTCCTGGCGGTCTACCTATGTGGCCTGGTGCTGGGCAACCGCCCCATCCGCAGCCGCCACGGCATTTTGCACATGCTCGATGGCATGGCGTGGCTGGCGCAGATCGGCATGTTCCTGGTGCTGGGCCTGCTGGTCACGCCTCACGATCTGCTGCCGATCGCCTTGCCAGCGCTGGGCCTTGCGCTGTGGATGATCCTGTTCGCACGCCCCCTGTCGGTAGTGGCCAGCCTGCTGCCGTTCAAGGCCTTCCACGGCCGCGAGAAAGCCTTCATCAGCTGGGTTGGTCTGCGCGGCGCGGTGCCGATCATTCTTGCCGTGTTCCCGCTGATGGCGGGCCTGCCCGATGCCCAGCTGTTCTTCAACCTGGCCTTCTTCATCGTCCTGGTATCGCTGTTGGTGCAAGGCACCAGCCTGCCGTGGATGGCCAAGCTGTTGAAAGTCACCGTTCCGCCGGACCCGGCCCCGATTTCCCGCTCCGCCTTGGAGGTGCACATCACCAGCGAGTGGGAGCTGTTCGTCTATCGCCTGGGTGCTGAAAAATGGTGCATCGGCGCCGCCCTGCGCGAGCTGAAGATGCCCGAAGGCACCCGTATCGCCGCACTGTTCCGCGGCGAGCAACTGCTGCACCCCTCAGGCAGCACCGTGCTGGAAGTGGGCGACATGCTGTGTGTGATCGGCCACGAGCACAACCTGCCGGCGCTGGGCAAACTGTTCAGCCAGGCCCCACAGCGTGGCCTGGACCTGCGCTTCTTCGGCGACTTCGTGCTCGAAGGCGATGCCGAGCTCGGCGCGGTGGCGGCGCTTTATGGCCTGAAACTCGACGGATTGGACGCGAAAATGCCGCTGGCGCAGTTCATCCGACAGAAGGTCGGAGGCGCTCCAGTAGTGGGCGACCAGGTCGAATGGAACAGCACGATCTGGACCGTGGCGACCATGGACGGGAACAAGATCCAGAAAGTGGGCGTCAGATTCCCGGAAGGTACTCGACCCGGCCCTGGGTTGTTCCTCTAAACTTCGATTTGCCTCGGTTCGCAAGAATTCTGCCTATGTCCCTGCGTGTGTCCCTCCGCGCAGCCCTGCTCGGGCTGTGCCTGTCCCTCTCGTTTGCCGTCATGGCGGCTGAGATCCCGACCGCCGCCAGCGTCCAGCACAGCCTCGACAAGATCGCTGAGCGCAAACTCCCGGAAGCCGAGCAGAAGGCCCTGCAGCAAGTGCTCGAGCAGACCCTGGTCCTGCTCGCCAGCAAGGAAGACAGCGAAAAGAAACTCGCCGAGCTCAAGCAGCAACTGGCCGGTGCGCCCAACGAGATCCGTGACGGTCAACGCGAACTGACCAAGCTCAAGCAAACCAAGAGCGTGCCAGTGGCCGAGCGCTACGCCACCCTGCCCGTCCCCCAGCTCGAGCAGATGCTCAGCGAACGCAGCACCCAGCAGGGCGAACTGCAAAAAGCGCTCTCCGAAGCCAACAGCCTGATCATCAACTCCCAGACCCGCCCTGAGCGAGCCCAGGCCGAAATCAGCAGCAGCCAGACCCGCATCCAGCAGATCAACAGCAGTCTCAAAGCGGGCAAGGACGGCGGCAAACCGCTCTCCGCGGACCAGCGCAACCAGCTTAACGCCGAGCTAGCCTCGCTCAATGCGCGCATGGCCCTGCGCCGCCAGGAAATGACCAGCAACAGCCAACTGCAGGATCTGGGCAATGCCCGCCATGACCTGCTGATCGAGCGCGTCACGCGCCTGGAGCAGGAAATCCAGGAGCTGCAGACGCTGATCAATGACAAGCGCCTGGCCCAGTCCCAGCAGACCGTCACCCAGCAATCACTCGAAGCCCAGAAGGCCGGCAGCAGCACCTTGCTGGCCACCGAGAGCACCGCCAACGTCAAGCTTTCGGACTACCTGCTCAAGAGCACCGACCGGCTCAACGAGGTTACCCAGCAGAACCTGCGCACCAAGCAGCAACTCGACAGCCTCACCCAGGCCGACCAGGCGCTGGACGAACAGATCGACGTGCTCAAGGGCAGCCTGCTGCTGTCCAAGATCCTCTACAAGCAAAAGCAGGCCCTGCCGCACCTGAAAGTCGATCGCAACCTGGCCGACCAGATCGCCGACATTCGCCTCTATCAGTTCGAGATCAATCAGCAGCGCGAGCAGATGAGCAGCCCCTCGACCTATGTCGACAAGCTGCTGGCCGCCCAGCCCGAAGAAGAGGCCACGCCACAGCTGCGCAAGGCCTTGCTGGAGGTGGTGATCACCCGCAGCGACCTGCTCGAGCGCCTGAACCGCGAGCTGTCCGCGCTGCTCAATGAGTCCATCACCCTGCAACTGAACCAGAAGCAATTGCTCAGCACCGCCCAGAGCCTGCGCACCACCCTGGAAGAGCAGATGTTCTGGATTCCCAGCAACAAGCCGCTGGACTGGGAGTGGCTGAGCTATGTGCCCGAGCGGTTTGCCGACCAGGTCGCCAACCTGCCGTGGGGCTCGGGCCTCAAGGAACTGACCGACGGCCTGGCGCAGCGCCCGCTGTTGTTCCTGCCGCTGCTGCTGGTGATCGGCGCACTGCTGTGGCGGCGTAAATACCTCTATCAGCGCCTGGGCAAGGTTCACCAGGACATTGGCCATTTCCGTCGCGATAGCCAGTGGCATACGCCCCAGGCGATCCTGATCAATATCCTCCTGGCTATGCCGGTCGCCCTGGCCCTGGCCCTGGGCAGCTACGCCCTGCAGATCGACGCCCGCGGCCAGAACGCCAACCTGGGCGCCGCACTGTGGCAGATCGCCCAGGCCTGGCTGGTGTTCTACACCGCCTACCGCATCCTCGCGCCGGGCGGCGTAGCCGAGATCCACTTCCGCTGGCACAAGCCGCAGGTCGAGTTCCTGCGCGGCTGGGTGCGCCGGCTGGGCACCGTGGTGCTGGCCCTGGTAGGCGTGGTGGCGGTGGCCGAGCATCAGCCGTCGGCCCTGGCCGATGACGTGCTGGGCATCGGTGTGGTGCTCACCTGCTATGCCCTGATGGCCTGGTTGCTCAGCCGCCTGCTGCTGAGCAGCCCCGCGCACCGGGACACCTCGCTGTTCCGCAAAGCGGTCGGGGTGGCCTTCACCGCGCTGCCCATCGCCCTGTTCTTGGCCGTGTGCTTCGGCTACTACTACACCGCACTCAAGCTCACCGACCGACTCATCTATACCCTTTACCTGCTGTTGTTCTGGCTGGTGATCGAGGCCGCGTTCGTACGCGGGCTCTCGGTTGCGGCCCGGCGCCTGGCCTACCAGCGCGCCCTGAGCAAACGCCAGGCTGCCAAGGAAGGGCTGGACGGCGAGGTGATCGTCGAAGAACCAACCTTGGATATCGAACAGGTCAACCAACAATCGCTGCGTCTGATCCGCCTGGCCCTGCTTGGCGGCTTCATTGCCGGCCTGTACTGGGTCTGGTCGGACCTGATCTCGGTCTTCGCCTACCTCAACAACTTCACCTTATACGAGTACACCAGCGGCACGGGCGCGGCAGCCAGCATGGTGCCGATCAGCCTGGGCGACCTGCTCGGTGCGCTGGTGATCGTCGGCATCACCTTCGCCCTGGCCGGCAACTTGCCGGGCCTGCTGGAGGTGCTGGTGCTGTCGCGCCTGAACCTGGCCCAAGGCAGCGCCTACGCCACCACCACGCTGCTCTCTTACACCATCGTGGGTGTGGGCATCGTGAGCACCCTGTCGACCCTCGGGGTAAGCTGGGACAAGCTGCAATGGCTGGTGGCGGCCCTGTCGGTGGGCCTGGGCTTCGGCATGCAGGAGATCTTCGCCAACTTCATCTCCGGCATCATGATTCTGTTCGAGCGCCCGGTACGCATCGGCGACACCATCACCATCGGCAATCTGTCCGGCACGGTGAGCAAGATCCGCATCCGCGCCACCACCATCACCGACTTCGACCGCAAGGACATCATCGTCCCCAACAAGACCTTCATCACTGGCCAATTGATCAACTGGTCGCTGACCGACACCGTCACCCGCGTCACGCTCAAGCTGGGCATCGACTACGGCTCGGATTTGGATCTGGTGCGCGAACTGCTGCTCAAGGGCGCCCACGAAAACCCGCGGGTGCTCAAGGATCCTGAGCCGATCGTGTACTTCCTCAACTTCGGTGAAAGCTCGCTGGACCACGAACTGCGCATGCATGTACGCGACCTGGGCGACCGCAACCCGACGCTGGACGAGATCAACCGCTACATCAACCGCGAGTTCAAGGCACACAACATCAAGATCTCGGTGCGCCAGGTCGAGGTGTTCCTGATGGACATGCAAGGCGGCAAACAGCAGTTGATTCCGGTGGAGAACCCGAAACCGGATGGCACTGCACCGGCCTGAGTGCACTCGAATACTTTATTCTGTGCACAACCCTTGCGAGGGCTACGCCCTCGTTCGCGGGTAAACCCGCGAAGGGCCGCAAAGCGGCCCCTGCCCCCCGATTCCAGGAGCTGGCCTGTGAAAGCCCTCGACCAACTGACCTTCGACAACCGCTTCGCCCGCCTGGGCGATGCCTTTTCCACCGAGGTCCTGCCCGACCCGATCGCCGAGCCACGCCTGGTGGTGGCCAGCGAATCGGCCATGGCCCTGCTCGACCTCGACCCGGCCCAGGCCGAACTGCCGGTGTTTGCCGAACTGTTCAGCGGCCACAAACTGTGGGAAGAAGCCGAGCCGCGGGCGATGGTCTATTCCGGGCACCAGTTCGGCTCCTACAACCCACGCCTGGGCGACGGCCGTGGCCTGCTGCTGGGCGAAGTGCTCAATGACGCCGGCGAGCACTGGGACCTGCACCTCAAGGGCGCCGGCCAGACCCCCTATTCGCGCATGGGCGATGGCCGTGCCGTACTGCGCTCCTCAATCCGCGAGTTCCTCGCCTCCGAGGCCCTCCACGCCCTGGGCATCCCCAGCAGCCGCGCATTGTGCGTGATCGGCTCGAGCACTCCGGTGTGGCGTGAGACCCGTGAAAGCGCCGCGATGCTCCTGCGCCTGGCCCAGAGCCATGTGCGCTTCGGTCACTTCGAGTACTTCTACTACACCCGCCAGCCAGAGCAGCAGCGCCAGCTCATCGACCATGTCCTGGAGCAGCATTACCCCGAGTGCCGGGAGGCAGAACAGCCCTACCTGGCCATGTTCCGCACCATCGTCGAACGCAACGCCGAGCTGATCGCCCGGTGGCAGGCCTACGGCTTCTGCCATGGCGTGATGAACACCGACAACATGTCGATCCTGGGCATCACCTTCGACTTCGGCCCCTACGCCTTCCTCGACGACTTCGACGCCAACTTCATCTGCAACCATTCCGACGACCGCGGTCGCTACAGCTATGCCAACCAGGTGCCCATCGCCCACTGGAACCTGAGTGCCCTGGCCCAGGCCCTGACCACGGTGATCGAGGTGGAGCCGCTCAAGGAGGCGCTGGGCCTGTTCCTGCCGCTGTACCAAGCTCACTACCTGGATCTGATGCGTAGGCGCCTGGGCTTCACGACAGCCGAGGACGGCGACATGGCCTTGGTGGAGCGCCTGCTGCAACGCATGCAGAGCGGCGGCGTGGACTACACCCTGTTCTTCCGCAGGCTCGGCGACCAACCCGTGGCCGACGCCCTCAAGGGGGTGCGCGACGACTTCATCGACCTGGCGGGTTTCGATGCCTGGAGCGAGGATTACCTGGCCCGCTGCCAACGCGAACCCGCCAACGCCGAAGGCCGGCGCGACCGCATGCATGCGGTCAACCCGCTCTACATCCTGCGCAATTACCTAGCGCAAAAAGCCATTGAAGCGGCCGAAGCGGGGGATTACAGCGAAGTGCGGCGGTTGCATCAGGTGCTGAGCAATCCATTCGAAGAACAATCCGCCATGCAGGCGTACGCCGAGCGTCCGCCCGAGTGGGGCAAGCATCTGGAAATCAGCTGCTCCTCATGAATGCCCAGCGAGGGCTGTCGCCGGCGTCCACAGGATAGGCCCCGTGGGCGCTGCGACAGCCTGCGATAAACCCGAACAGGAGACGAAATGTCCGAACCTCTGGTAATCCCCTGCCCCCATTGCAACGGCCTCAACCGCCTGCCCGCCGAACGCCTGGGGGACCATCCCAAGTGCGGACGCTGCAAGCAAGAGGTACTGCTGGCCACGCCATTCGACCTCGACGAGCGCAGCTATGCCAGCCAGGTCAAGGGCGACCTGCCCCTGCTGCTGGACGTCTGGGCGGATTGGTGCGGGCCGTGCAAGTCGTTCGCCCCGGTCTTCGAACAAGCCGCCCGCCAGCTTGCCGGGCGCTGCCGTCTGGCCAAACTGGACAGCGAGGCCAACCGCAACCTCGCCGGTCAGCTGGGCATCCGCTCGATCCCCAGTCTGATCCTGTTCAAGAATGGTCGTGAAGTCGCCCGTCAAGCAGGCGCGTTTCCACTCCAGTCCTTGCTGGAGTGGTTGCGCAGCCAGGGGGTCTAAGCGTTCTCTTCGAGCAACGCGTGCAGCTCGACGAACTGCTGGGTCAGCTTGTGCCGAGGCTCCAGGTGGATCAGCGGCAAGCTCGCATGGTGGGATTCACGCATCTTCACCGAACTGGCCAGGTACACCGGCAGGACCGGCAAGCCCTCGGCCAGCAACTCGTCGAGCATCTGCTGCGGCAGGCTGGCGCGTGACTGGAACTGGTTGACGACGATGCCTTCGACCATCAGGTCTTCGTTGTGGTCGTCCTTGAGTTCGTCGATTTCCGCGAGCAGGCCATACAGCGCCTGGCGCGAGAAGCTGTCGCAGTCGAATGGGATTAGCACCCGATCGGCGGCGATCAACGCAGAAACCGCGTAGAAATTGAGCGCAGGTGGCGTATCGATGTAGATACGCTCATAGTCATCGTCCAGCTCATCGAGCAGTTTGCGCAGCTTGTTGATCTTGTGCTTGGCCTCCAGCTTGGGCTGCAGGTCGGCCAGTTCCGGGGTCGCGGTGACCACGTGCAGGTTGTCGAACGGCGTTTCGTAGATATCGACCTTGTTCTTCTTGGCAAAGGGCCCGCTGGAGAGGGTTTGCTTGAAGAAGTCGGCGATGCCCATGGGAATGTCCTCGCCGGTCAGCCCGGTGAGGTACTGGGTGGAGTTGGCCTGGGCATCCAGGTCGATCAACAGGGTCCGATAGCCTTCACTGGCACTGACCGCCGCCAGGTTGCAGGCGAT
The DNA here is from genome assembly GCF_051913525.1 of Pseudomonas sp. PKS. NCBI lineage: Bacteria > Pseudomonadati > Pseudomonadota > Gammaproteobacteria > Pseudomonadales > Pseudomonadaceae > Pseudomonas > Pseudomonas sp. PKS. Next base: position 209,125 of record NZ_JBEGDO010000007.1, on the reverse strand, counting down.
GCTCGACTTGCCCACGCCACCTTTCTGATTGAACACCACGCGCCGCATGGAAGACCTCCGTGTATCAACGAATGCCCGAGTATGTGTCCGGCGAGCGACAATGACCAGTACCGCCCGCTCAACCTTTCCTACCCCGGTGCCGATAACCTTCGTAACCGTTCATCGGAAACCGCGGGTAATCGATGGGAGCGGGTCGACTGGCCAGAGCGTTGTGCCATCCGTCATTGTCCAAGGCGTATTTGCTAGCGGTCGCCTGCACCGGGATAATGCGCGCCACTCGGCGAGTGTGAATCCCTCAGGCCGCTCCGAGCCACTCCGACGCCAAGGACGCCCGCAGGGCGGGAAACAAGCACATCGTGATCACTTTCAACATCAGCCAATGGCGCGCCTGGGCCCCCGGCCTGCACACGCCTGTCGACTGGCGTGCCTGGGCCGACGGTGAGTCCGTGTCGCCAGGCGAAAGCCAGGTGCCGGACGTGTCCTTCCTTCCGGCCATGCAGCGCCGGCGCCTGAGCCCCTTGGCACGCATGGCGTTCGCTGTCGGCTGGCCGCTTGCCGAGGGGTACGAATCGCTGCCGCTGGTGTACGTCTCGCGCCACGGTGAAACCCCGCGCACTTTCTCCATCCTCAGCGACCTCGCCCAGGGCGAGCCGCTCTCACCCACCCAGTTCAGCCTCTCGGTGCACAATGCGGTGATCGGCCTGTGGTCGATCCTGCGCGGGCAGACCTGCGAAATGACCGCCCTGGCCGCGGCCGTCGACGGTTTCGAACATGGCCTCGTCGAGGCGGCCGGCCTGCTCCATGAAGGCGCACCGGCCGTGTTGCTGATCGTTACCGAAGAACTGCCGCCAGCGGCCTATGCACCCTGGATCAGCGACGTGCCGTTCTCCTATGCCCTGGGCCTGCTGTTGACCCCTGGCGAGCAATGGCAGCTGGAGCTGACCCCAGGCAACGAAGCCGCCCCTGGCAACCTGCCCCACGCCCTGAGCTGGCTGCGTGCCCTGCTCACCGACCAGGCCAGGCTCACCCACCCAGGAAAGCATCGCTCATGGAACTGGCAACGGCTCGCGTGAACAAGCCACGGGATGCCTACCCCTGGCGCCTGGTGGCGACCGCACTGAGCTTTGCCCTGTTCGGTGTGGGCAGCCTGTGCCTGCGCGTGTTGGTGTTTCCGCTGCTCGCCTGCCTGCCCGGTGGCGTCGAACGCCACCAGCGACGCGCCCGCCGAACCATCGGCTGGCTGTTCTGGCGGTTCATACGGTTCATGCGGGTCAGCGGCGTGCTCACCTACGAGGTGATCGGTGCCGAGCGTCTGGGGCGTCCGGGGCAACTCATCATCGCCAATCATCCATCGCTGATCGACGTGGTGTTTCTTATCGGCCTGGCCCGCAACGCCAACTGCGTGGTCAAGCAGAGCCTGTTCGACAACCCCTTCACCCGCGGCCCGGTGCGCGAGGCACGCTACATCGGCAACGACGGCAGCCTGCAGATGCTCGAAACCGCCGCCGACACCCTGCGCCAGGGGCAACCGCTGATCATCTTCCCCGAGGGCACCCGCACGCCGCCCGGCCAGGCCCCGGCCTTTCATCGCGGTGCCGCCGCGATCGCCTTGCGCGGTGCGAAAATCATTACACCCGTGACCATCAGCGTCAGCCCCAGCACCCTGACCAAACATGAGCCCTGGTACCGCATTCCGCGCCGACGCGTGCATTTTCGTCTACATGTCGGTGCCGATATCGACCCCGCCTCGTTCGCAGCGCTGGGCCCGGCACCGGTGGCCTCTCGACGCCTCAACGATTACCTGCATCAGTATTTCATCAAGGAGCTCGCCGAAGATGAGCGATCCACAGCAAGACCTGCACCGTGATATCAAGCAATTGATCATCGACGCCCTGGGGCTGGAAGACATCGACGTTCAGGACATCGATGACCAGCAACCCCTGTTCGGCGAGGGCCTGGGCCTGGACTCGGTGGACGCCCTGGAGCTCGGCCTGGCCTTGCAGAAACGTTTCGGGATCAAGATCGACGCCGACGCCAAGGACACCCGCTCCCATTTCACCAATATCGCCACCCTGGCAGCATTCGTCACTGCCCGTCAGGCCGCCTGAGACCGCACCATGCAAAACCGCGAAGACATCTTCAACCTCCTGCGCAACGCCCTCGTCGAGCTGTTCGAGCTAGACCCGGCCAGCATCAGCCTGGAGTCCCACCTGTACCAGGAACTGGAGATCGACAGCATCGACGCCATCGACCTGATCGATCACATCAAGCGCCAGACCGGCAAGAAGATCACCGCCGAGGACTTCAAGTCAGTGCGTACCGTCAACGACGTGGTCGAAGCGGTCTTCCGCCTGGTCAACACCGCAGCATGAAACGCCTGTTCGGCCTCGCGCTGGTCATCGCCGGGGTGCTTTATCCCTTCGCCGTGTACTTCGGCCTGGCCCGGTTCGCGCCCTGGCAGTTCGCCTTGCTGCTCGCCGCCCTTTGGCTGGCCCGCGCCGTGGGTACGGCGCGCAGGCCGGGCAACCTGGGGATGACCGCCGTGGCCCTGGCGTTCTGCGCTGTGCTGGCCTTGAGTGACAGCGCGCAGTTGCTGCGCTGGTACCCGGTACTGGTCAATGCGTTCATGTTGGCCCTGTTCGCCTCGAGCCTGAAGTACGGCCCGCCCCTCGTCGAGCGCATGGCACGCCTGCGCGAGCCTGACCTGCCACCTACGGCCGTCGCCTACACGCGGCGCGTGACCCAGGTCTGGAGCCTGTTTTTCGTGATCAATGGCGTGATCGCCGCCGGGCTCACCCTATGGGCGCCACTGAGCTGGTGGACCCTGTACAACGGCCTGATCGCATACCTGGCGATGGGCGTACTGTTCGCCGCGGAATGGCTGACACGACACCATGTGCGAGGACGCTCATGAATTGGATCGATCCCGAGCACCTGTTGCGCCCACTGACGGCCGCACGCCCAGTGACCCTGGAGCCGCCCCTGGACCACGAAGGACTGCGAAATGCCGCCCTGCGCCTGGCAGCCGGCCTGCAGCAGCGGGGTGTGCGCCGCCTGGCGGTGCATCTGGAGGACGCCGCCGAACTGGCCATCGCGCTATTTGGCGCCTGGCGCGCAAGCGTTCAGGTCCTGCTGCCCGCCGACCTGCAGCCCCAGACCCGGCTGCGCTGGAACGACCAGGTCGACCTGTGGCTCAGTGACCAGCCCGGCGACCTCGACCTGGCGTCGCTGCAAACTTCCCCGCTGGCCCCGGCCGACCTCGATCCGGACCAATGCCACATCGGCCTGTGCACCTCGGGCTCGAGCGGCGAACCCAAGCTCATCGGCAAGACCCTGCGCCAGCTGGCCAACGAGGTACGTGCCCTGGAACAGCAATGGGGCACCACGTTGGGCGACGCCTGGATCATCGGCAGTGTCGCCTCGCAGCACATCTACGGGTTGCTGTTCCGCGTGCTCTGGCCGCTGTGCGCCGGGCGCGGGTTCCTGCGGCGCCAGGTGCCATTCCCCGAAGACCTGCAACGCGCCAGCCTGGCCCTGCCAGCCTTTGCCTGGGTCGCCAGCCCCGCCCTGCTCAAGCGCATGGGCGACAACCTGGACTGGCCGGCCCTGGCCAAGGTACGCCGCGTGTTCTCATCGGGCGGCGAACTGCCCGGCGATGCCGCGCAGCGCCTGCAGCAGCGCCTGGGGCAATGGCCGGTGGAAATCCTCGGCAGTTCCGAGACCGGCGGCATCGCCTGGCGCCAAGGGGAGCAGCGCTGGTCGCCCTTCGCAGGCGTGGTCTTGAGCCTGTCGGCCGAGGGTGCCCTGTGCGTACGCTCACCCTACCTGCCCAAGGGACACGTGGAACACACCGCCGATGCAGCGCACATCGAGGCCGACGGACGCATGCGCCTGCTCGGGCGGCTGGACCGGATCGTCAAGCTCGAAGAGAAACGCATCGCCCTGCCCCAGCTGGAACAAGCCTTGTGCACCCATGCCTGGGTCAGCGAGGCGCGTCTGGGCAGGGTCGAGCAAGGGCGGGCCTTCCTCGGCGCCTTGCTGGTACTCAGCCCTCTGGGGCTGCACCAACTGCGCAACCATGGGCGGCGCGCCCTGCTCGAGGCACTGCGCGAGCACCTGGCCCAGCACTGCGAGGCCTTGGCCCTGCCCCGGCGCTGGCGCCTGGTGCGCCAGCTGCCGCTCAATGCCCAGGGCAAGCTGCCCCAGACGCAGGTTCAGACCCTGCTGGCAGCGCCGCGGAGTAATGCGCCGGAGGTCCTCGATACCCAGCAGGACGCCCATCAGTTGCGCGTGAAACTGGCAGTCCCGGCGGATCTGGCCTGCTTCACCGGCCACTTTCCGAGCACCCCGATCCTGCCGGGTGTAGTGCAGATCGACTGGGCCATGGCCCTCGCCGCGCCGCTGATTCCCATCGGGCATCGGTTTGCCGGCATGGAAGTGCTGAAGTTCCAGCAACTGGTCCGCCCCGGGGACGAGATCGAGCTGACGCTTCGTTTCGACGCCGAGCGCGGCAAGCTCTATTTCTCCTACACCAACGGCGAACAGGCCTGTTCCAGTGGCCGCATCCTCCTGGAGCCCGCCTGTGCATAATCCCTGCGCGGTGATTCCGGTCTACAACCATGAGCGCGCCGTGCCCACGGTGGTCGCCGAGTTGTTGCGTGCCGGGCTTCCCTGCATCCTCGTCGACGACGCCAGCCACCCAGGGTGCGCCCAGGTGCTGCGCGAGCTGGCGCAGCAGCCGCAGACGTTCCTCGTGCGCCTGGACCTGAACCAGGGCAAGGGCGGCGCGGTGATGGCCGGCTTGCGCGAGGCAGCCCGACTGGGGTTCAGCCATGCCCTGCAAGTGGACGCCGATGGCCAGCATGACCTGACGGCGGTCGGGGACTTCCTGGCCCTGTCGCGTGCCCAGCCCCAGGCGCTGGTGTGCGGTTATCCACAGTATGACGCCAGTGTTCCCAAGGGGCGGCTCTACGCCCGCTACCTGACCCACGTGTGGGTCTGGATCAACACCTTGTCCCTGGCCATTCCGGACTCCATGTGCGGCTTTCGTGTCTATCCCCTGCCGCCGACCCTGGCGCTGATCGACTCGGTGCGCCTGGGGCGGCGCATGGATTTCGACACCGAAATCCTGGTGCGCCTGTCGTGGCGTGGACAACCGATGCGCTGGCTGCCGACCCGGGTGCACTACCCCGCTGACGGTGTTTCGCATTTTCGTCTGTTCCATGACAACGCACTGATTTCGCGCATGCACGCCAGATTGTGCGTCGGCATGCTCCTGCGCGCGCCGATGATCCTCTGGCGTAGGTGGCGTCGATGAGCGACCGGTCGCAGCATTGGGCGGCGCAACGCGAACGCGGCAGTTTCTGGTTGATGAAACTCACCGCCGGGCTGGCGCGCCTGCTCGGTCGTCGTCTGCTCAGCCCCTTGATCCATGCCATCGTGCTGTACTTCTTCCTGTTCGGTCGCACGGCTCGGCGCAGTGCCTGGCAGTACCAGCAGCGCTTGTCGCAATGCAGTGGCGGCCGAACTCCGCCGCCCAGTCACTGGCGGGTGTTTCGCCAGTTCATGGCCTTTGCCGATGCCCTGCTGGACAAGCTTGATGCCTGGAACGGCAGGCTACGCCTGGAAGACATCGAGATCCACGACCCCAGCCAATTGCGCCAGCAGCTGCGCGGCACACGTGGGCAATTGCTGGTGGGCGCGCACCTGGGCAACCTGGAGGTGTGCCGAGCCCTTGCCGAACTGGGTGAGCAGGTGCGCATGAACGTGCTGGTGCACACCCGTCATGCCGAGCGCTTCAACCGCCTGCTCGGCGAGGCCGGCGCCAGCCACCTGCGGCTGATCCAGGTCAGCGAGCTGGACCCGGCGATCATGCTGCAGCTCTCCGAGCGCCTGGAGCGCGGCGAATGGCTCGCAATTGCCGGTGACCGCATCCCCTTGCATGGCGCCCGTACAGTCGAGGTGGACTTCCTCGGCTATCCGGCGGCCTTTCCCCAGGGCCCTTGGCTGCTGGCGGGCCTTTTGAAGTGTCCCGTCAACCTGCTGTTCTGTCTCAAGCAGGACGGGCGCTACCGGATCACCCTGGAGCCCTTTGCCGAGCAACTGCACTGGCGCCGCGAGCAGCGCCAGCAGGTGATCGCCCAATGGGCCGGTCGCTATGCCGCCCGCCTGGGCCATTATTGCCAGCAGGCACCGGACCAATGGTTCAACTTCTACCCTTTCTGGAGCGACGATGACGACGCATCCGCATGAGTCCGTGACCTTCGGCGAAGCGCCGCTGGCCATCGAGGACATCCTTGCCCTCAGCCAACGCCATGCCAGCCCCTTGCTGCAGGCCGATGCCGAGTACCGGGAGCGCATCGCCCGCGGCGCACGTTTTCTCGACACCCTGCTGCACAAGGAAGGGGTGATCTACGGCGTCACCACCGGCTACGGCGACTCCTGCGTGGTGGCCGTACCCCTGGAACATGTCGAGGCCCTGCCGCGCCACCTGTACACCTTCCATGGCTGCGGCCTGGGGCAGTTGCTCGATGCGCCCGCCACCCGTGCGGTGTTGGCGGCGCGCCTGCGCTCGCTGTGCCATGGCATGTCCGGCGTGCGCCTGGAACTGCTGCAGCGCCTGCGCGATTTTCTCGCCCACGACATCCTGCCGCTGATTCCCGAAGAAGGCTCGGTGGGCGCCAGTGGCGATCTGACGCCGCTCTCCTACGTCGCCGCCGCCCTCTCGGGCGAGCGTGACGTGATGTACCAGGGCGTGCGCCGCAGCAGCGCAGACGTGCACCGCGAACTGGGCTGGCAGCCTTTGGTGCTACGCCCCAAGGAAGCCCTGGCGCTGATGAACGGCACTGCCGTGATGACTGGCCTGGCTTGCCTGGCCTACGCCCGCGCCGACTATCTGCTGCACCTGGCAACACGCATCACCGCGCTGAACGTCATCGCCCTGCAAGGCAACCCCGAGCACTTCGACGAACGCCTGTTCGCCGCCAAGCCGCACCCAGGCCAGAATCAGGTCGCGGCCTGGCTGCGCCAGGACCTGGCCCTCGACGCCCCCGCCGCCCCCCTGCACCGCCTGCAGGACCGCTATTCGCTGCGTTGCGCGCCGCATGTGCTGGGTGTTCTGGCCGACAGCCTGGGCTGGCTGCGCGGCTTCATCGAGACCGAACTCAACAGCGCCAACGACAACCCCATCATCGATGGCGATGCCGAGCGGGTGCTGCACGGCGGGCATTTCTATGGCGGGCACATCGCCTTTGCCATGGACAGCCTCAAGACTCTGGTGGCCAACGTCGCCGACCTGCTCGATCGCCAGCTCGCCCTGCTGGTGGACACCCGCTACAACCATGGCCTGCCCAGCAACTTGTCCGGGGCCCAAGCCGACCGGGCCATGCTCAACCATGGTTTCAAGGCCGTGCAGATCGGCGCCAGCGCCTGGACCGCCGAGGCGCTAAAGCAAACGATGCCGGCCAGCGTGTTCTCGCGCTCCACCGAATGCCACAATCAGGACAAAGTCAGCATGGGCACCATCGCTGCCCGGGATGCGCTGCGCGTTCTGCAACTGACCGAACAGGTCGCCGCCGCCACCCTGCTGGCCGCCAACCAGGGCGTCTGGCTGCGCGGTCGCCAAGCCGGTGCCGCCCCGCTGCCGCCTGCCCTTGCGCAGATGCACCAAGCGCTGCTGGCGGACTTCGCCCCGGTCACCGAAGACCGCGCCCTGGAGCACGAACTGCGGCTGTGCCTGACGCGTATCGGCGAACGCCATTGGAGGCTGCATGCGTAACCCCGGCGTGTTCCATGTCGACAGCGAGATCGTCGTGCCCTTCTTCGACGTGGACAGCATGCACGTGGTCTGGCACGGCCATTATGTGAAATACCTGGAAGTCGCCCGCTGCGCGCTGCTCGAACGCCTCGGGCAGGACTATCGGCGCATGCAGGCCAGCGGCTACATGTGGCCGGTGATCGACCTGCAGTTGCGCTATATCCGTGGCGCCACGTTCGGCCAACGCCTGAAGGTCCGCGCCAGCCTGGTGGAATGGGAAAGCCGCCTGAAAATCCACTACCTGATCAGCGACGCAGACACCGGCGAACGCATGACCCGCGCCAGCACCGTACAGGTCGCGGTGCACATCGAGAGCGGCGAAATGCAGTTGGCCTCGCCCCAGGTGATGCTCGATGCCGTAGCCAAGGTGCTGCCATGAGCCGCTTGCATCACCTGCTGGCGGCATTGCTGGTGTTGCTTTCAAGCCCCCTGGCGATGGCCTTCGACCTGGCCGATTTGCAAAAACAGTTGAGCGCGCCAGCGGTGGTCAGCGGAAACTTCGTGCAGGAGAAACACCTGCGCGCCCTGGCGCAACCGCTGACGAGCCAGGGCCGCTTCGTCCTGGCACGCGACCATGGCTTGCTCTGGCTATTACGCACCCCGCTGCGCCAGGACTACCGCATCGACGCAAGCGGCATCGCCCGTCGTGATCCGGGTGGCTGGCAGCCGCTGCCCAGCCAGAGCGCCGGGGCACAGCAGAACCGTTTGTTCTTCGCGGTCCTGCAAGGCGACAGCAGCGGCCTGCAACGGGACTTCGAGCTGAGCCTGAGCGGTGACGCCGAGCACTGGCAACTGCGCCTGACGCCACGCTCGATGTTGCTCAAGCAGATCTTCACCCGCATCGATATCACCGGCGGGCGTTTCGTCGAACGCATCGTGCTGGCCGAAACCCAGGGCGACAGCACGGTCCTGCGCATGCAGGACAGCCACGGTGCCACCGCCTTGAGCGACTCGGAGCGTCGTGACTTTGCCGATTGAACGCCTGTTACCGCGCCTGTTCCTCGCCCTGTTGCTGGCCATGCTCGCGCTCGCGGCCTGGCAATGGCACCGCGGTGCGCCCCTGTCCTCCGACCTGATGACCCTGGTGCCAGGCGCGACCCAGGACCCGCTGGTGCAGCGCGCCGAACAGCGCATGCAGGCGCCGCTGAACCGCGAAATGCTGGTGCTGGTGGGCCATGCCGATCGCCAGCAGGCCCTTGCCCTGGCCGAGGGCCTGGCCACCCGCTGGCAGGCCAGTGGCCTGTTCGAGAAGGTGCAGTGGAACCTGCACACCGACCTGCAGGCAGTGCGTACGCAGCTCCTGCGAGGCCGCCTGGCGATGCTCTCGGCCACTGACCGCCAGCAACTGGCCGAACAGCCCGACGCCTTCATCGAGCAACGCGTCCAGAGCCTGGTCGACCCCTTTGCGGGCTTGAGCCTGGTCTCGAGCCAGGACGACTGGCTGGGCCTGAGCGGACGCATCCAGGCCAGCCAGCCCAGGCCCGCCAATGTTCAGCTCGACACCGCCAGCGGCGCGCTGGTGGCCGAGGCGGACGGCAAGCATTGGGTGTTGCTGCGCGCGCGCACCGTGGGCAACGCCTTCGACCTGAACCTGCCCTTGCAAGTAGAGGCGTTGCTCGCCCAGGCCCGCCGGCAGGCCGACCAGGCAGGCGCCCAGCTGCTGGCGGCCAGTGGCCTGCTGCACGCCGCCGCCGGTCAACGCCAGGCCAGCCGGGAGATCACCTGGGTGGGCGGCGGCGCAACCGTGGGCATTCTCCTGTTGCTGTTGCTGGCACTGCGGCGCTGGCGCGCGCTGCTGGCATTCCTACCGGTGGCGGTCGGCATGCTGTTCGGCTCGGTGGCCTGCGTCGCGCTGTTCGGCCAGATGCACGTGATGACCCTGGTGCTCGGGGCCAGCCTGATCGGCGTGGCGGTGGACTACCCGCTGCACTACCTGTCCAAGGGCTGGAGCCTGCGCCCCTGGCACAGCTGGACGGCGCTGCGCCTGACATTGCCCGGCATGACCTTGAGCCTTGCGACCAGTTGCATCGGCTACCTGGCCCTGGCCTTCACGCCGTTCCCGGCATTGACCCAGATCGCGGCGTTTTCCGCTGCAGGCTTGCTGGGTGCCTACCTGTGCGCCGTTTGCCTGTTGCCTGCGCTGTTGCAGCACATGGACCTGCGTCCTTCCCCCTGGCCGCTGCGCGTGGCCCAGGCCTTGACCGACCTGCGTGAGCGCCTGCTGCGCAAAGTGCCCAGCGTCATGCTGCTCGGTCTGTTGCTGGTGTTCTGTGTGGCCGGGTTGTGGCAGTTGCAAAGCCGCAACGACATCCGCCAGTGGATCAGCGCCCCACCGCAACTGCTCGAACAGGCCCAGGCCGTGGCGCGCATCACCGGCTACCAGCCGACCAGCCAGTTCTTCCTGGTGCGTGCCGATGACCAGAGCCAATTGCTCGACCGCTTGCAGACGCTCAGCGGCAAGCTCGATGAGTTGGTCGACCTGGGCAAGCTCAAGGGCTACCTGTCCCTCAGCCAGTTGGTAAGCAGCACGGCAGCGCAGCAGCAAGTGCGGCACGCCCTGCTGCAGTTGCCTGGGCATTGGCAGCCATTGCTGGCCCTTGGTGTGCCCGAGCAGGTCTTGCACGCGGAGCTTGCGCAACTGCAGGCATTGGCACCCCTGTCGATCGACGATGCCCTGCAGGGGCCGCTGGGCGAGGCCTGGCGCCCCTTGTGGCTGGGCCAGGATGGCCAGGGCGTGGCGGCGATCGTCAGCCTACAGGGCCACGGGGATGTCTCGCTGTTGCGCCTGCAGGCCCAGGACCTGCCCGGCGTAAAATTGATCGATCGCCTCGGCGAGCTCAACCAGCTGTTCACCGCCACTCAGGTCAGTGCCGCTGAACTCAAACTGCTGTCCTGCGCGTTGATAGGGATGGTGCTGATGCTGCCGTTCGGCCTGCGCAGCGCCCTGCGCATCGTCGCCCTGCCGCTGCTTGCGGCGTTGTGCAGCTTGGCCAGTCTCGGCTGGCTGGGACAACCGCTGACCCTGTTCAGCCTGTTCGGCCTGCTGCTGGTGACTGCCATCGGCGTGGACTATGCGATCCTGATGCATGAGCGCATCGGCGGCAGTGCCGTCAGCCTGCTGGGTACCTTGCTGGCAGCACTCACCACGTGGCTGTCGTTCGGTTTGCTGGCGCTTTCCAGCACCCCGGCAGTGAGTAACTTCGGCCTGGCCGTGAGCCTGGGCCTGGTGTTCAGTTTTCTCCTGGCGCCCTGGGCCGGCGCCAATGATAGAGGGCATCGGCAACCATGAAACACCTGTGGATTCTGCTGGCCTGCCTGCTGCTCGGCGCCTGCACCGGGCGAGCTCCCCTGCCTGAGCAGTTGCCGGAGCTGCAGTTGCCTCGTCAGTTGCATGTACAACGCGAACAGGATGGCCAGCGCCAGGACTGGCTGCTGGTGATCCAGCGTGAGGAGGGCCGTTTGCGCTGGTCGTTGCTCGATCTGATGGGCGTTCCCCAGGCGCGCCAACTGCTCGATGGCCGCCAATGGCACGCAGACGGCCTGCTGCCCCCCAACCCGGCCGCCCGCGAACTGTTCGCCGCCGTGCTCTTCGCGCTTACCCCAGAGGCCCAACTGAGGCAGCTCTATCCCAGTGCCCTCCAGCGCGGACAGCAGCGTTCGCTACAGACGCGTTGGCAGGTGGACTACCACGACCCGGATCATTTCACCTTGAACCTCGGCCAGGGCCTGCGCTATCTAGTCAGCCCCTTGCCCAGCGAGAACACCCCATGACCGCCTTCCTCGACGCCCTGGGCCTGGTCTGCGCCCTCGGCCACGGCCAAGCCCAGGTTGCCCGCGCACTCTTTGCTGGCGACTGCGGCGGCATGCAGCCGCAAGAGGGCTGGGTAGCCGGACGCCGCCTGCCCGTCGGGGCCGTGCCGGGCCCTCTGCCCGAGTTACCATTGCCCGGTCACCAAAGCCGCAACAACCAGTTGCTGTATGGCGCGGCACTGCAAATCGAGCCGGCCATTCGCCACGCCATCGAACGCCACGGCCCACATCGGGTGGGCGTAGTGCTGGGCACCAGCACCTCGGGTATCGCCGAAGGCAGCGACGGCGTCGCCCAGTACATGCAGACCGGCCGCATCCCGGATAGCTACGACTACGATCAACAAGCGCTCGGCGCACCGGCCACATTCCTGGCCGCGTGGCTGCGACTGTCAGGCCCGGCCTATGTGTTGTCGACCGCATGCACCTCCAGTGCCCGAGCCCTGCTCAGTGCCCGCCGCCTGCTCGACCTGGACCTGTGCGATGCCGTGCTGTGCGGGGGCGTGGACACCCTGTGCGGCCTGACCCTCAACGGTTTCAGCGCGCTGGAGGCCGTCAGCGCAGAGCGCTGCAATCCCTTCTCGGTCAACCGCGACGGCATCAACATCGGCGAGGGCGCGGCCCTGTTTCTCATGACCCGCCAACGCGCAGGCGACGGGCCAAGCATCGCCTTGCTCGGCGCAGGTGCAAGCTGCGATGCGTTTCATATCTCCGCGCCAGAGCCCACCGGCAAGGGCGCCTTGCAGGCCATGGGCAAAGCACTGGACAATGCCGGCCTCACGCCTGCACAGATCGACTACCTGAACCTGCACGGCACTGCCACCGTCCACAACGACGCCATGGAGAGCCTCGCCGTGCACGGGCTGTTCGGCGATCGCGTGCCCTGCTCCTCCAGCAAGCCCATGACCGGCCACACCCTGGGGGCCGCCGGCGCCCTGGAAGCGGCGTTCTGCTGGCTTGCCCTGAGCCGGCACAACCCACAGGGCCTGTTGCCGCCTCATGTCTGGGATGCCCAGCGCGACCCTCAGTTGCCAACGCTGAACCTGGTCAATGGCAGCCAGCGCCTGCGCTCGCAGGGGCCGCGCCGCCTGATGAGCAACTCGTTCGCCTTCGGTGGCAACAATGTCAGCCTGATTCTCGGAGACGCCCCATGAACACCTGGCCACTGGCCGAACTGCTGCCGCATGCCGCAGACATGATCCTCATCGACCGCATCGACAGCTGCGACGACGAAGAGATCCATACCCGTGCAACGGTCCGCCCGGGGGGGCAGTTCAACCGCGCCGACGGCAGCTTGCCCGCCTGGCTGGGCCTGGAGTTGATGGCCCAGAGCGTGGCCGCCTATGCTGGGTATCAGGCTCGCCGCGCAGGGCGTGCGGTGGAAATGGGCTTTCTGTTGGGCACCCGTCGCTTCGAATGCGATGTGGCGCAGTTCCCCGCCGGCACCGAGCTGCGCATCCATGCCCTGCGCTCGCTTGAAGACGAGAGCGGCATGGGCGTGTTCGAATGTCACCTGCGCGGTGAGGGCATCCATGCCAGCGCGCGCCTGAACGTCTACCGTCCGCCCCAGGCCACTGGCTACCTGGCCGAAGCGGCCCCCGAGGAAACACCCCATGACTGACACCATCCTGGTCACCGGCTCCAGCCGCGGTATCGGCCGCGCCATTGCCCTGCGCCTGGCACGCGCAGGCTTCGACCTGGTGCTGCATTGCCGCAGCGGCCGCAACGCGGCCGAGGCGGTCGCAGAACAGGTGCGTGGGCTGGGGCGTCAGGCGCGGATCCTGCAGTTCGACGTCGCCGACCGGGCGGCCTGCGCCCGTATCCTGGGCGAGGACGTCGAAGCTCACGGGGCCTACTATGGAGTGGTGTGCAACGCAGGGCTGACCCGCGACGGCGCCTTCCCAGCCTTGAGCGAAGACGACTGGGACCAGGTCATGCGGACCAACCTGGACGGCTTCTACAACGTCCTGCACCCGCTCATGATGCCCATGATCCGTCGCCGCGCGCCTGGTCGCATCGTGTGCATCACTTCAGTGTCCGGACTGATCGGCAATCGCGGCCAGGTCAACTACAGCGCCTCCAAGGCGGGCCTGATCGGTGCCGCCAAAGCCCTGGCCATCGAGCTGGGCAAGCGCCGCATCACGGTCAACTGCGTGGCCCCGGGGCTGATCGACACCGACATGCTCGATGAACAGGTACCGGTCGATGAACTGCTCAAGATGATTCCTGCCCAACGTATGGGGACCCCGGAGGAAGTGGCCGGCGCGGTCAATTTCCTGATGTCGGACGAAGCGGCCTACATCACCCGTCAGGTGTTGGCCGTCAACGGAGGGCTATGCTGATGCGTCGCGTCGTGGTCACCGGCATGGCCGGCATCACTGCCCTGGGCAGCGACTGGGCCAGCATTGCCGGGCAATTCGCCGCCAATCGCAGTGGTATCCGGCGCATGGACGAGTGGGACCGCTTCGAAGAACTCAACACTCGCCTGGCCGGCCCTGTGGATGACTTCCAGGTGCCAGGGCACTGGACGCGCAAGCAACTGCGCAGCATGGGGCGCGTGTCACGGCTGGCGGTCGCCGCAGCCGAGCGCGCCCTGGCCGATGCCGGGCTGCTGGACGACCCGAGCATCCGCGACGGACGCATGGGCGTGGCTTGCGGGTCATCGATCGGCAGCACCGAAGAGATCAAGGCCTTCGGCAACATGTTGCTCAATTCAAAGGCCGACGGGCTCAATGCCAACTCCTACGTGCGCATGATGCCGCACACCACTGCCGCCAACATCAGCATTTTCTTCGGACTGACCGGACGCCTGATCCCGACATCCAGCGCCTGCACCAGCGGCAGCCAGGGTATCGGCTATGCCTATGAAGCAATCAAGTTCGGGCGCCTGCCGCTGATGCTGGCAGGCGGTGCCGAGGAGCTGTGCCCCAGCGAGGCGATGGTGTTCGATGCCCTGTACGCGACCAGCCTGAAGAACGACACCCCCACCCTGACCCCGCGCCCCTATGACCGCGCACGCGATGGGCTGGTGGTGGGTGAAGGCGCCGGCATGCTGGTACTGGAGGAGCTGGAGCATGCGTTGGCCCGAGGCGCGCATATCCACGCCGAGATCGTCGGGTTTGGCAGCAACGCCGACGGCCAGCACATCACCCGTCCGGAGCAGGTCACCATGCGCCGGGCGATGGAGCTGGCGCTCGAAGACGCCGGCCTGCCCGCCGAGGCCATTGGCTACGTCAACGGCCATGGCACTGCCACCGAACAGGGCGACATCGCCGAAACCCTGGCCACCCATGCGCTGTTCGGCCCGCGCATGCCGATCAGTTCCCAGAAGAGTTTCCTCGGCCACACCCTGGGCGCCTGCGGCGCGCTGGAGTCCTGGTTCAGCATCGAGATGATGAATCGCGACCAGTACGTGCACACCCTGAACCTCGATGACATCGACCCTCGCTGCGCCGAACTGGACTACCTGCGCGCAGGCATGCGCACCATGAGCCACGAGTATGTGATGAACAACAACTTCGCCTTCGGCGGCGTGAACACCTCGTTGATCTTCCGGCGCTGGCGCTGAGGCCTGCACTGATTCCTCTGGGAGCGGGTTTTACCCGCGAACAGTGCCGCAGACCACGTCCATCCTCAATCCAGCACCTGCTGCGTCAACAACTCGGCAAAGGCACGGGCCATGGCCGATCCGCCGACCTGGCGCTGGATAAGCCATACCGCCGTGATCGCGCCCTCGTCCAGCAACGTGCGATAGACCACCCCGTCGATGCGCATGCGCTGGAACGACGCCGGCAGTACCGACACCCCCAACCCCGCCGACACCAACCCGATGATCGTCATCGCCTCCCCCGCCTCCTGGGCAAAATGCGGGTTGAACCCAGCCTGTCGCGCCAGGCTCAGCAACTGCGCATGCAGGCCACTGCCGTAGCTGCGCGGAAAGAACACAAAGGGCTCATGGGCCAAGGCTTGCATGTACAGCCCTTGCTCGCTGCCCTGGGCAAGCGGATGAGAGGCATTGATCACCGCCACCAGCGGCTCGCTGAACAGCTCGGTGGCCACCAACCCCTCTGGCAAGGGCATCGGCCGCATCAGGCCGACTTCGATGGACTCGTCGAACACCGCCTCGGCCACATCCCGGCTGCTCATCTCCCGAAGGTTCAGGTGTACCGCCGGAAAACGCTGGCGGAACGCATGCAATGCCTTGGGGATTTTTGACGTAAAGGGCGCCGATGAGGTGAAGCCGATCTTCATTTCGCCCAACTCGCCCAACTGCGCCCGTCGGGCGACGTCGGCAGCCTTCTCCACCTGGGCCAGGACCTGACGCGCTTCTTCGAGAAACAAGCGACCAGCCTCGCTCAGTTCCACCCGCCGATTGGTGCGCTCGAACAGGCGCGCGCCCAATTCCTGCTCCAGAGCCTGGATCTGCTGGCTCAAGGGCGGCTGGGAAATCCCCAGTTGCTGGGCCGCACGTCCAAAGTGCAGTTCTTCAGCCACGGCAATGAAATACCGCAAATGGCGCAGTTCCATGAAGCCTCCAAATAAGTCGTAAAACCTATCAAACAGGTCGAACAATATATTGGATCTAATCGTTAGCCAGCTATATGCTTTTTTCCATCGCAACGCCGGCCCCCGCGCCCCGAGGTACCCTGCCGTGAAATCCGCCGTCGCCCCGCTATCCCTTGACCCTGACCCCGTCCTGAACGACGCCTGGATAGAAAAAGGCAGCCCCGCCTTCATGAAGACCGTGCTGGCCTTGTTCAGCGGCGGCTTCGCCACCTTTGCCCTGCTTTACTGCGTGCAGCCGATGATGCCGTTGTTGTCGCGGGAGTTTTCCATCAATGCGGCGCAAAGCAGCCTGGTGCTCTCGGTCTCCACCGCCACGCTGGCCTTCGGCTTGCTGGTCACAGGGCCGATCTCGGACCGCATCGGGCGCAAGCCGGTCATGGTCTTCGCCCTGCTGTGCGCGGCGCTTGCGACACTCGCCAGCGCAGTGATGCCAAGCTGGGAGCTGGTGCTCGCTACCCGCGCCCTGGTCGGCCTGTCGCTGAGCGGCCTGGCGGCCGTGGCGATGACCTACCTGAGCGAAGAGATCCACCCGCAACACATCGGACTGGCCATGGGCTTGTACATCGGCGGCAATGCCATTGGCGGCATGAGCGGTCGGTTGATCACGGGCGTGCTGATCGACTTCGTCAGCTGGCACACGGCAATGCTGACCATCGGCAGCTTGGCGTTGATGGCGGCGCTGGTGTTCTGGAAGGTACTGCCCGAGTCGCGCAACTTCCGCCCCCAGCCGCTGAATCCGCGCAGCCTGGTGGACGGCTTCGTCATGCACTTCAAGGACGCCGGGCTGCCTTGGCTGTTCCTCGAAGCCTTCCTGCTGATGGGCGCGTTCGTCACGCTGTTCAACTACATCGGCTATCGCCTGCTGGCCGAGCCCTACCACATGAACCAGGCCTTGGTCGGCCTGCTCTCGGTGGTGTACCTCTCGGGTATCTACAGCTCCGCGCAGGTCGGCGCCCTGGCCGACAGGTTGGGCCGGCGCAAGGTGTTCTGGGCCAGTATCGTGGTGATGGCCGCAGGGCTGCTGATGACCCTGACCAGCCCACTGGTGGCGGTCATCCTGGGCATGCTGGTGTTCACTTTCGGCTTCTTCGGCGCCCACTCGGTGGCCAGCAGCTGGATAGGACGCCGGGCGCTCAAGGCCAAGGGCCAGGCTTCGTCGCTGTACCTGTTCTGCTACTACGCAGGTTCGAGCATCGCCGGCACCGCCGGTGGTGTGTTCTGGCACCAGGTCGGCTGGAACGGCATTGGCCTGTTCATCGGCAGCCTGCTGGCCGTGGCGTTGCTGGTGGCCCTGCATTTGAGCCGGTTGCCTTCCAAGACCCCTGCCTGAAACCGCGCAAACCGGCTCCAGCGCCAATTCGACCCTGGCCTGGAGCTGTTTGGTCTCGCAATGGGCTGCAAGGTAGCCGCTGGCACACCTGCATCAGCAGATGCAGGTGGCCTTTCTCGAAACTCAAACGTGGTATTGCGCCGACAGCTCGTGCACAGCGTTGATGAACGCACCAGCGTGTTCCGGGTCGACCTCAGGCGTGATGCCATGGCCCAGGTTGAACACATGACCGCTGCCATGGCCATAGCTTGCCAGGATCCGCGCCACCTCCTTGCGGATGGCTTCGGGCTTGGCATACAGCACAGTCGGGTCCATGTTGCCCTGCAGAGCGACCTTGTCACCGACCCGGCGACGGGCATCGCCGATCTCGCAGGTCCAGTCCAGGCCCAAGGCGTCGGCGCCGGCCTCGGCGATGCTTTCCAGCCACAGGCCGCCGTTCTTGGTGAACAGGATAACGGGCACCTTGCGCCCTTCGTGCTCGCGGATCAGGCCGCTGACGATCTTGCGCATGTAGGCCAGGGAGAATTCCTGGTAGGCCGCCGCCGACAGGTTGCCGCCCCAGGTGTCGAAGATCTGCACGGCCTGGGCACCGGCCTGGATCTGACCGTTGAGATAGCTGGTGACCGACTGGGCGAGCTTGTCCAGCAGCAGATGCAGGGCCTGGGGATTGTCGTAGAGCATGGCCTTGGTCTTGCGGAAGTCCTTGGACGAACCGCCTTCGACCATGTAGGTGGCCAAGGTCCAAGGGCTGCCGGAGAAGCCGATCAGCGGTACGCGGCCGTTGAGTTCGCGGCGGATGGTGCTGACGGCGTCCATCACGTAGCCAAGGTCTTTGTGCGGATCAGGGATCGGCAGCGCTTCGATGTCGGCCGGGGTGCTGATGACCTTCTTGAAGCGCGGGCCTTCGCCGGTCTCGAAGTACAGGCCTTGGCCCATGGCATCGGGAATGGTGAGGATGTCCGAGAAGAGGATCGCCGCGTCCAGCGGGTAGCGGTCCAGCGGCTGCAAGGTGACCTCGCAGGCGAACTGCGGGTTCATGCACAGGCTCATGAAGTCACCGGCCTTGGCGCGGCTGGCGCGGTACTCCGGGAGGTAGCGACCGGCCTGGCGCATCATCCAGACCGGGGTGACGTCTACGGGTTGCTTGAGCAGTGCACGCAGGAAACGATCGTTCTTCAGGGCAGTCATGTCGGCATCCAGCAAAAAAGTGCGGGCATTTTCTCAGACGCCGACACAAAAGGCACGGCCAAGGCCATGCGTTTTGTCTATTGAGTGCCGTAGATCAAGCATTTTTGTATACAAAAATGCTTCGGGGCGGCCTTCCTTCGCCCAGCCCCGCACGTCTCACGCCATTCTCGAGACTTGCGCTGTGCCTGTGGGAGCGGCTTTAGCCGCAATAGGGCTGCAAAGCAGCCCCACTGACGGATCAGACGCCGAGATAGTCGAGAATGCCTTCTGCCGCAGTACGGCCTTCGAAGATCGCTGTCACCACCAGGTCCGAACCGCGCACCATGTCGCCACCGGCGAACACTTTCGGGTTGCTGGTCTGGTGCTTGAACTTGGCCTTCTCCGGTGCCACGACGCGGCCCTGGCTGTCGGTCTGGATGTCGAACTGCTCGAACCACGGCGCCGGGCTCGGACGGAAGCCGAACGCGATCACGACGGCATCGGCCGGCAAGATCTCCTCGGAACCTGGAATCGGCTCGGGGCTGCGACGGCCACGGGCATCCGGCTCGCCCAGACGGGTCTCGACCACCTTCACGCCTTCGACCTTGTCCTCGCCGACGATGGCGATGGGCTGACGGTTGTAGAGGAACTTCACGCCCTCTTCCTTGGCGTTTTTCACCTCGCGGCGCGAACCCGGCATGTTGGCCTCGTCGCGGCGATAGGCGCAGGTCACCGACTTGGCGCCTTGGCGGATCGAGGTGCGGTTGCAGTCCATCGCGGTATCGCCACCGCCGAGCACCACCACCTTCTTGCCCTGCATGTCGACGAAGTCTTCCGGCGACTTCTCGAAGCCCAGGTTGCGATTGACGTTGGCGATCAGGAAGTCCAGCGCGTCATGCACGCCCGGCAGGTCCTCGCCTGGGAAGCCGCCCTTCATGTAGGTGTAGGTACCCATGCCCATGAACACCGCATCGTACTCAGCGAGCAGCTGTTCCATGGTGATGTCCTTGCCCACCTCGGTGTTCAGGCGGAACTCGATGCCCATGCCGGTGAAGACTTCGCGGCGATTGCTCAGCACGGTCTTTTCCAGCTTGAACTCGGGAATACCGAAGGTCAGCAGGCCACCGATTTCAGGGTTGCGGTCGAACACCACCGGGGTCACGCCCGCGCGCACCAGCACGTCGGCGCAGCCCAGGCCCGCAGGGCCTGCACCGATGACCGCGACACGCTTGCCAGTCGGCTTGACCTTGGACATGTCCGGGCGCCAGCCCATGGCGAAGGCAGTGTCGGTGATGTACTTCTCCACCGAGCCGATGGTCACCGCGCCGAAGCCGTCGTTGAGGGTGCAGGCACCCTCGCACAGGCGGTCCTGCGGGCACACACGGCCGCACACTTCTGGCAGGGTGTTGGTCTGGTGCGACAGTTCCGCCGCCGCCAGGATGTTGCCTTCGGAGACCAGCTTCAGCCAGTTGGGGATGAAGTTGTGCACCGGGCACTTCCACTCGCAATACGGGTTACCGCAACCCAGGCAGCGGTGTGCCTGTTCGACCGACTGCTGGGGCTTGAAGGGTTCGTAGATCTCTACGAACTCCTTCTTGCGCTGGCGCAGCAGCTTCTTCTTCGGGTCTTTACGGCCCACTTCGATGAACTGGAAGTCGTTGTTCAGACGTTCAGCCATTTTTCAAAACCTCTTAACAGCAGCTGCAAGCTAAGCGCTGCAAGCCGCAAGACGATCACTTAAGCCGGGCGAACCTGGAACCGCTTCAACTTGCAGTTCGAGGCTCGCCACTTGCAGCTGCTTTTACTGCGGGTTGGCACGGGTGCTGGACAACAGTTGCTTGAGGTTGGCGGCCTTGGGCTTGACCAACCAGAAGCGACGCACGTAGTCGTCCAGGTTCTCCGAGAGCTCGCGCCCCCACTCGCTGCCGGTCTCTTCCACGTATTCGCCAAGGACCCGCGCCAGATGGCTGCGGTAGGCCTCCATCGCCTCACCACTGATACGCTGGATTTCCACCAGTTCGTGGTTGAGTTTGTCGACGAAGGTGTTGTCCATGTCGAGCACATAGGCGAAGCCGCCAGTCATGCCAGAACCGAAGTTGTAACCGGTCTTGCCCAGGACGCAGACAAAGCCGCCGGTCATGTATTCACAGCAGTGATCGCCGGTACCCTCGACCACAGCGTGGGCGCCGGAGTTACGTACAGCGAAGCGTTCGCCCGCAGTGCCAGCGGCGAACAGCTTGCCGCCTGTGGCGCCATACAGGCAGGTGTTGCCGACGATGGCGCTGTGCTGGGTTTCGAACGGGCTGCCGGCAGGCGGCACGATGGTCAGCTTGCCGCCGGTCATGCCCTTGCCCACGTAGTCGTTGGCATCCCCTTCCAGGTGCAGGTTCAGGCCACCGGCGTTCCACACGCCAAAGCTCTGGCCGGCAGTGCCCTTGAAGCGGAAGGTGATTGGCGCACCGGCCATGCCCTGGTTGCCGTGCAGGCGGGCGATCTCGCCGGAGATACGCGCACCGATGGAACGGTCGCAGTTGCAGATGTCCAGGCTGAATTCGCCACCGGAAAGATCGCGAATCGCCGGCAGGGCCATCTCGACCATTTTCTCGGCCAGCTCGCCTTTGTCGAACGGCGGGTTCTTGTCGACTTCGCAGAACTGCGGCTTGTCGGCCGGAATGTGCGAGCTGCCCAGCAGCGGCGACAGGTCCAGGTACTGCTGGCGCTCGGTATCGCCTGGCAGGATGTCGAGCAGATCGGTACGCCCGATCAGCTCGCCCAGGCTACGCACGCCCAGCTTGGCCAGCCACTCACGGGTTTCCTCGGCGACGAAGGTGAAGAAGTTCACCACCATGTCGACGGTACCGATGTAGTGGTCCTTGCGCAGCTTGTCGTTCTGGGTGGCAACGCCGGTAGCGCAGTTGTTCAAGTGGCAGATACGCAGGTATTTGCAGCCCAGGGCGATCATCGGCGCGGTGCCGAAACCGAAGCTCTCGGCGCCGAGGATGGCCGCCTTGATCACGTCCAGGCCGGTCTTCAGGCCACCGTCGGTCTGTACCCGCACCTTGCCACGCAGGTCGTTGCCGCGCAGGGTCTGGTGGGTCTCGGCCAGGCCCAGCTCCCACGGTGCACCGGCGTACTTGATGGAGGTCAGCGGCGAGGCACCGGTGCCACCGTCGTAGCCGGAGATGGTGATCAGGTCTGCGTAGGCCTTGGCCACACCGGCGGCGATGGTGCCCACGCCGGCCTCGGCCACCAGCTTGACCGACACCAGCGCCTGCGGATTGACCTGCTTGAGGTCGTAGATCAGCTGGGCCAGGTCTTCGATCGAGTAGATGTCATGGTGCGGGGGTGGCGAAATCAGGGTCACGCCCGGCACGGCATAGCGCAGCCGTGCGATCAGGCCGTTGACCTTGCCGCCAGGCAGCTGGCCGCCCTCGCCGGGCTTGGCGCCCTGGGCCACCTTGATCTGCAGCACTTCGGCGTTGACCAGGTATTCCGGGGTGACGCCGAAGCGGCCGGTGGCCACCTGCTTGATCTTCGAGCTCTTGATGGTGCCGTAGCGGGCCGGGTCTTCGCCGCCCTCGCCGGAGTTGGAGCGCGCGCCCAGGCGGTTCATCGCCTCGGCCAGGGCCTCGTGGGCTTCCGGCGACAGGGCGCCGAGGGAGATGCCCGCGGAGTCGAAACGCTTGAGGATGTCCTCCAGCGGCTCGACCTGATCCAGCGCCAACGACTGGTCGGCCAGCTTGACCTTGAGCAGGTCGCGAATCATCGACACCGGACGCTGGTCGACCAGCGTGGTGTATTCCTTGAACTTGGCGTAGTCGCCCTTCTGCACTGCTGCCTGCAGGGTGTTGACCACATCCGGGTTGTAGGCGTGGTACTCGCCGCCGTGGACGAACTTGAGCAGGCCGCCCTGCTGGATCGGCTTGCGCGCGCTCCAGGCTTCGGCCGCCAGCAGCTTCTGGTCGTTCTCAAGGTCCACGAAGCGTGCGCCCTTGATGCGGCTGGCCACGCCCTTGAAGCTCAGGCCGACCACTTCCTCGGCCAGGCCCACGGCTTCGAACAGCTGGGCGCCGCGGTAGGAGGCGATGGTGGAGATGCCCATCTTCGACAGGATCTTCAGCAGGCCTTTGGAGATACCTTTGCGGTAGTACTTGAACACTTCGTCCAGGTCGCCCAGCACCTCGCCGGTGCGGATCAGGTCGGCCAGCACTTCGTAGGACAGGTACGGGTAGACAGCCGAGGCACCGAAGCCCAGCAGCACGGCGAAGTGGTGCGGGTCACGGGCGGTGGCGGTCTCGACCAGGATGTTGCTGTCGCAGCGCAGCCCCTGCTCGGTCAGGCGGTGGTGCACCGCGCCAACGGCCAGGGAAGCATGCACCGGCAGCTTGCCCGGGGCGATGTAGCGGTCGCTCAGCACCAGCTGGGTCTTGCCGCTGCGCACGGCTTCCTCGGCCTGGTCGGCGATATTGCGGATGGCCGCTTCCAGGCCAACGCTCTCTTCATAGTTGAGGTCGATCAGCTGGCGGTCGAAGCCTTCACGCTCCAGGTTCATCAGCGAACGCCACTTGGCGGGCGAGATGACCGGGGAGCTGAGGATTACCCGCGAGGCGTGCTCGGGAGACTCCTGGAAGATGTTGCGCTCGGCGCCCAGGCAGATTTCCAGGGACATGACGATCGCCTCGCGCAGCGGGTCGATCGGCGGGTTGGTCACCTGGGCGAACTGCTGGCGGAAGAAGTCGTAAGGCGAGCGCACGCGCTGGGACAGCACTGCCATCGGCGTGTCGTCGCCCATCGAGCCGACCGCTTCCTGGCCCTGCTCGCCGAGCGGACGCAGCACCTGGTCACGCTCCTCGAAGGTGACCTGGAACATCTTCATGTATTGCTTGAGCTGGTCAGCGTCATAGCTGGCCACGCCTTGGTCGTCGGTCAGGGTCGCCTGGATGCGCAGGGCATGCTGACGCAGCCAGCGCTTGTAGGGATGGCGCGATTTCAGACGATTGTCGATAGCGTCCGTGTCGAGAATCTGGCCAGTCTCGGTGTCCACGGCGAAGATCTGGCCCGGACCAACGCGTCCCTTGGCCAGCACGTCCTCGGGCTTGTAGTCCCAGACGCCGATTTCCGAGGCCAGGGTGATGTAGCCGTTCTTGGTGGTCACCCAGCGCGCCGGACGCAGGCCGTTGCGGTCCAGCAGGCAGACCGCGTGGCGGCCCTCGGTCATGACGATACCGGCCGGGCCGTCCCACGGCTCCATGTGCATGGAGTTGTACTCATAGAACGCGCGCAGGTCGGCGTCCATGGTCTCGACGTTCTGCCAGGCTGGCGGTACCAGCATGCGCACGCCGCGGAACAGGTCGATGCCGCCGGTGACCATCAGCTCGAGCATGTTGTCCATGCTCGAGGAGTCGGAACCCACGCGGTTGACCAGCGGGCCGAGCTCTTCGAGGTCGGGGATCAGATCGTTGGCGAACTTGGTGCGACGGGCGATAGCCCAGTTGCGGTTGCCGGTGATGGTGTTGATCTCGCCATTGTGAGCGAGGAAGCGGAAGGGCTGCGCCAGCGGCCACTTCGGCAGGGTGTTGGTGGAGAAGCGCTGGTGGAACACGCAGATCGCGGTTTTCAGGCGCTCATCGCCCAGGTCCGGATAGAAGGCGGAAAGATCCGCCGGCATCATCAGGCCTTTGTAGATGATGGTCTTGTGCGAGAAGCTGCAGATGTAGTGGTCGGCGTCGTGGGCATTGGACACGGACGAGCGACGACGGGCACTGAACAGCTTGATGGCGAATTCCTGGTCGCTCAGGCCTTCGCCGCCGATGAAGACCTGCTCGATCTGCGGCAGGCGCTCCAGGGCCAGACGCCCAAGCACGCTGGTGTCGATCGGGACCTTGCGCCAGCCGACCAGCTTCAGGCCGGCATTGATGATCTCACGGTCCATGTTGGCGCGGGCCGCTTCGGCCTTCACCGGGTCCTGATTGAAGAACACCATGCCGACGGCGTACTGCTTGGGCAGCTCGACGGCGAAATGTTCCTGGGCCACGGCACGCAGGAATTGATCGGGCTTCTGCATGAGCAGACCGCAACCGTCGCCGGTCTTGCCGTCGGCGTTGATCCCGCCGCGGTGGGTCATGCAGGTCAGCGCCTGCATGGCGGTTTGCAGAAGATGGTGGCTCGCCTCGCCCGTCATATGGGCGATCAGGCCGAAACCACAGTTGTCCTTGAATTCTTCGGGATGGTACAGACCTGTTTTCATAGACACTTTCTCACCAGGTTCGCCTCTCAACCAAGGCAAATCTCTTTTTAGTACAACCACTTACCATCCACGCCGATCGAATGCCAGCTTTTTGCGGTGGGCAATGGGAAACCATTGTTGCACAGGGACAGCAACGCCCACAAATTTTCATGACGCATCACTGAAAACTTATGTCGCATTTTTGAATGTTTTTGCGCCAT
Organism: Pseudomonas sp. PKS; assembly: GCF_051913525.1. Classification (NCBI taxonomy): domain Bacteria; kingdom Pseudomonadati; phylum Pseudomonadota; class Gammaproteobacteria; order Pseudomonadales; family Pseudomonadaceae; genus Pseudomonas; species Pseudomonas sp. PKS. Next base: position 183,992 of record NZ_JBEGDO010000007.1, on the reverse strand, counting down.
TAGCCGTGGTAACGGCTTGACTCGAGTCTGAAGCGTTTCAGCCATGACTGCAAGAAAGGGCTTGTGGCCGGCAGTCCGGGACAGAAAAGCCTGCCGCGCTCAGGCGCAGCAGGCTTATCGAAACTCAGGCAACTGGGCAGCGGGGTGGTGCCGCCCGGAAGGTGTCAGCGGGCCGTGGCCAGCTCTTGTTGGACGCTGCCGACGGTTCGTGGCCAAGGTTTACCAGCCTGGACCTTGGCTGGCAAGTTCTTGATTGCCGCAACCGCTGCATCGCGACTGGCGAAGTTGCCGTAGGTCACCACGTACAGGGGTTTGCCCTGTAGGGTCTTCTTGAAGTAGCGATAGTCGCCACCCTGGGCCTTGACGAAGGACTGGGCCGAGGCCTCGGAGCTGGTGCCGAAGATCTGCACCACGTAGTTGCCCGGCTTCTGACCGCTGTACCAGCCGCTGTTGCCCGCGCCACCAGCGGTTGGCTTGGCGACTGGCTTGGCAGTGGCGACTTGGGTCGGCGCCGGAGCAGGCTTGGCAGGTGCAACCGCCTTAGCCGGCTGGGTTGCAACGGGCTTGGGCGCAGGCGCAACAGGTTGGGCCGGTGCGGTGGCGACATTCTGGACCGGCGCACTGGTGACGGGCTGAGCCGGTGTCGGGGCTGGGCCCGCAGTGGCACCTTGCGGCGGCGCGATGGTCGTGACGGTCGGCGGGCTGGCTGGCTGCAGCGCGGTATTGCCGGCCGGGCCGCCCTCCTCGCCATCCCCCATGCCGGCTGCCTGGGCCAGCGGCTCGCGCATCACCGGCTGCGACTGCCCAACCAGCGGCAGCGGCATTGGCTGGGAAGAGCCGGAGAACTCGATGGCTGGACCACCGTTGTTGGACTGGGCATTGGCCGGCTGGCCTTCACCCAGCGGCAACTGGGCCTGGGCGGCAGGCGCTTCGGCAGGCTTGTCACCGCCCTTCTTGGGCATCAGGACCGCCGCGGCAACCGCGACCACGACGACAGCGGACAGCGCGAGCACGTGTTTCTTAGGCATATTGAACCCCATGGATGGTCGCTTCACCGTACTGCGGCTGGCGATCATGGCTTCGATCAAGGTATCGCGGGCGACCTGGTTGATGTTGCCAGGCCAGCCGTCGGAGTTTTCATGGATGTCGACGATCTGTTCACGGGTGAACACCTCGATGCCCCGGCCTGCGCCATCCAGACGCTGCTCCAGGTACTCGCGGGTTTCCTCCTCGCTGTAGGGCGCAAGCTCGATGACATGGAATCGCTCCCCGTCGGCATCGAGCCCTTCCAGTGCGGCGATCAGTGACGGCTCACCGAACAGGAACACATGCGGACGCCCCTCCGGAACACCCGCCGCCAGCTCCAGCAACGCTTGGAGTGCCGACTCGTCGAGTTGTTCCGCATCGTCCACCAGCAAATAGACTTCCTGCCCGGTCAACGCCAGCTGCACGACTTGGGCGAGGATGGTCTGCACTTCGGCATTGGCGACATTGAGTGCCTGTGCTACCTGGGCCAGGACGCTGGCCGCATCGCCCGCGCCACGGGCCGAGACCACCACGCTCTGCACCGACTGCTTGTTGGTGCTAGCCACCAAGGCCTGGCGCAGCAGGGTCTTGCCGCTGCCCACGGGACCTGTGACCACCAGCATCAGCTGGCTGTAACGCGCCAGATGATGCAGCTGGCCCAGCACCGGCTTGCGCTGGGCGGGGAAGAACTTGAAACCGGGCACGCGTGGCGCGAACGGATCATGGCTCAACTGATAGTGGTCGAGAAACGCCTCATCGGCATGCAAACTGGTCATTGCGCTGTCACAACCTCAAAGCTGGGCCACGATTGCGCGGTAATCCGCTGCCAACGTGGCCTGAAGAATCTCTTTCGGATAGTCGTCGGTCACCACGGCCTCGCCCATCTGGCGCAGCAGCACCAGGCGCAAGCGACCGTCGAGGACCTTCTTGTCGACCGCCATGTGTTCCATGAAATGCTCAGGGGTCATCTCCTGGGGAGGCACCACCGGCAAGCCGGCCGCCTGCAGCAGACGGATGCCGCGATCTCGCGCAGCCTGGTCGATCCAACCCAGGCGCATGGACATTTCCAGTGCCATCACGGTACCGGCCGCCACGGCTTCGCCATGCAGCCAGACGCCATAGCCCATGTGGGTCTCGATGGCATGACCGAAGGTATGACCGAGGTTCAGGGTGGCCCGCACGCCGGATTCGCGTTCGTCGGCGCCGACCACTGCAGCCTTGGCCGCGCACGAGCGGCGGATGGCTTCGGTGAGCGCGACGGGCTCCAGCTCGCGCAGGTCATGGATGCGGGCTTCGAGCCAAGTCAGGAACGGCTCGTCGCAGATCAGGCCGTACTTGATGACCTCGGCCAGGCCCGCCGACAGTTCGCGTGCAGGCAGGGTCTTTAGGCTGGCGGTGTCGATCAGCACGGCGTTGGGCTGATAGAACGCGCCGACCATGTTCTTGCCCAAGGGATGATTGATGCCGGTCTTGCCGCCCACCGAGGAATCGACCTGGGACAACAAGGTAGTCGGTATCTGGATGAAGTCGACGCCGCGCTGGTAGCAGGCAGCGGCGAAGCCGGCCATGTCCCCGATGACACCACCACCCAGGGCCACTACGGTGGTCCGGCGATCATGCCGGGCGGTGAGCAGGGCATCGAAGATCAGTTGCAAGGTTTCCCAGTTCTTGTGGGCCTCGCCATCGGGCAACACCACGGGCAACACCGCGTAGGCACCGAGGGTGCGACTCAGACGTTCGAGATACAGGGGAGCAACGGTTTCGTTCGAGACAATGGCGACCTGCCGTCCGGCAATGTGCGGCGCCAGCAGTTCAGGCTGGTCCAGCAGGCCTTCGCCAATGTAGATCGGGTAGCTGCGTTCGCCCAGGTCGACCTTTAATGTCTGCATGTATCCCCACAATGTACTAGGGCGCGGCATCGTCCAGGCGACCCCGCGCGGTAACGTTCAACCCGCCTCGGCGTTGGTCGCCGAGAATAGTCCCGGCTTACCGGGGCGGCAACTTCTGCAAGCGCTCAAGGATGTCGAGCACCACCATGCGCGGCGGCCGCTCGTCGGTTTCCACCACCAGGTCAGCGATCTCACGATAGAGCGGGTCGCGGGTTTCCAGCAGGGCGCGCAGGGTCGCCTCCGGGTTGGCAGTGCGCAACAGTGGCCGGTTGCGATCGCGCGCGGTGCGCCCGACCTGCTGCTCCACCGAGGCGTGCAGGTAGATCACCCTCCCGCCCTCGCGCAGCGCTCTGCGATTGGCTTCACGCATCACCGCGCCGCCACCGGTCGCCAGGACGACTCCATCGAGGCTACTGAGCTCGGCGATCATGGCCTGCTCACGGTCACGAAAGCCCGGCTCGCCTTCTTTATCGAAGATCCACGGGATGTTGGCGCCGGTTCGCAGCTCGATTTCCTTGTCGGAATCCTTGAACAGCAGGCGCAGCTCTTTGGCCAATAGGCGTCCGATGGTGCTTTTACCAGCGCCCATGGGTCCCACAAGTATCAAATTTCGCACAGAATCAACGACTCACAGCAATCGCCTGGTCACTCATGATACGCGGAGTCAGGAAGACCAGCAGCTCGGATTTTTTCTCTTGTAATACATCGCGTCGAAACAGCCTGCCAACATACGGCAGATCGCCTAAAAATGGCACCTTGTCGACCACATTGTTTTGCGTGGTCGAGTAAACGCCACCGATTACGATCGTCTCACCGTCCGCCACCCGCACTTTGGCGTTGACCTCATTTTTGCGGATGGGCGGGACGTTGTTCAGTGCATTGACGTAGTCAGGCTCGTCCTTGGTCACCCTGACAGCCATCACGACCTTGCCATCGGGCGTGATCTGCGGCGTCACCTCAAGCGATAACGATGCCTCGCGAAACGAAATGGAGGTTGCGCCACTCTTGCTGGTTTCCTGGTAAGGCACCTCGGTACCCTTGATGATCCGCGCGGTCTCCTTGTCAGCCGTGACCACCTTGGGCTGGGAGATGATCTCGCCGTTTCCGCTCTTTTCCATGGCACTGAGCTCCAAGTCCAGCAGCGTCCCGCCACGCAGCACTCCCAATCCGATGCCGGACGTCCCTCGTTCCAGGCCCAGGTCGACGAACAGCTCTTTACCCAGACGGGCGGTATCGCCTTCCAGCGGCGCCCCCCAGCGCACACCCAGGCTTTTTTCGTAATCGACGTTGGCCTCAACGATCCGCGCCTCGATCAGCACTTGGCGTACCGGCACGTCCAACTGCCCCACCAGTCGCCGCAACTCGGCGAGACGGTCGGCCGGCTGATACGCCACCAAGGTGTTGGTCCGCGGGTCGACACTCAGGCTGCCGCGCCCGGTGAGAATGCCCTCGTCGGCAAGCGCAGCCAACAGCAGCTCGGCCATGTCCGCCGCCTTGGCGTGATGGATCGGCAGCAGCTCACGCCGCATGGGTTGCAATTGCGCATCCAGCGCCTGCCCAGACCGGGCTTCACGAAACTGTTCTGCCAGCTCCGCTGTTGGCGCGACCACCAGTACATTGCCCTCCTCGCGTCGGGCCAGCCCTTTGCTGCGCAATACCAGGTCCAGCGCCTGATCCCAAGGCACGTCCTCAAGGCGCAAGGTAAGGCTGCCTTGCACCGTGTCGCTGGCAACCAGGTTGATGCCGGCATGATCGGCCAGCACCTGCAGCGCCGCGCGCACTTCGATGTCCTGGAAGTTCAGGGACAGCGGCTCACCCCGATAGGGCATCGCTGTCGCCGCCTGGCTCGACAGCATCGCCACCACCATACCGATCTTCAGTTTGTTCGGCGTCATCCATGACCTCGTTGTTCACCCGCTTTCCCATGGTCAGGTAGACCGACCGCTCGTGCCACACACCCACAACGAACACGCGCTCGCGCACCTCGACCTGGTGTCGATCGATCCGTACCACGACACCCTCATTGCGCCCCAGGCGATCCCCAGAACGCACCCGATACAAACGCCCAGCGGACCACAGCAGAGCCTGGTGATGCCCAGCCTGCGACAGGCTGCCGACCATCTCCAACTGATCCAGGGGCACGCCAGCCAGCCCCGTCACGGCGGTGTGAGTCGACCAGGGGACGAACAGATCCACGCGCACAGGGCGAGCCGCCGGCCTCGCCGGCTCATGGGCCAGCGAGGCCGGTGCCGCCAGCTCTTCACCTGGGTGATACGAAGCGACTTGCAGCTGCAGGCGCAGCAAGCCTGGCCGCTCAGGCAAGTCGACAAGCCGCAGGCTCGTTGCCCGCAGGAGGCGAACCTGGCCGAACCATTCGTCCAGCCACAACCGCAGCGCGGCATAGCGCCCCACAACCTCGATCCGCAGCGGCACTACCTGATAGCCGGTCTCGATGCGGGCCTGCTCCACATCGAGCTGTTCGAACACCAACCCATGGGCATGCCCCGAACTGGTCAATTCGTCGAGCAGATCACTCATGCTCACACCCGCAGCCAGGCGCCAACGTGCATCGCGCAACTGCAGCATGGCATCGTCCAGCGCCTGCCTGGCAGACTCGTGCAGGCTCAGCGCCTGCGAATTGCCCGACAACGCCTGGTTCAATGATTGCTCCTGGCTCTTGCCCACCTGATAGGTCCGATACCGCCCCTGAAGAAGCCCGAACCACCCGGCAAACAGTACCAAGGCGATCACCGCGACCAGAATCACGGCAATGAAGCCCCGCGAACGGGTACCCCACTCCCGCCAGTCGGTCATCTCGGCCCACGTCATGACCACGTGACCGGCACCTGGGCCAACAACAGGAACTCCTCCCCCGCCGGCACATTGCGAAGGCGTTTGAGCTCCAACCCCTGTAGGACGGCAGACTGCTCGAGCTCGCGCATGAGCTGCGCCAGGACAGCGGGGGACGCCGCCAGCCCGAGTACTTGTACGCGATTGTCCTGCAAGGTCAGCTCGCTCAAGTTCAATCCTTCTGGCATGGCCCGCTCAAACTCGGCGAACACCACCAGGGGCAGCCCTTGATCAGCCCACAGACGGGCCAGGGCAGAAGATTGCGCCTGTATGGCCTCGCGCCGCTCACGCAGCGCATCGATGCGCGCGAGCTCCGCCTGCTGCCCTTGCAACATGACCTGACTTTGCGCAATGGCCAACACCTGGTTCTGCAAACGCTGACGGGCCAGATGATCCAGCAGCATTACGCCACAGAAGGCGAACAGGACAGTGGCGAGCACGGCCAGCTTGAAGCGCCGAACTGCCGCGCGGCGTTGCCGTTCGCGCCAGGGAAGCAGGTTCAGCCGCAGCATCATTGCCCCCCTCCCAACGCCAGCCCATAGGCCAGCGCCAGGCCGCCAGCCTCTCGGCACGACAGCGCGCAATCCACCGGCAGGCCCACTACCGCCAGCCCGGCGAAAGGCCAGAGTGACTCGCACGGCATCGCCAGTTGCTGCGTGAGCCCTTCCAACCAGCCGTCTTCCGGCACCTCGCCCAGCGCGACCTGCAGGCATTCGGCGGATGTTCCCGGCAGCGCACTGCGCAGCCAGTGCCCAATACGTTCGAAGCGTTGCGCCTGGTCCTGCTCTGGTACGAAACGCAGCTCCAGGCGCTGAGACATGAAAGGCTCCGGCCAGGTATGCACAGTGGCGCAATCGGCCTCGATCCTCAGTACCGCCGTTGCGGTCAGTCGGTCGGCGACGAGCGTGCGGGCCAGGGCCAGGCTATCGACTTCGACCGTCATGACCTGCAAGCCCGCGCTGTGGAACACCTGCTCCAGCGGCTCCAACAGACGGTGACGGCAAGCCCCCACCAGCACGCTCACCTCGTCAACCGGGCCTGGCACCGCCTCGAGCCTCTGGAAGTCCAGCGCGAGGTCCTGCAACGGAAACGGAAACAGGCGCTCGGCCTCGGCCAGCAACTGCGCCTCCATCTCACTGTCGGACAACCGCGCCGGCAGCCGATGTACTTTGCAGATCACCTCTGAGCCCGGGAGCGCCACCGCCGCCTGACGCTGACGACAGCCACTGCGCTGCCAGGCTCGTTGCAAGGCCTTGGCCACCACATCAGGATGTGCCGTCCAGTGCCCCGGGGGCGCCTCGAAAGGCTCCACGGCCCAGGCGCAGACCGTGTGGCCACCCTGGCGCCGCTGCAGTTGAATGATTCGAACGGAACCGGAGGCGATTTCCACCCCCAGCAGTGAACCGGCATCCCTGCCGAAACGTCCAAGCATGGTTCTTCCCTGAAAGATCGTCACAGTGCCGCCCTACAGGAGCCGACCGTCCAGGCCGGCCGGTCGCCCCGGCAAAGCGAAAAATGCTTATAATGCCCAGCGTTTTTTCCTGTCCGCCGGACCGCGTGCAATCCACTCCCAACCTGGACACCCAAAAGCCTTGATACGTCTGCTGAAGTTCTTCTGGTGGTCTTTCGTCGCAGTCATCTGCGCGCTCGTACTCGGTGTGAGCGGTGCGTTTCTGTATCTTAGCCCCAGCCTCCCCTCGGTCGAGTCCCTCAGAAGCATCCAGTTGCAGATCCCCTTGAGGGTGTACAGCAGCGACGGCAAGCTGATTGCGGAATTCGGCGAAATGCGCCGCTCGCCTATCCGTTTCGCGGATATTCCCCCACAGTTCATCCAGGCGCTTCTGTCAGCTGAGGACGACAATTTCCTCAACCACTATGGGGTCGACCCGAGCAGCCTGATGCGCGCCGCGACCCAGCTGGTGAAGTCTGGTCACATCCAGACCGGCGGCAGCACGATCACCATGCAAGTGGCGAAGAACTTCTTCCTCACCAGCGAGCGCAGCTTCTCGCGCAAGACCAATGAAATCCTCCTGGCCTTGCAGATCGAACGCGAGCTGACCAAGGACGAGATCCTCGAGCTGTACGTCAACAAGATCTACCTGGGCAACCGCGCCTACGGCATCGAGGCCGCCGCGCAGGTGTACTACGGCAAGTCGATCCGCGACATCAGCCTGGCCCAGATGGCCATGATCGCTGGCCTGCCCAAGGCGCCGTCGCGCTTCAACCCGCTGGCCAACCCGGTGCGCGCCAAGGAGCGTCGTGACTGGATCCTGGGCCGCATGTACAAGCTGGGCAAGATCGACCAAGCCAGCTACGAAGCCGCCCTGGCCGAGCCGCTCAATGCCAGCTACCACGTACCGACACCTGAGGTGAACGCGCCTTACATTGCCGAAATGGCTCGTGCCGAAATGGTCGGCCGCTATGGCAGCGACGCCTATACCGAAGGCTTCCGCGTGACCACCACAGTGCCGAGCGACATGCAGGAAATGGCCAACAAGGCCGTACTCAATGGGTTATCCGATTATGACGAGCGCCACGGCTATCGCGGACCGGAGTCGCGCTTCCCAGGCAAGACCCACGCCGCCTGGCTGCAGGAACTGAGCAAGCAGCGCACCCTCGGGGGCCTGGAGCCTGCCATCGTCACCCAGGTCGACAAGAGCGGCCTGAAAGTGCTGACTCGCAGCGGCGAAGAAGAGCACGTAGCCTGGGACACCATGAAATGGGCCCGGCCGTTCCTCAACAGCAATGCCCAGGGCCGCTCCCCACAATCGCCCGCCGACGTGGCTCAGGTCGGTGACCTGATCCGCGTGCAGCGCCTGGAAGACGGCAAGCTCAAGTTCAGCCAGGTGCCTGGCGCCCAGAGTGCACTGGTCACCCTGGATCCTTACAGCGGCGCCATCCGCGCACTGGTCGGCGGTTTCTCGTTCGAACAGAGCAACTACAACCGCGCCATGCAGGCCAAGCGTCAGCCAGGTTCGAGCTTCAAGCCCTTCGTCTACAGCGCCGCGCTGGACAGCGGCTACACCGCCGCCAGCCTGGTCAACGACGCACCGATCGTGTTCGTCGACGAGTACCTGGACAAGGTCTGGCGCCCGAAGAACGACACCAACACCTTCCTCGGCCCGATCCGCATGCGCGAAGCCCTGTACAAGTCGCGCAACCTGGTCTCGATCCGACTGCTGCAATCGATGGGCGTGGGCAAGACCATCGACTACATCGCCAAGTTTGGCTTCAACAAGCAGGACCTGCCGCCGAACCTGTCTCTGGCGCTGGGGACCGCAACCCTCACGCCGATGGAAATCGCCACGGGCTGGAGCACCTTCGCCAACGGCGGCTACAAAATCAGCCCCTACCTGATCGAACGCATCGAGAGCCGCAACGGTGAAACCCTGTTCACAGCCAATCCGGCGAGGGTTCCTCAAGAGGACCAGGACCAAGCCGGCATCGCCGCACCGGAACAGCCGATCAGCATCCAGTCGCTGCCAGGCGAAGCACCCTCGGCACTGGGCCAGGTAGCCCCCACGCCACAGGCACCGGTCGTGGCCGAGCGCATCGTCGACGGTCGCACCACTTATATTCTCACCAGCATGCTGCAGGACGTGATCAAGCGCGGCACCGGCCGCCGCGCCCTGGCCCTTGGCCGTAGCGATCTGGCAGGCAAGACCGGCACCACCAACGAGTCCAAGGACGCCTGGTTCACCGGCTACAACGCCGACTACGTGACGACCGTGTGGGTTGGCTTCGACCAGCCGGAAACCCTGGGCCGACGCGAGTACGGCGGCACCGCCGCGCTGCCGATCTGGATGAACTTCATGGGCGCGGCGCTCAAAGGCAAGCCCGAGCACGCCCCGGCCGAACCGGAAGGCATCCTTAGCCTGCGAGTCGACCCGGTCAGCGGCCGCGCCGCCACGCCAAGCACGCCGAATGCCTATTTCGAGCTCTTCAAGGCCGAGGACTCCCCGCCTTCGGTAGACGAGCTGGGCAACGGTGCTGCACCAGGCAGTCCGCTGCCGGCCGATGAAGCGGCGCCGATGGATCTGTTCTAAGCCGCACAAGCGACAAGCAGCAAGAAGGGCGCGCCGGCTCTCCCCGGCGCGCCCTTACAGACAACGTCGAACAACTTGTCGCTCGTAGCTCTAAACTCGAAGCAAAAAAACCGGCTCATATGAGCCGGTTCTTTTTTGCGTCCTGCATTAACCGTTGAACACGTCGTTCACGTTCTGCAGCGGGTAGTGCTTCGGATACGGCAGGGTCGCTACGCCGGATTCGATGGCGGCCTTGGCCACGGCGTCGGAGACGACGGTGATCAGGCGTGGGTCCATCGGCTTCGGAATGATGTACTCACGGCCGAATTCCAGCGCCTGTACACCGTAGGCGTCGCAGACTTCCTGCGGTACCGGCAGCTTGGCCAGGTCCTTCAGGGCGATGGCGGCGGCGATCTTCATTTCTTCGTTGATGCGCTTGGCACGTACGTCCAGAGCGCCACGGAAGATGAACGGGAAGCCCAGCACGTTGTTGACCTGGTTCGGGTAGTCGGAACGACCGGTAGCCATGATCACGTCGCTGCGGGTCTGGTGGGCCAGCTCTGGCTTGATCTCCGGATCCGGGTTCGAGCACGCGAACACGATCGGGTTCGCAGCCATGCTCTTCAGACCTTCCGGGCTCAGCAGGTTCGGGCCGGACAGACCCACGAACACATCGGCACCTTCCAGTGCGTCAGCCAGGGTGCGTTTGTCGGTTGCGTGCGCGAACTGCGCCTTGTACTGGTTCAGATCGTCACGACCCGCGTGGATCACGCCGGTGCGGTCGATCATGAAGATGTTCTCGACCTTGGCACCCATGCTGACCAGCAGCTTCATGCAAGAGATGGCGGCAGCGCCAGCGCCCAGGCAGACGATCTTGGCTTCGTCGAGCTTCTTACCGGCGATTTCCAGGGCATTGATCATACCGGCCGCGGTGACGATCGCGGTGCCGTGCTGGTCATCGTGGAAGACCGGGATGTCGCACTGCTCGATCAGGGTGCGCTCGATCTCGAAGCACTCAGGCGCCTTGATGTCTTCCAGGTTGATGCCACCGAAGGTGATGGAAATACGCTTGACGGTGTCGATGAAGGCTTGCGGGCTTTCGGAGTCGACTTCGATGTCGAACACGTCGATACCAGCGAAACGCTTGAACAGAACACCCTTGCCTTCCATGACCGGCTTGGACGCCAGCGGACCCAGGTCACCCAGGCCGAGGATGGCGGTACCATCGGAAATCACCGCGACCAGGTTGCCTTTGCCGGTGTACTTGTAGGCCAGCTCTGGATCACGGCCGATCTCACGCACAGGCTCGGCGACACCCGGGCTGTAGGCCAGGGCCAGGTCACGAGCGGTTGCGGTCGGCTTGGTGAGTTCGACGCTCAGTTTCCCCGGACGAGGCTGAGCGTGGTATTCGAGAGCGGCGGTTTTCAGGTCTGACATGGTGGGCATTCCGCTTGTTTACTGTTCTGACGGACCGCCGAGGATACGCAAAGAGCCGGGGGGCCACAAGACTGCCCGGTCACTTGTGTCAAGGCCTTTAGCCTACGACTTTACGCTATAACCCACGGGGGCATACGCCATCAAGTGTGTACAATCCAATAGCGAAATGTCTACAACTATTTACCCTGAAATCCGTTCGAGCATGCTCGGATCGGTCAATGGCAATTCCCAGCGTCGCTGCCCAGGCTTCAGCCCACCCTTGCGGGAACGATCCAGCACCCAGCCGCGCGCCTCGACCTGGCGTCCCTTGAGGTTATCGAAGAAGCTCGAGGGGAAGTTGCGCTGCAGACGAGCGGGAATGCGAAGCACCACCGCATTGCCAAGATCCAGCCAAACACCACCACGATTGCGCTCGATAGCCTGCACTTTACCGCTTATGACAGCAAAGCCCGACTGCCGGACATCACCCTCTCGCAGCACTGGCGACTGCCGCCATAACCCGACCCGCGCCGCCCTGGCCGCCTGCTCGGCCTGTTGCTGGCAGCGGGAAAGCTTGACGTTGGGCGCCACCGCGACGCGATATCCCAAGCCCTCGCTGAGCAGTGTGGCTTCAAGATTGTTGCCATCCCGGCCATAGATATGCGCCAAGGTGCGGCCGTACTTGTCCTTCCCCTCTACCCCCGGCACCAGCCCGACCCGTCCGTCGCTGGCTTTGACCAACGCCTGCAAACGCTGCCTGGCGGCCTCGGCATAGGGCTCGCTGGTGCGACCTTTACGGCCGATTTCCGGTGTGTTGATGCCGATCATGCGAACGCTGCGTCCATCACTCAGACGCAAGGTGTCGCCATCGACCACCTGACGTACCGCCACCTGCTGTGGCTTGTCGGGCAATGGGCAGAAGGCCAGCGCGGGAAAATGCCAGATCGCGCCCACAAAAAAAGCGCCCACAAGGGGCGCCTTTTTTTGCAGCAGCGCGAAACCCGAGGGATTCGCCATGCGCATGATTACTTCTTGGTACCGAACATACCGAAGCGATCGGCGAACTTCTGTACGCGACCACCGGTGTCCAGGACTTTCTGCTTACCAGTGTAGAACGGGTGGCACTGGGAGCACACGTCGATCGCCAGCGGCTTGGCCAGGGTCGAACGGGTTTCGAATTTGTTGCCGCAGCTGCAGGTGACTGCAACTACTTCGTAGTTCGGATGAATATCTGCTTTCATGGTCACTTCCTCGAGCTGCGTGCCGCCACCCAACACCAATTGTTGAATACCGCACGTAATTAGGCGGCGAATAATACCAGAGCAAGGCGCCAGCGCAAGTTGTCGCGATCACCGACTGTCGTCTGCTAGGCTCGCGAAACTTGTGAACCTCCCATCCAGAGACCTCCCGCGTGTCCGACGTCATTCTGCGCCTAGCCCTGCCCTCGCCTTTGCGTCGCCTGTTCGACTACAGGGCGCCAGCAAGCATGGCCCGCCAGGCCTTGACGCCCGGCATGCGCATCCGCGTGCCGTTTGGCCGCAGGGAGATGATCGGTGTGCTGGTGGAGGTCTGCGACAAGAGCGAAGTGCCGGCCGACAAGCTCAAGCCCGCCAGCGCCCTGCTCGATCCGGTCTCACCGCTGCCGCCAGCACTGTTCAAGCTGTGCCTGTGGACCGCGCAGTACTACCAGCACAGCCTGGGCGACACCTTGAACTGGGCCCTGCCCACCTTGTTGCGCCAGGGCGAGCCGGCCGAGATGCGCCAAGAACGCTTTTGGCATGTCGCTCCCGGCGCCCGCCTGGAAGACCCGCGTATCGCACGCGCTCCCCGCCAGCGTGACGCCCTCAAGGCCCTGGCCCAGCATCCGCACGGTGTCGCCCACAGCGTGCTGGCCAAGCTGGGCCTGAGCAAGGACAGCCTCGACCTGCTGCTGGCCAAGGAACTGGTTCAGGTAGAGGTCCGCCGCCATCTGCCCCAGCCCCGCCACGAGCATTGGCTGGCGCAGCCGGAGCTGCCGCTGAACGAAGAACAACTGGCCGCATTCGACGCCGTGCGCTCGGGCTTCGGCGCCTTCCATGCATTCTTGCTGGCGGGGGTGACTGGCAGCGGCAAGACCGAGGTTTACCTGCAACTGATCCGTGAAACCCTCGAGGCCGGCAAACAGGCGCTGATCCTTATTCCGGAAATCAACCTCGGCCCGCAGACCTTGGCGCGCTTCGAGCAGCGCTTCAACGCCCGCATCGCCCTGCTGCATTCGGCAGTCGGTGATCGCGAACGCCTGGACGCCTGGCTCGCCGCCCGCGACGGTGAGGCCGATATCATCATCGGCACCCGCTCGGCGTTGTTCACCCCGATGAAAAACCCTGGGCTGATCATCATCGACGAGGAGCACGACGGCTCCTATAAACAGCAGGAAGGCTTGCGCTACCACGCCCGAGACCTGGCCGTAGTCCGTGCCCACCAAGAGAACGTCCCGATCCTGTTGGGCTCGGCCACGCCCTCGCTGGAAAGTCTGCACAATGCCCACAGCGGCCGCTACGGCCTGCTGCGCATGAATCAACGCGCCGGCGGTGCCCGCGCACCTCGCTTCCTGCGTCTGGACGTGCGCAGCCTGCCGCTGGACAGCGGCATCAGCGGCCCGCTGCAACAGGCCATCCGCCAGACCCTGGAAGCAGGCCAGCAAGTGCTGGTGTTCCTCAACCGCCGCGGCTTCGCGCCGACCCTGCTGTGCCACGACTGCGGCTGGCTGTCCGAATGCCCGCGCTGCGATGCCCGGATGACGGTCCACCAGCGTTCCGGCGTGCTGCGCTGCCACCACTGCGGCCACGACGAACGCCTGCCCCACCAGTGCCCGCAATGCGCCCATGTCGACCTGCGCCCGGTAGGCGCGGGCACCGAGCGTGCCGAAGAGCGCCTGAAAGTGCTCTTCCCGGATTACCCCATCCTGCGGGTCGACCGCGACAGCACGTCGCGCAAGGATGCGATGCACAACCTGTTCACCACTATTCAGCGCGGCCAGCCCAGCATCCTGGTCGGCACCCAGATGCTGGCCAAGGGTCACCACTTCCCCCGGGTGACCCTGGTGGCCATCCTCGACGCCGATGGAGGCCTGTTCTCCGGGGACTTCCGCGCCAGCGAACGCATGGCGCAGTTGATCGTCCAGGTCGCCGGCCGCGCCGGTCGCGCCGAGGAGCCCGGCAAGGTGATCATCCAGACCCACCTGGCCGAACATCCGCTGCTGGTGCAATTGACCGAGCAAGGGTACTTCGCCTTCGCCGAGCAGGCCCTGAGCGAACGCCGCGCGGCCGGCCTGCCACCCTTCTCCCACCTCGCCCTGCTCCGGGCCGAGGCGCACAAGCCAGGCCAGGCCGAGGGTTTTCTGGACGAGGCCTGCAGCGCCGCTGAACGGCTGTTGGCCGAGCAGGACCTGCAGGGTATCGAGCTGCTCGGCCCGGTACCTGCGCCCATGGAGCGCCGCGCAGGGCGTTTCCGCGCGCAATTGTTGCTCCAGGCCAATGCCCGGGCGCCCTTGCATCGACTGATCAGCGCTTGGTTGCTAGTGTTGGAGCACGTGCCATCGGGGCGCCAGGTGCGCTGGTCGCTGGATGTGGATCCGGTCGACCTGTATTGAGCTGCAAGCAAAGGCAGACCGTGCACGCTGGCGCTTTTTCTTGCAGCTTGAAGCTTGAAGCTTGCCGCTCCATACCCAGCTTGCCGCTCAAAGGTTGGCAACACGCCCCCGGGAACGGATAATGCTCAGTTTTTCCACCTGCGCATCGAAGCGCCCCACCGCGCTTGCGGTCGAAAAGAGAACGCCATGAAAGACACCATTCGCCAGCTCATCCAGCAAGCCCTCACCCAACTCGTCACCGACGGCGTGCTGCCTGAAGGGCTGACGCCGGCGATCCAGGTGGAAAACGCCCGGGACAAGACCCACGGCGACTTCGCCAGCAACATCGCCATGATGCTGGCCAAGCCGGCCGGCATGAAGCCGCGCGACCTGGCTGAAAAGCTCATCAACGCCCTGCCGGCCAGCGCCGACATCACCAAGGTCGAGATCGCAGGCCCAGGCTTTTTGAACTTCTTCCAGAACACCCAGGCCCTGGCCAACCGCCTGGACGCAGCCCTGGCAGATGATCACCTGGGCGTGCGCAAGGCTGGCCCTAGCGAGAAAGTGGTGATCGACATGTCGGCACCGAACCTGGCCAAGGAGATGCACGTCGGCCACCTGCGCTCGACCATCATCGGCGACAGCGTCGCACGCGTGCTGGAGTTTCTCGGCGACCAGGTGATCCGCCAGAACCACGTGGGTGACTGGGGCACCCAGTTCGGCATGCTGCTGGCCTACTTGGAAGAAAACCCGATCACCAGCGACGAACTGTCGGACCTCGAGAACTTCTACCGCGCGGCGAAAAAGCGCTTCGACGAGTCCGAGGAATTCGCCACCCGCGCCCGTGGCCTGGTGGTCAAGCTGCAAGCCGGCGACCCTGAGTGCATGGCCCTGTGGACCCGCTTCAAGGACATCTCCCTGTCCCACTGCCAGAAGACCTACGAGCTGCTCAACGTCAAGCTGACCATGGCCGACGTGATGGGCGAGAGCGCCTACAACGGCGACCTGGCCAATGTGGTCGCAGACCTCAAGGCCAAGGGCCTGCTGGTCGAGGATCAGGGCGCCCAGTGCGTGTTCCTCGACGAATTCAAGAATGCCGAAGGCGAACCGCTGCCGGTGATCGTGCAGAAGGCCGATGGCGGCTACCTCTATGCCACCACCGACCTGGCCGCAGTGCGCTATCGCAGCAACGTCCTCAAGGCCGACCGCGCCCTGTACTTCGTCGACCAGCGCCAGGCCCTGCACTTCAACCAGGTGTTCGAAGTGGCGCGCCGCGCAGGCTTCGTCGGCCACCCAATGCAGATGGAACACATGGGCTTCGGCACCATGAACGGCGCTGACGGCCGTCCGTTCAAGACTCGTGACGGCGGCACCGTAAAACTGATCGACCTGCTGACCGAGGCCAAGGAGCGCGCCTACGCCCTGGTCAAGGACAAGAACCCGAGCCTGTCCGAAGACGAACTGCGCCACATTGGTGAAGTGGTCGGGATCGGGGCGGTGAAGTACGCCGACCTGTCCAAGCACCGCACCAGCGACTACAGCTTCAACTTCGAGCTGATGCTCAACTTCGACGGCAACACCGCACCCTACCTGCTGTACGCCTACACCCGCGTGGCCAGCGTATTCCGCAAGCTGGGCAAGGGCTTCGAGGAAGTCGAGGGCAACATCGTCCTGCAGGCGGCCCATGAGCAGGATCTGGCCGCTCGCCTGGCGCAGTTCGGTGAAGTACTCAACAATGTCGCCGAGAAGGGCACCCCACATGTGCTGTGCAGCTACCTGTACGACATCGCGGGCCTGTTCTCCAGCTTCTACGAGAACTGCCCGATCCTCGCCGCCGAAACCGCCGAACAGCAGCAAAGCCGTCTGCGTCTGGCCGCTCTGACCGGCCGTACGCTCAAGCAAGGTCTGGAACTGCTCGGCCTGGAAACCCTGGAGCGCATGTAAGTTGGCTGCCAAGAAAAAACCTGCACCCAAGCGTGGCGCCAGCCGCAACCAGGCGCCGGCCAAACAGCCGATTCCAGGTTGGGTCTGGCTGGCGGTCGGCCTGACCGTCGGCGCTTTCGTTGTCTTCCTGATGAAGCTCGAACCGGGCAGTGAAGACATCAAGCGCGCCAAGCCTGAGCAGCAAAAACCCGCCAAGGTCGCCGAAGCCGGCAAGACCACTGCACCGACGACACAGCAGCCGGTCAAGCCAAAATACGACTTCTACACCCTGCTGCCGGAGTCGGAGGTCATCGTGCCACCGGAGGCTGTACCGGAGAAAACCCCACCGGTACCGGCCCAGCCGGTCAAGCCGGTAACGCCAGCGGAAGCCGCGAAGATCGACACCGCCCGCGCCCAGGCCGCCCTGATGGGGCAGACGCCTCCGCCTGCCCCACCAGTGATCAAGCCTGCGGCGACCACCACCTTCTTCCTGCAGGCCGGCTCGTTCCGCAAACAGGCCGATGCCGACAAGGTCCGTGCGCAGATCATCCTGCTCGGCCAAGCGGTCAAGGTGGAGTCAGGGACGGTGAAAGATGAAACCTGGTACCGCGTCCTGGTCGGCCCGTTCAGCAACCGCGAACAGTTGACGGTGGCCCAGAAACAGCTTGCCGGGGCAGGGTTCAGCAACCTGCTGCTGCAACAGCGCCAGACCCGCCAGTAACGAAAAAGGCCTTGCCGCACGATGCGACAAGGCCTTTTTTCTGTCAGCGGCGCTGGGCGTTGACCTGGGAGATCTGGCTGTTCAGGGTCCAGAAATCGTACAGCACGCCAATCAGGAACAAGCCCCCAGTGAGCAGATAGATCAGGGCACTGATCCACTTGCCCAGGTACAGCCGGTGTACGCCGAAGATCCCGAGGAACGTCAGGAAGATCCAGGCCAGGTTGTAGTCCACGCGACCGGACTCGAAGCGCATGTCCGCCTCACGGTCCATCGACGGAATCAGGAACAGGTCGATCAACCAGCCGATGCCGAGCAGGCCCAAGGTGAAGAACCAGATCGTCCCGGTGATGGGTTTGCCGTAGTAAAAGCGGTGGGAGCCGGTGAAACCGAAGATCCACAAGAGGTAGCCCAGGACCTTGCTGTGGGTGTCGTGCAGCCCACCCTGTTGATAACCGTTCATGCTTGTCCTCCGTGGGTTAGCAAAAAATTTTCTAACGGAAAATGTGACTTTTCCGCGGGAAGCCGACGTATGGTACCCGCACAATCGACCAACGGAGCAAAAAACCACCCGAAGCTGTTATAGAGTTGCGCGCCACAGCCAACACATACCTAAAAAGAGCTTCAACTATGCCGCCTCTGTTCAAGACATGGCTGACCCTCTGCCTATTGTTGCCCCTGGCCGCCCACGCCACCAATCGTGAGCAACGTCTTCCCAATGGTTTCACCGGCTACACCACCAACGCCTCGGTGAAACACGCGCCGGTCAAGTACAGCACCTTGCGCGCCCGCCCGAGCAATGCCGCCAAGGCCACGAGCAACCTGCCCGTCGTGGCCATGTCGGCCAAGCAGAGCAGCAACGTGCTCAGCCGCGCAGTGAATGTGCTTGGCACGCCCTATCGTTGGGGCGGCAGCAGCCCGAGCAAAGGCTTCGACTGCAGTGGCCTGGTCAAGTATGCCTTCACCGATGTCGCCGACGTCGACCTACCGCGCACCTCCAATGCCATGGCCCAAGGGCATGGCGTCAAAGTGGCGAAAAGCGACCTCAAGCCTGGCGACCTGATCTTCTTCAACATCAAGAGCCGCCGGGTCAACCACGTCGCCATCTACCTGGGCAATGACCGCTTCATCCACGCGCCACGCACCGGCAAGCGGGTGAGCATCGACACCCTGAGCAAGCCGTACTGGCAGAAGCACTACGTGGTCGCCAAGCGCGTACTGCCTAAAGAACAGCAGACCCTGGCCCTGGCCAAGCGCTGACCTGCCCCCGGTGGAGCCAGGCTCTTCGAACTGCCTGACATCGCCGGGGCTGTTGCGCGGCCCATTCCCGGGTAAACCCGCTCCCACAAAAACCGCACCAGTCCCAGCTCCGCGCGGTGGGTGGAGGCGGGCTTACCCGCGAATGGGCCAAAGATTCAACCTCAGCCTGACGCGATCAGCCCCGCCCCCTGCAACTGCTGCACCGCCATCTCCATCGTCCTCATCCCCACCGCCGCTCCGGTCTGCATCACTGAATGCAGCTGCGCCATGCGACCTTCGCGGATCAGGTTGCGCACAGCTGGCGTGGCCACCAGCATTTCCCTGGCCGCCACACGCCCGCCATCCAATCGCCTGATCAATGTCTGAGCTACCACCATGCGCAGCGACTCCGCCAGCATGCCCCGCACCAGAGCCTTTTCCTCCGGCGCAAACACCTCCACCAGGCGATCGATGCTGTTCACCGCCGAGCGGGTATGCACCGTCGCCAACACCAAGTGCCCCGTTTCCGCAGCGCGCAGGGCCAGGCGGATGGTTTCCAGATCACGCAGCTCGCCGATCACGATCACATCCGGGTCCTGGCGCAATGCACTGCGCAGGCCTTGGGCAAAATTCCGGCAATCGCGGCCGATCTCGCGCTGGTTGACCAAACTGCGCTGGCCGCTGTGGATAACTTCGATGGGGTCTTCGAGGGTGACGATGTGCAGCGCCTGCGTTCGATTGAGCTGATCGATCAGGGCTGCCAAGGTCGATGACTTACCGCTGCCTGTCGGCCCGCCGACCAGCACGAGGCCGTCGTGCCACTGGGCAATAGTTCGAAACACTTCCTCCAGGTCCAACTCGTCGAGGCTGGGGATGCGGGCCGGCAGCAGTCGCAGGCTCACACCTGGCCCACGGTGCTGGCGATAGAGGTTCGCGCGCACGCGCATGGCGCCTGGCAGTGTCAACGCAATATCCAACTCATCGCCCTGCGCCCACTGGCGGCGCTGGGTTTCATCGAGCACCGGCGCAAACCCTTCGCTCAGGGTCGCAGCCGCCAGTGGCGGCAGATCCAGGCGCTGCAGCTCGCCGTCCAGGCGCAGCACCGGTACTTCGCCCGTCGCCAGGTGCAGGTCGCAAGCGCCCGCAGCCACGGCCCGGGCCAACAGGTCGGTCACATCCATGAGACTCCCCAAAGGCCATCAAGCAGGTAGAATGCCGCAGACCACTGAGCCGTCGGCATCGATTCCATGTCCACCATAGCAGACAACCTGTCCGCCCTCGCCGCCCGCATCGACAGCGCGGCCAAGGCTGCCGGACGCGACCCGGCCAGCATCCAGCTGCTGGCGGTGAGCAAGACCAAACCCGCCAATGCCGTGCGTGAAGCCCACGCCGCCGGCGTGCTCCACGTTGGCGAGAACTACCTCCAGGAAGCCTTGGCCAAGCAGGAAGCATTGCGCGACCTGCCCTTGACCTGGCACTTCATCGGCCCCATCCAGTCGAACAAGACCCGTGCAATCGCCGAACATTTCGACTGGGTACACTCCGTGGACCGCCTGAAGATCGCCCAACGCCTGTCCGAACAACGCCCTGCCAACCTGGCACCGCTGAATGTCTGCCTGCAGGTGAACGTCAGCGGCGAGGCCAGCAAGTCCGGCTGCCAGCCAGCCGATGTGCCGGCCCTGGCCAGCGCCATTGCCAGTCTGCCCGGCCTGCGTCTGCGGGGCTTGATGGCGATTCCCGAACCCACCGAGGACCATGTCGCCCAAGAGGCGGCCTTCGCCACCCTGCGCCAGTTGCAGGAGGGCCTTGGACTGGGCCTGGACACCTTGTCCATGGGCATGAGCCATGACCTGGAAGCGGCCATTGCACAGGGAGCGACCTGGGTCCGCATCGGTACCGCCCTGTTCGGTGCCCGCGACTACGGACGCCCCTGATTCCATGCTTTACTCACTCTTTCCTTCAAGGACCTGACATGAGCAAGACACGTATTGCCTTTATCGGCGCCGGCAACATGGCCGCCAGCCTGATCGGCGGCCTGCGTGCCCAGGGTCTGGACGCCGCGCAGATCCGCGCCAGCGACCCGGGCGCCGAGACCCGGGCCAAGATCCAGGCCGAGCACGGCATCGAAGCCTTCGAAGACAACGCCCAGGCCATCGCCGGCGCGGATGTGATCGTCCTGTCGGTCAAGCCGCAGGTCATGAAAGCCGTGTGCCAGGCCCTGCAGCCCAATCTGGCGCCTGGGCAACTGATCGTCTCCATCGCCGCCGGCATCACTTGCGCCAGCCTGCAAGCCTGGCTGGGCCCGTGCCCGGTGGTTCGCTGCATGCCCAACACCCCGGCCCTGCTGCGCGAAGGCGCCAGTGGCCTGTACGCCACCGCCGAGGTGTCTGCCGAGCAACGCCAACAGGCCGAGCAACTGCTGCGCGCCGTGGGCACCGCCCTGTGGCTGGACCAGGAGCAGCAACTCGATGCCGTCACCGCCGTCTCCGGCAGTGGCCCGGCTTATTTCTTCCTGCTGATCGAAGCGATGACCGCAGCCGGCGAAAAACTTGGCCTGCCGCGTGAAACCGCCTCGCAGTTGACCTTGCAGACCGCACTGGGCGCCGCACGCATGGCTGTCTCCAGCGACGTGGACGCCGCCGAGCTGCGTCGGCGCGTGACCTCGCCGGCCGGCACCACGGAAGCGGCGATCAAGTCGTTCCAGGGCAACGGTTTCGAGGCGCTCGTCGAGCAGGCACTGGAGGCCGCGGCAAAACGTTCCGCCGAGCTGGCCGAGCAATTGGGCAAATAAGGAGCTGTCGATGAATGCATTGTCCGGCGCCATGATCTTCGTGGTGCAAACCCTGGTCAGCCTGTACCTGGTGATCGTCCTGCTGCGCTTCGTGCTGCAACTGGTCAAGGCCGACTTCTACAACCCCCTGAGCCAGTTCGCGGTGCGCGCCACCCAGCCGCTGCTCAAGCCGCTGCGCCGCATCATCCCCAGCATTGGCGGCCTGGACACCTCGTCCCTGCTGCTGTCGGTGGCCATCCAGGCGCTGCTGATGGCCTTCGTGATGATGTTCGTGCTCTACAGCTACAGCCCGCTGCAACTGGTGATCTGGGCGATCATCGGCGTGACTTCGCTGTTTCTGAAGATCTTCTGGGTAGCGATGATCGTCATGGTGATCGTCTCGTGGGTCGCGCCCAACAGCCACAACCCTGCCGCCGAGCTGGCCTACCAGATCAGCGAGCCGGTGCTGGCGCCGTTCCGCAAGCTCATCCCTAACCTGGGCGGGCTGGATATTTCGCCGATCTTCGCCTTCCTGGCGATCCAGGTCATCCAGTCCTACGCCATGCCTGTACTTGCCGAATATGTCGGCATGCCGGAGATCCTCTGGCGCATGATCTGACCCCGGTGTTTCCAGCGGCAAGCCTTTGCTTGCCGCTGGGGATAGCGCTCTTTAGACTTACGCCTCCGTCAAGCGTGAGCAGGGTCGATGTCCACTGTCTTTCCCGAAGATTCCGTTGGTCTGGTAACACCGCAAATTGCCCGGTTCGATGAGCCGCTGGCGCTGGCCTGTGGCCGTTCGCTGGCCGGCTACGAGCTGATCTACGAGACCTATGGCACCCTCAACAGCACCGCCAGCAATGCCGTGCTGATCTGCCATGCGCTCTCCGGCCATCATCATGCCGCAGGCTATCACGCCCCCACCGACCGAAAGCCCGGCTGGTGGGACAGCTGCATCGGCCCCGGCAAGCCGATCGATACCAATCGCTTCTTCGTGGTCAGCCTGAACAACCTCGGCGGTTGCAACGGCAGCACGGGGCCGAGCAGCGTCAACCCTGCCACCGGCAAGCCCTATGGCGCCGACTTCCCGGTCCTGACCGTCGAAGACTGGGTGCACAGCCAGGCGCGGTTCGCCGACCGCCTCGGCATCCAGCAGTGGGCGGCGGTGGTCGGCGGCAGCCTGGGCGGCATGCAGGCCCTGCAATGGACCATCAGCTACCCGGACCGAGTACGCCACTGCGTGGACATCGCCTCGGCGCCCAAGCTCTCGGCACAAAACATCGCCTTCAACGAAGTCGCCCGCCAGGCCATCCTCACGGACCCCGAGTTCCACGGTGGCTCGTTCCAGGACAAAGGCGTGGTGCCCAAGCGCGGCCTGATGCTGGCGCGCATGGTGGGTCACATCACCTACCTGTCCGATGACTCCATGGGTGAGAAGTTCGGTCGCGAGCTCAAGAGCGACAAACTCAACTACGACTTCCACAGCGTCGAGTTCCAAGTCGAGAGCTACCTGCGCTATCAGGGCGAGGAGTTCTCCGGTCGCTTCGATGCCAACACCTACCTGCTGATGACAAAGGCGCTGGACTACTTCGACCCAGCCGCTACCCATGGGGGGGATCTGGCGGCGACGCTGGAGCATGTCACGGCGGACTACTGCATCATGTCGTTCACCACCGACTGGCGCTTCTCGCCGGCACGTTCTCGGGAAATCGTCGATGCCCTGATGGCCGCGCGCAAGAACGTCTGCTACCTGGAGATCGACTCACCTTACGGGCACGATGCCTTCCTGATCCCCACGCCTCGCTACATGCAAGGTTTCGCGAACTACATGAACCGCATCGTCATCTGAGGACAGCATGAGAGCCGACCTGGAAATCATCCACGACTGGATCCCCGCCGGCAGCCGGGTACTCGACCTGGGCTGCGGTAACGGCGAGCTGCTGGCCTCGTTGCGCGATCGCAAGAACGTCACCGGCTACGGGCTGGAGATCGACGCCGACAACATCGCCGCCTGCGTGGCCAAAGGTGTCAACGTCATCGAGCAGGACCTGGACAAAGGGCTGGGCAACTTCGCCAGCAACAGCTTCGACGTGGTGGTCATGACCCAGGCCCTGCAGGCCGTGGAGTACCCTGACCGCATCCTCGACGAAATGCTGCGCGTGGGCCGCGAGTGCATCATCACCTTCCCCAACTTCGGCCACTGGCGTTGCCGCTGGTACCTGGCGACCAAGGGCCACATGCCCGTCTCGGACTTCATGCCGTACACCTGGTACAACACGCCAAACATCCACTTCTGCACCTTCGCCGACTTCGAGGACCTGTGCCACGAGCGTCACGCCAAGGTGATCGACCGCCTGGCGGTCGACCGTCTGCACCGTAATGGGTGGGCAGGCCGGCTTTGGCCTAATCTTCTAGGAGAAATCGGTATCTATCGCGTCAGCAGCCGAGGCCTGCAGGAACATCAGGTCGCGGTCTGACCTCGAGCCCATCCCACTGGAGGATCGCACCATGCGTCGCCTAGCACTTTTCTTGATCAGCCTGTGCCTGGCCTTGCCAGTACTGGCTGCAGACCCCGCCAGGCCGGAACGCAAGGAAGTCTTCGGCGACGTGACGGTCCACTACAGCGCCTTTACCTCAAGCATGCTGCAACCGGAAGTGGCCGCGGCCACGGGCCTGACCCGCAGCAAGAACCAGGGCGTGCTCAACATCGCCGTGCTCAAGGCCGGCAAGCCAGGCATGGCAGTGGTCAGCGGCACCGTGAAGGACCTCACCGGGCGGAGCAGCCCGCTGTCGTTCAAGCAGATCACCGACCAGGGCGCGGTTTACTACATCGCCCAGTTCAAGATCGACCAGGCAGAAACCCTGACCTTCGACCTGAACGTCGAGACCGGCGGCGTCAGCCACAAACTCAGCTTCAATCAGGAAGTGTTCCCAGGCGAATGATGAATTTCCAACAACTCGTATTGGCCAGCCACAACGCCGGCAAACTCAAGGAACTCCAGGCCATGCTCGGCGAGTCCGTGCGACTGCGTTCGATCGGTGAGTTCAGCCAGGTCGAGCCGGAGGAGACCGGCCTGTCGTTCGTCGAGAACGCCATCCTCAAGGCACGCAACGCTTCTCGCATCTCCGGCCTGCCAGCCCTGGCCGACGATTCGGGCCTGGCGGTGGACGCTCTTGGCGGAGCACCGGGTATCTACTCGGCGCGCTATGCCGACGGCAAGGGCGATGCGGCGAACAACGCCAAGCTGCTCGAAGCCCTCCAGGATGTGCCCGCCGCAGAACGCGGCGCGCAGTTCGTCTGCGTGCTGGCCTTGGTGCGTCACGCCGATGACCCACTGCCGATTCTGTGCGAAGGGTTGTGGCATGGCAGCATTCTGTTCGAGGCCAGCGGCGAGCACGGGTTTGGCTACGACCCGTTGTTCTGGGTCCCGGAGCGCAAGTGCTCCAGCGCCGACCTCAGCCCTGTCGAAAAAAACCAGCTCAGCCACCGCGCCCGCGCCATGGCCCTGCTGCGTCAACGTCTGGGCCTGGCATGACCGAAACGCTGTCCACCCAGCTGCGCCATTGCGGCGCGGCAGGTTTCGCCGCACTCCCGCCCCTGGCGTTGTATATCCATATCCCCTGGTGCGTGCGCAAATGCCCTTACTGCGACTTCAATTCTCACGCTGCCGGGCCTGATCTGCCGGAAGAGGCCTACGTCGATGCGCTGCTGACCGACCTCGATCAGGAGATGGCTGCGGTCCAGGGGCGCCCCATCAGCTCGATCTTCTTCGGCGGCGGCACTCCAAGCCTGTTCAGCGCCAAGGCCTTGGGGCGTTTGCTGCGCGGCGTGGAGCAGCGCATCCCGTTCGCCGTCGACATCGAAATTACCTTGGAAGCCAACCCAGGGACCTTCGAGCAGGAGAAATTCAAGGAGTACCGGCAAACCGGCATCAATCGCTTGTCCATCGGCGTACAGAGCTTCCAGCCCGCCAAGCTCCAAGCCCTGGGGCGCATACACAACGGCGACGAGGCGATCCGCGCCGCGGACATGGCACGCGCAGCGGGCTTCGACAACTTCAACATGGACTTGATGCACGGCCTGCCCGACCAGTCCCTGGACGACGCCTTGGCCGACCTGCGCCAGGCCATCGAGTTGGCGCCGACGCACCTGTCCTGGTACCAGCTGACGGTGGAACCGAACACGGTGTTCTGGAACCAGCCGCCGGAACTGCCCGAAGACGACATCCTCTGGGACATCCAGGAGGCCGGCCAGGCCCTGATGGCGGCGAACGGCTTCCAGCAGTACGAGGTCTCGGCGTATGCGCAGCCGGGCCGGGCCGCGCGCCACAACCTCAACTATTGGCGCTTCGGCGACTTCATCGGCATCGGTGCCGGGGCCCACGGCAAACTGACTTTTGCCGACGGCCGCATCCTGCGCACCTGGAAGACCCGCCTACCCAAGGACTACCTGAACCTGGCCAAGCCGTTCAAGGCCGGCGAAAAGCTGCTTCCAGCGCAGGAGTTGCCGTTCGAGTTCCTGATGAACGCCCTGCGCCTGACCCAGGGCGTGGAAGCCGAGCTATTCACCCAGCGTACCGGCTTGCCCCTGTCGCAGCTGGCAGAGGCCCGGCGTGAGGCAGAACGAAAGGGCCTTTTGCAGGTCGAACCGGATCGATTGGTGGCCACACCACGAGGCCAGTTGTTCCTCAATGACCTGTTGCAGTATTTCTTGACCTAAGGATGACCCATGGATTTGGTACTTGACCTGCTCGCGACCGTCTCCCGCTGGAGCCGCAGCAACCTGTCGGAGATTTCCCTGGCCTTGGTAGGCTGCATGCTGGTGCTGTTTGGCACCGACATCAAGGGCTGGGTGGAACAACGCCTGGGCGGCCTGGCCGGCGCCCTGCGCGTCCCCTTCATGGCGTTGCTGGTGATGATCGGCAGCGGCGCGGCGCTGATCTACGCAACGCCGTGGGTGGTGAAAGGCTTGGCCCAGTTCAACAACTATGCTCTGGCGCCGGTATTGTTGGTCGTACTGGTATTGATCGGCGTGGTGGCTGATCGGCGGGGGTAAAGGCAGGGGCGCGCGGCTGCATGGCTGCTTGCGCCTCATTCAAATCAGGGTTGCAACCGTACCTCTACAGGGACTGAACGCTGTCCGGCATGATCAATGCCCACCGCACACAGCCGTGTATCCTGCCTGACCACGATCTTTCCCGTCGCCGTAGCGGGTAAATCTCCGTAACTCCGAGGGTTGGCGCAGTCAGTGCCCTGCCAAGGGCCCAGCTTGAATTCCACCCCCCGGAACAAGAGGTGCTTAGAGGGAAAACGCACTCGGTAAGTCTTGCCTCCGTAAGGGTCGTAGTAGGGCGTGCTGATCTTCAGCTTCGGCTGCGCAGCCGGCCCCGGCTGGTGCACTACCACCGGCAGAGCCACGGCGTTGCGGTTGGCAGGCGCGAGAACACCGGGCTCAAGTCCCCAAATGCATAACGCCAGCACCGTCGGATTGGTCGGCGAAAGGGTGAATCCCTCCAAGGGGAGATTCAGTGCAGCCCCTGATGCTTGCGGCGCGCCATACCCATCCGATTCCTCGCACTGTTCCGGCCACTGCGCGAGCTTTGCCTGGTACAGAGAAGTCGTCGAATACACCGAAGAGTCGATGAGCATTGCCGCTTGATCGGATTGCTTGTAGATCAGACGAACATCCTCGTCTTTCTCCACCTCGACATTGAAGACATTGCCCAACCCACAACCCTGGGCCTCGGCGCTGAAACGCCCTTGATGCAAGCACGCTGGAAGGAAGCTCAGGTCCGCTGCATGGGCACCCCTTGCCACACTGCTATGCACGACCGCCAGGACACCATGAT
Organism: Pseudomonas sp. PKS; assembly: GCF_051913525.1. NCBI lineage: Bacteria > Pseudomonadati > Pseudomonadota > Gammaproteobacteria > Pseudomonadales > Pseudomonadaceae > Pseudomonas > Pseudomonas sp. PKS. The sequence goes on along the minus strand of NZ_JBEGDO010000007.1, from coordinate 156,680 downwards.
TGATGGCATCCACGATCGGGCTACCGGAGTCCCCGTCGTGCAGGCTCACGTCGTCCAACATCAACAGGTGTCGAAACAAGGTTCCCTCACCGGTCAGCATGTCGATCCATGGCAGTGCTTGTTCCGGCCAACTGGCGACACCTTGACTGACACCGTTCTGGCGCGTCGCGGCAATGACCGTTTCGTTATCGATTGCCTTGCGTCCCGCCAGCGCCAAAGGCGTTACGCCCAATGCCTTGAGCGCGCCTTGGGTCTGATGCAATTCGAAAATGGCGAAGTCCAGACCTCGACGTGATGCGTATCGCACATGGGCGACCTCGAAGGTTGCGTCTGGAAGGCCCCTGAACCTGACCAGGCCGATCCCCGCCAGTTGCGTAGCGACTTGATCGAACACGTCGAGCACTGCATGCCCGCTGCCCACCAGCAAGGCAGGCGCGGCGTCGTTGCCGCTGTCGATCAGAAATGCAGTGCTCTTCTCGACTTTGTGCAAACCGAAATCCAGGCCACTGTCGCTGAGCGGGCGCTGGTACATCGCAAGGGCGGAGGTATCCAGCCCGCCCCCACTGGAAGTGGATTCAGCGCTGACCACCGTCGGAGCACCCAGCAGGGCACCGACCAACAGCGAACGCAGTAGAGACAAGAGATAATGCTTTGTGTACATGTTGAGCCTCCTGGCCTTTCCGGGCGTCATTACCCGAGCACAGGAGGCTCACATAGCGCATGGGCTGTGGTGACATATCATGGGCTATGAACATGTCAAAACAGACATACAAGAAGAGGCATGCAGCGCCTCCTCTGAAGGATCAGGCCAGCTTTTCGAACTTCAAATCCCACACCCCATGCCCCAGTCGCTCGCCACGGCGCTCGAACTTGGTGATCGGGCGCTCCTCTGGGCGCGGGACATAGGTGCCGTCGGCGGCCTGGTTGCGGTAGCCCGGGGCGACGCTCATCACCTCCAGCATATGCTCGGCATAGGGCTCCCAGTCGGTGGCCATATGGAACACACCGCCCACCTTGAGCTTGCGACGCACGAGCTCGGCGAACTCCGGCTGGACGATACGACGCTTGTGGTGGCGCGCCTTGTGCCATGGGTCAGGGAAGAACAGCATCAAGCGGTCGAGGCTGTTGTCGGCCACGCAGCGGTTGAGCACTTCGATGGCATCGCAATCATACACGCGCAGGTTCTTCAGGCCCTGGGTGAGCACACCGTTGAGCAGCGCGCCGACACCAGGACGGTGTACTTCGACACCGATGAAGTCCAGCTCAGGCGAGGCAGCAGCCATTTCCAGCAGGGAATGACCCATGCCGAAGCCGATCTCCAGGGTACGGGGCGCCGAACGCCCGAACACCTGGTCGTAGTCCACCGGGCTATCGGCCAGGGGCAGGATGAACAGCGGACCGCCCTGTTCCAGACCACGCTGCTGGCCTTCGGTCATGCGCCCGGCGCGCATCACGAAGCTCTTGATGCGGCGGTGTGGGCGCGCTTCGCCGTCGGTGGTAATCGGCGTTTCTTGCGATTCAGTCATCAGAGGCTCTTACTTGATCAGACCTTCCAGCGGCGACGAGGCGCTGGCATAGAGTTTCTTCGGCATGCGCCCGGCCAGGTAAGCCATGCGACCAGCGACGATTGCGTGCTTCATGGCTTCGGCCATCAGCACCGGTTGCTGGGCATGAGCGATGGCCGAGTTCATCAGCACTGCCTCGCATCCCATCTCCATGGCGATGGTCGCGTCAGAGGCCGTACCGACGCCCGCATCGACCAGCACCGGTACCTTGGACTCTTCCAGGATGATTTGCAGGTTGTAGGGGTTGCAGATACCCAGGCCAGTGCCGATCAGACCTGCCAGCGGCATCACCGCGATGCAGCCGGCTTCAGCCAACTGGCGGGCGATGATCGGATCGTCACTGGTATAGACCATTACATCGAAACCGTCTTTGACCAGCACTTCGGCGGCCTTGAGGGTCTCGATCACGTTGGGGAACAGGGTTTTCTGGTCGGCCAGGACTTCCAGCTTCACCAGGTTGTGGCCATCGAGCAGTTCTCGGGCCAGGCGGCAGGTGCGCACTGCCTCGACCGCGTCGTAACAACCGGCAGTGTTCGGCAGGATGGTGTAGCGATCGGGAGGCAGCACGTCGAGCAGGTTCGGCTCGCCCGGGTTCTGGCCGATGTTGGTACGGCGCACGGCGACAGTGACGATTTCGGCACCCGAGGCCTCGATGGCCAGGCGGGTTTCTTCCATGTCACGGTACTTGCCGGTGCCAACCAGCAGGCGCGACTGGAAAGTGCGCCCGGCCAGGGTAAAGGGCTTGTCGCTACGAACGTTGCTCATCGTGGATCCTCGGGAAAAGGTTACGGGACTTGCAGGTGAATCACCGGTCGGATCAGCCGCCACCGATGGCATGGACCACTTCGACCTGGTCGCCTTCACTGAGCCGCGTGCTTTCGTGCTGGCTACGCGGGACGATATCCAGGTTCAGTTCCACCGCCACCCGGCGACCAGCGAGCTCCAGCCGGCCCAGCAGGGCAGCGACGCTCTCGCCATCGGGCAATTCGTAAGGTTCACCGTTCAGTTGAATGCGCATGCGCACGGCCACCATTGTGCTTTGGGGGTCGGCATTCTAGCCCTGATCCGCACTTCAACCCAAGGCCAGCCGACGCCATTAGTCGCGATTGTGGACCACTTGGTCAGCTCAGGCGCCAGGCCGCCAGCCCCAGACACAACCAACCGGCCAGAAAGCACAGACCCCCGATGGGCGTGATGATGCCAAGCTTGCCCAGGCCACTGAGGGTCAGCACGTACAAACTACCGGAGAACAGCACGATTCCAACGGCGAACAGACCACCGGCCCAACCGACCAACCGACCTGGCAGGTGCACAGACAGCAGCGCGACGCCGAACAACGCCAGGGCATGCACCAACTGGTAGGTCACGCCGGTATGGAAGATCGCCAGGTAGTCAGCCGTCAGGCGGCTCTTCAGTCCATGGGCGGCGAAGGCACCCAAACCGACCCCGGTGAAGCCGAAGAAAGCGGCGAGCATCAGGAAGCTGCGAAGCATGGGACGACTCCTCGGAAGGGGTCTGTATAATGGCCGGTTCCAACGGTCCGGCCAAGCCATCACCATGCTGTCATCCCTTATCCGTCGCCTCGCCCGCGCCCTGCTCTGGTTCGCCGCCGGCAGCATCGTCGTGGTGCTGGCCCTGCGCTGGATACCGCCACCGGGCACGGCGCTGATGGTCGAGCGCAAGGTGCATTCCTGGGTCAACGGCGAGCCGATCGACCTGCAGCGTGAATGGACGCCTTGGGAACGGATCTCCGACGACCTCAAAGTCGCAGTCATTGCTGGCGAGGACCAGAAGTTCGCCAGCCATTGGGGCTTCGACCTGCCGGCGATCCAGGCTGCATTGGCCTACAACGAGCGCGGCGGCAAGATCCGGGGTGCCAGCACCCTGACCCAGCAGGTCGCCAAGAACCTGTTCCTCTGGTCCGGCCGCAGCTGGCTGCGCAAAGGCCTGGAGGCCTGGTTCACCGGGCTGATCGAGCTGTTCTGGTCGAAGGAGCGGATTCTCGAGGTCTATTTGAACAGCGCCGAATGGGGCAAGGGTGTGTTCGGGGCACAGGCTGCTGCCCGCTACCACTTTGGCGTCGATGCCAACCGTCTTTCCCGCCAGCAGGCCGCTCAACTGGCTGCCGTACTGCCCAGCCCGCTGAAATGGAGCGCCAGCCGGCCCAGCGCCTATGTCGCCAGCCGCGCTGGGTGGATTCGCCGGCAGATGAGCCAACTGGGTGGGCCGAGCTACCTGATGCAACTGCGCCCTTGAGAATCCGCAGCGAAGACCACCCGCCCCTTTCATGAAGCCAAAAAAAAGCCGCATGCCCAAAGGCAAGCGGCTTTTCGTGTACGGCCAGGACTTGATCAGATTGTGATCAGCGCCTTGACCTTGTTCATTGCGTTCTTTTCCAGCTGGCGAATCCGCTCGGCCGAAACACTGTACTTGTCCGCCAACTCATGCAGCGTTGCCTTTTCCTCGGCCAGCCAACGCTGATAGAGGATGTCACGGCTGCGCTCATCAAGACCCTGCAACGCAACGTGCAGGTTGCTGGTGGAGTTGTCGCTCCAGTCTGCATCTTCCAGCTGTACGGCCGGGTCGTAGCGGTGGTCTTCCAGATAATGCGCAGGCGACTGGAAAGCGCTGTCGTCGTCGGCCTCGGCCGCCGGGTCGAAAGCCATGTCCTGGCCACTCAAGCGACTTTCCATCTCGCGCACTTCACGGGGTTCGACACCCAGGCTCTCGGCCACGCGATGGACTTCTTCATTGTTCAGCCAGGCCAGACGCTTCTTCTGGCTGCGCAGGTTGAAGAACAGCTTGCGCTGGGCCTTGGTGGTGGCCACCTTGACGATGCGCCAGTTGCGCAGGATGAACTCATGGATCTCGGCCTTGATCCAGTGCACCGCGAAGGACACCAGACGCACGCCCATTTCCGGGTTGAAACGCTTTACCGCCTTCATCAGGCCGACGTTACCTTCCTGGATCAGGTCGGCCTGGGCCAGCCCGTAGCCAGCATAGCTACGAGCGATATGTACGACGAAACGCAGGTGGGCCATCACCATTTGCCGAGCGGCCTCGAGATCCTGCTCGTAGTAGAGACGCTCGGCCAGTTCACGCTCCTGCTCGGCCGTCAGCAGGGGAATGCTGTTGACCGTGTGCACATAGGCTTCCAGGTTTGCACCGGGAACCAGGGCATATGCAGGCTGCAACGAATTGGTCATTCAAGAACCTCCGACTTACTAAACTCGCGCCTTGTGGGCACTGCCAACATTGACCGGGAACCACAAAAAAAGTTCCCAGAATGGTAAAAAAGTCAATGCTGGCGCAAAAACATTATCGTGGTGCCAGCTCGTTCAGGTGACGAGCGACCGCGATCCACGCACCGATATACCCCAACAGTACAGCACCGATCAAGAGCGAAAGTCCATCTGACCCCGGCACACCTGCCAGTGCGAAATCACTCCCGTACAGCCCGGAAAGGTCAACAACCGCGTCGTTGAGCCAGTCCAGCGAGAACGCCAGGATCCCCCACGCCAACACGCCGGCACCCAGGCCGTAGAGCGCACCCATGTAGAGGAAAGGCCGGCGCACATAGCTGTCGGTGCCGCCCACCAGCTTGATCACTTCGATCTCGATGCGGCGGTTCTCAATATGTAGACGAATTGTGTTACCGATTACTAACAGCAGCGCCGAAATCAGCAGAACAGCCAAGCCGAAGACAAACCGGTCACCCAACTTGAGAATCGCCGCCAGACGCTCGACCCAGACCAGATCCAGCTGTGCCACTTCGACTCGCGGTAATTCCGACAGCCGTTGGCGCAGGGCTTCCAGAGCCGGCTTGTCGACCTCTGTCGGAGTCACCACCACAACGCCAGGCAGCGGGTTGTCCGGTAGCTCGCGCAGGGCCTCGCCCAAACCGGACTGCTGCTGGAATTCCTCCAGCGCCTGCTCGCGGCTGACGTACTGGGCATCGGCCACACCGGGCATGCCTTTGATCTCGTCGCGCAGCGCTTCGCCTTCACGGCTGCCGGCATCGAGCTTGAGGTACAAGGAAATCTGCGCGGCGCGCTGCCAGGAGCCGCCGAGCTTCTCGACGTTCTTGAGCAGCAACGACAGCCCCATGGGCATGCTCAGGGCCACGGCCATCACCAGGCAGGTGAAGAAACTGCCGATCGGCTGCTTGCCCAGGCGGCGCAAGCTGTCGATCAGGCTGGCGCGGTGGCTCTCCAGCCAGGCGTGCAGCAGGCTGCGAAAATCCGGGCCATCGTCATCGTGACCGCCGCGCTGCTTGGACGGCTGCGGATCGGCAGCCTTCGGCGCAACACGCTCGGATACCTTAGGCGTACGTGTAGTGGTCATTGCCCGGCCTCCCCATCGCCGATCAGACGACCGCGCTGCAGAGTCAGCATGCGGTGCCGCATGCGCGCGATCAGCGCCAGGTCGTGACTGGCGATCAATACGGTGGTCCCCAGGCGGTTGATGTCCTCGAACACGCCCATGATTTCCGCGGCCAGGCGCGGGTCCAGGTTACCGGTAGGTTCGTCTGCCAGCAGCAAGGCCGGCTGGTGAACGATGGCACGGGCGATACCCACCCGCTGCTGCTGGCCCGTTGACAGGTCGGCCGGGAACAGCTCGCCCTTGTCGCTCAGGGACACACGCTCCAGGGCCGAGTCCACGCGCTTGGCGATCTCGGGTTTGGACAGCCCGAGAATCTGCAGCGGCAGGGCGATGTTGTTGAAGACGGTGCGATCGAACAGCAGTTGGTGGTTCTGGAACACCACGCCGATTTGCCGGCGCAGGAACGGGATCTGCGCATTGCTGATCTGGCCCAGGTCCTGCCCGGCCAGCAGCAGCTTGCCGCTGGTCGGACGCTCCATGGCCAGCAATAGACGCAGCAAGGTGCTCTTGCCCGCGCCCGAGTGCCCGGTGACGAACAGGAACTCGCCCCGGCGCGCCCGGAAGCTCAGCTCATGCAAGCCGACATGGCCATTGGGATAGCGCTTGGCAACCTGTTCGAATCGGATCATGGGTGCTCCCGCTCGGCAAACAGGGCTTTGACGAACGGCTCGGCCTCGAAGGTGCGCAGGTCGTCGATGCCCTCGCCGACACCGATGAAGCGGATCGGCAGGTTGAATTGCTTGGCCAGGGCGAAGATCACCCCGCCCTTGGCGGTGCCGTCCAGCTTGGTCAGGGCGAGGCCTGTCAGCTCGACGCTCTGGTTGAAGTACTTGGCTTGGCTGATGGCGTTCTGGCCGGTGCCGGCATCGAGCACCAGCAGCACCTCGTGGGGCGCCTCGGCGTCGAGCTTGCCAATGACCCGACGGACCTTCTTGAGCTCTTCCATCAGGTTGTCCTTGGTGTGCAGGCGACCGGCGGTATCAGCGATCAGTACATCGACGCCCCGTGCCTTGGCGGCCTGCACGGCGTCGAAGATCACCGAGGCGGAATCCGCACCGGTGTGCTGGGCAATGACCGGAATCTGGTTGCGCTCGCCCCACACCTGCAACTGCTCCACCGCCGCGGCGCGGAAGGTATCGCCAGCGGCCAACATGACCTTCTTGCCTTCAAGCTGCAGCTTCTTGGCCAGCTTGCCGATGGTGGTGGTCTTGCCGGCGCCGTTGACGCCCACGACCAGGATCACGTACGGCTTGTTCTGGACCTGGACTTTCAGCGGCTGCTCGACCGGGCGCAGCAGGGCGGCCAGTTCTTCCTGCAGTGACTTGTACAGGGCATCGGCGTCGGCCAACTGCTTGCGGGCGACCTTCTGCGTCAGGTTCTGGACGATGACCGAAGTGGCTTCGACGCCGACGTCGGCGGTCAGCAGACGGGTCTCGATCTCGTCGAGCAGGTCGTCGTCGATGGCCTTCTTGCCCAGGAACAGGCTGGCCATGCCTTCGCCGATGCTGGCGCTGGTCTTGGACAGGCCCTGCTTGAGGCGGGCGAAGAAGCCGGGTTTGGCGGGTTCGGCGACAGCCGGCGCGGGAGCCTCGGCCGGCTCTGGTTCGGGCTCACGCGGTGTCGGTGCTGGCTCGACGGGTGCCTTGGGCGCCTCGGGAGTGGCCACCGGGGCCACCTCGACCACTGGACGCTCAGGAATGACGGGCGGGGCCTTGGGCTCCAGGTCCGGGACCAGGGCCACGGGCTCTTCGGCCACCGGCAGCACCAGGTTGCTCACCGGCGCCGCAGGCGCGACCACTGGCGGCACGGCCTGTACAGGCGCGGAGGCGACCGGCTCCGGAGCAGGCGCCTGCAGCGGCATGGACGCGACCGGCTCAGGCTGCGGGGCCTGCAAAGGCTCGGATGCGACCGGCTCTGGGGTCGGTGCTGTAATGACCGGGGCCACCGGCTCGGCCGGAACAACCTCGGGCTGCTCTACGGAAGCCTGCGGCGCGGCCGGTTCTACGGTTTGCGGTTCAGGGGTTTGCGGCTGTTCGGCGACAGGTTGCTGCGGCTTCTTGCGAAACCAGCTGAACAGGCCTTTCTTTTCGCCAGCCTCGGCCGGCGCTTTTTTGTCGTCGTTGGAACCAAACATGGAAGACGGCTATCTCAGGGTAGCGATGGGCCATCAGCGGCGCATCGGGAATTCTCTAAACGCAGAACAGACTATTTTGAATCCGGCTGGTTCATGCGCAATATTTTGTCGTCAGGCCTGCGGGCCAGAACGGCGACAGGCATGGTCGCCAGGCAACCGGATCAGTATCCTAGCACCTCCTGGCCCGCCGACGCTAAACCCTGCGGGCCGCCGTACAGGTTATCCAACGTATGAATGCTCTAGCCCGCCGCGCCGCTGGCCTGTTGCTCAGCACGCTCTGCCTGCCGTTCGCGGCCCTTGCCGCCGATCCGCAACCCACCCACGAGTTCATCCTCGACAACGGCCTGAAAGTGGTCGTGCGCGAAGACCATCGCGCACCGGTGGTGGTCTCGCAGATCTGGTACAAGGTCGGCTCCAGCTACGAGACGCCAGGCCAGACCGGCCTGTCCCATGCTCTCGAGCACATGATGTTCAAGGGCAGTGCCAAGATCGGTCCGGGCGAAGCTTCACGCATCCTGCGCGACCTGGGCGCTGAAGAAAACGCCTTCACCAGCGACGACTACACCGCCTACTACCAAGTGCTGGCCCGCGACCGCCTGCCGGTGGCCCTGGAGCTCGAAGCCGACCGCCTGGCGAGCCTGCGCCTGCCGGCCGATGAGTTCACCCGCGAAATCGAAGTCATCAAGGAAGAACGCCGCCTGCGCACGGACGACCAGCCCAATGCCAAGGCCTATGAGCTGTTTCGCGCGATGGCCTATCCGGCCAGTGGCTATCACACACCGACCATCGGCTGGATGGCCGACCTCGAGCGCATGAAGGTCGAGGAACTGCGCCACTGGTATGAATCCTGGTACGCACCGAACAATGCCACGCTGGTAGTCGTCGGCGATGTCACCCTCGACGAGGTCAAGGGCCTGGCGCAGAAGTACTTCGGCGCCATCCCCAAGCGGGCCGTTCCACCCGCCAAGCTGCCCCTGGAACTGGCCAAGCCTGGCCTGCGCCAGCTGACCCTGCACGTACGCACCCAGTTGCCAAGCCTGATCTACGGTTTCAACGTGCCCAGCCTGGCCACCGCCAAGGATGCACGCGCGGTCAATGCCCTGCGACTGATCTCGGCCCTGCTCGATGGCGGCTACAGCGCGCGCATGCCGTCGCGCCTGGAGCGCGGCCAGGAACTGGTGGCCGGCGCCTCGTCGGGCTACAACGCCTTCACCCGGGGCGACAGCCTGTTCATGATCTCGGCCACGCCGAACGTGCAGAAACAGAAAACCCTGGCCGACGTCGAGAAAGGCGTCTGGCAACTGCTCGACGAACTCAAGACCACCCCGCCCACCACCGAAGAGCTCGAACGCGTGCGCGCCCAAGTGATCGCCGGGCTGGTCTACGACCGTGACTCCATCAGCAGCCAGGCCACCACCATCGGCCAGCTGGAAACCGTGGGCCTGTCCTGGAAGCTGATCGACAGCGAGCTGGACGAGCTCAAGCGCGTGACCCCGCAGGACATCCAGGACGCCGCACGCACCTATTTCACCCGCGAACGCCTGAGCGTTGCCCATGTACTGCCCGAGGAGTCCGCTCATGAGTGATCGCAGCGCCCCCCGCTACACCTTGTTCGGCCTCGGGATCATCACCCTGGTCGTGGCCCTGGCCCTCGTGCTGGCCCGCCCGGCCCAGTCGGACAACGCCGCAAAGGCCCAGGACACGGCGGCGCGCCCGGCCAATACGTTGCAGTCGCTGGCCGAGCTGGACGGCAAGGCGCCCAGTCGGCGACAACTGAACATCCAAAGCTGGAGTACCGCCGAGGGCGCGCGGGTGCTGTTCGTCGAAGCGCGTGAGCTGCCGATGTTCGACCTGCGCCTGACCTTCGCGGCCGGCAGCAGCCAGGATGGCGATGTGCCGGGCCTGGCGACCCTGACCAACGCCATGCTCAACGAAGGCGTGGCCGGCAAGGACGTGACCGCCATCGCCCAAGGCTTCGAAGGCCTGGGGGCAGACTTTGGCAACGGCTCCTACCGCGACATGGCCGTGGCCACCCTGCGCAGCCTGAGCACCCCGGACAAGCGCGAGCCGGCTCTGAAACTGTTCGCCGAAGTGGTGGGCAAGCCGACGTTCCCGGATGACGCCCTCAAGCGCATCAAGAACCAGCTGCTGGCCGGCTTCGAGTACGAAAAGCAGAACCCGGGCAAGATCGCCGGCAAGACCCTGTTCAACCAGCTCTACGGCAACCACCCTTACGCCCACTCCAGCGATGGCAGCGCCGAAAGCATCCCTGGCATTACCCTGGCGCAGCTGCGGGCCTTCCACGCCAAGGCCTATGCTGCCGGCAATGCCGTGATCGCCCTGGTCGGTGACCTGAGCCGGGCCGAGGCTGAAGCCATCGCCGCCCAGGTCTCCAGCGCGCTGCCCAAGGGGCCGGCGCTGGCCAAGCCTGCTCAGCCGACAGAGCCCAAGCCGGGCCTGACCCACATCGACTTCCCGTCCAAGCAGACCCACCTGATGCTGGCGCAGCTGGGCATCGACCGCCAGGACCCGGACTGGCCGGCGTTGTCCCTGGGCAACCAGATCCTCGGCGGCGGCGCTTTCGGCACCCGCCTGATGAGCGAAGTGCGCGAGAAGCGCGGCCTGACCTATGGCGTGTACTCGGCCTTCAGCCCCATGCAGGTGCGCGGACCGTTCATGATCAATCTGCAGACACGCGCCGAACTGAGCGAAGGCACGCTCAAGCTGGTCCAGGACATCCTCGCCGATTACCTCGAGACCGGCCCCACCCAGCAAGAGCTGGACGATGCCAAGCGCGAGCTGGCCGGCAGCTTCCCGCTGTCGAACGCCAGCAACTCGAGCATCGTCGGCCAACTGGGCGCCATCGGTTTCTACAACCTGCCGCTGACCTGGCTCGAGGACTTCATGCAGCAGTCCCAGGCCTTGACCGTCAAGCAGGTCAAGGCTGCCATGAACAAGCACCTGGCAGCGGACAAGCTGGTGATCGTCACTGTCGGCCCGACCGTGGCGCAGAAACCGCTGCCGCCGCCCACTGACAAACCCGCCGAGCAGCAGCTCGGCATACCGGAGCACTAATGGCCAAGCCATCGACCCCTACCCGTCCGGGCCAGGCCCAGAGCAAGGGCCCAGGACACCTGCGCATCATCGCCGGCGAGTGGCGCAGCCGCCGTCTGACGGTCCCGGAAGGTGAAGGCCTGCGGCCGACGCCGGACCGGGTCCGCGAAACCCTGTTCAACTGGTTGGCGCCCTATATCGAGGGTGCCCTGGTGCTGGATGCCTTCACCGGCAGTGGCGCCCTGGTACTCGAGGCCCTGTCGCGCGGTGCCAAGGATGCAGTCGCCCTGGACAGCAACCCAGCGGCCATCGCCAACCTCAAGGACAATCTGGAAGTGCTACGCTGCCCGCGTGGCCAGATCCTGCAGACCGATGCCCTGCGCTACCTGCAAGGTCCGGCCAAACAACAGTTCGACGTGGTGTTCCTCGACCCGCCCTTCCATCAGGACCTGCTGGCGGACACCTGCAACCTGCTGGAAGATCGCCAGTGGCTGAGCGACAGCGCCTGGGTCTACACCGAGAGCGAAGCGGCGCCTTCCACCTTGCAGATGCCCGGCAACTGGCGCTTGCACCGGGAGAAAAAGACCGGGCAGGTGCATTACGCGCTCTGGCAACGGGGCTGAACCGACGGTCTGCCTATTTATGTAACGCAGATGGGCCCTTTCTTTCGCTGAAGCTGCTCCGGCTTATCGCCCATGAGGAGCACTTCAGCGATGATTCCTTCCCCAACTCCACCTAGTCCGGCCCACACAGGTTGCGTCAGTCTCGACGTACTGGCATCAGCCAAGCCTGCCCCTTTGCATCATTTCAGGCTGGACAACGGCCTCTCGGTCTACCTGCATGAAGACCACAGCGCCCCATTGGCAGTCGTCCAGTTGTGGTACCACGTCGGCTCAAGCCATGAGCCGCCAGGGCATTCGAATCTCTCGCACCTGCTCGAACACCTGATTTTCCAAGGCAGCAGCAAACTCCCGGCTGGGCAATACTCCCGATTGATCGCCCGCCTGGGCGGCGTGGCCAATGCCACCACCCATGACGACGCCACCTCGTTCGAGATGACCTTGCCTGCCACACGGCTACCCGTCGCCTTGGAGATCATGGCCGATGCCATGAAGAACGCGAACCTGGACCCGGCAGCATTCGAGCAGGAAGCCAAAACCGTTGCCGACGAACGCCGCCTCAGGGTGGACAATTCACCGATCCAGCTGGCATTTGAACAGCACCGAATGCTCGCCCACGGGGACAACGCCTATGCCACGCCCAGCTTCGGATATTCGATCGACCTCCAAGAGATGAGCCTGGCATCGGTACGGACGTGGTACCAGACGTGGTATCAACCGAACAACGCGACCTTGGTGGTCGCGGGTGCGATCGATCCGCAAGCCCTGCGCCACCCGGTAGAGACTTACTTCGCGGCCCTGCCACCCGCCCCCCTTCGTGAAAAAACCGCTCCTCGGCACAGCGGCGTGCTTGCAGAACGCAGCCAGACGCTCGTTCAACCCACGCTTGTGGATGGCCTGTTCATGTCATTCAACGTCCCGAGCCAGGCTACCGCCCCTTCTCGGGAAACCGACCTGGCGCTGCGCTTGCTCTGTCAAATTCTGGGCACTGGCTACAGTGCCAGGCTGTACAGCCAACTGGTCCGTGACAAGCGCATCCTCAAACGCACTCAACTCACCTATGACCACCATGTACGGGGCGACACCCTGTTGACACTTTCGACCGCCACGGTCCCGGACAGGGCCACGGTCCAGCAGGCGGCTACCGAGGTATGGCAACTGATCGACACGCTTCGAACCGCAGCACTACCAGAAGCAGAGCTCGAGGGTGCAAAGCTGCGCCTGCTGGCCAGGCAGCTCTACGAGCGCGACGACCTCGCGCACCAGGCAACGCTCATTGGCCATGCGGCCGCGGCCGGCCTGGATCCGGCACGGCACGTTGAAGAGCCACGAATCATCCGCGACCTCACCAGCGCCACCCTGCAACGTGTCGCCAGCGAATACCTGAGCCGGGAGCGGCTGACGACAACCTACCTGCAGCACGGAGTGCCAGCATGAACGATCTCTCTTCCCCCTCGGCGAACGCCGAAACCTGCAACCCTCTTGCGCCGGACACCTTCACCGAGACGCTGGCCAACCTCGCATCGGCGCAGGCCCTGGACCTCGACCCGTTCCTGCTCGTGAAGCACGACGTACAGCATTGGCATACAAAAGAAGGCTCTCGCGTGCGTTTTCTGGCTTCCCACGAACGGCCGATGTTCGACCTGGTGCTGCGCTTCAAGGCTGGCAGCGCCTTGGACGGCGATACGCCCGGTCTGGCAGCCCTGGCCCTCTACGCGCTGGACCAAGGCACCGCCCAGCTCAACGCCACCCAATTCACCGAGCAACTGGAGGGGCTGGGCGCGATCATGAGCCGGCAGGTGACCCAAGACTGCGCCATCGTCACGCTACGCAGCCTGAACACGCCGGACCTGCGCACCTGCGCCTTGCGGTTGATCACAGAGATGGTCGCCCGCCCCGCCTTCCGCCCTGACGATGTCGCCAAGATCAGCGCACGCCTTGTCGGTGCCCAGCAAGGTAGCCTGCAGCCCCTCCATGTACGCTTATTCGACGCCACGATGGGGCAACTGCTCGCAGGTCACCCCTATGCCACCCCGCTGGCCGGAACACTCGATGGCCTGGGCTCCCTGGCGCCAGACGATGTGCGCGCCTTCCATCGACAAGCCTACTCCGCCAACAATCTCGACATCGGCCTGGTTGGCGATCTGTCCCGTGAAGAGGCCGAAGCGCTGGTGAATGATCTTGTGCAAGCGCTGCCGCAACAGTGGGCCGCCGTGCCCCCGCCGACGCTGCCAGCGCCCACCGCAGGCTCCCTGCATCTTGGGCGTCCAGGCGCCAGCACCCAAGTGCTGCTGACACTCCCGCTGCATGTCTGGCCACAGGACGAGGATTACCCAGCCTTGTTAATGGCCAATGAAATCCTGGGTGCGGGCTTCGAGTCCCGGTTGACCGCCGAGCTGCGCACACGTCGCGCGCTGACCTACAGCATCTATGCTGTATTAGAACCGATGGATGCGGGATGCCTGTGGCAGGTGAGCTGGGATATCGCACCTGAACACCGGGATGCCTCCAGGGTCCTGGTGTCGAACGTGCTTGAATGCTTCATCGCCCATGGGCCCACCCAGGCCGAATGCGACCTGGCCCTGAACCAGCTGGCGGGCAAGCTGATGCGTGGCATGGCCGACAATGCGGTGCTGGCAAAGGGGTTGGCGGCATTCAGCCATCAGGGGCTGCCAGCGAATCATCTGGCGAGCTACCGGGAGAAACTCGCAGCCTTGACGCCCGAGGACATTCGACAAGCCGCTCGGGGCTGGCTCGATATAAAAAAGGCCTTCTTCGCCACCCTTGGCCCTGCCGTCGATCAGCAACCGTTGCCCGAGCCACCGACCATAGGCGTATAGGGCAACCCCTGAAGAGGCGCTTCATGGCAAGCTAGGCGAGCACATGACGAGTTGTCCAGCATGCCAAGTCCTACCGCCCAGTTCACGCCCGCCATCGGCCTCTCCAATCCACATCTGCAAACCTTGTGGGGGCCGCTCTGGCGCAAAACACCTGAGTTGTATCGCACCCGCGAGCGGATGTGGCTTTCCGACGGAGATTTTCTCGACCTCGACTGGCTCGGCCCCAACCAAGTCAACGCCCCCGTGGTCCTGGTGCTGCATGGCCTGACCGGCTCGTCCCACTCCCCCTATGTCAAAGGCTTGCAGCAGGCCTTGCAGGCCCATAGCTGGGCCAGTGTCGCAGTGAACTGGCGAGGCTGCTCGGGCGAACCCAACCTGCTGACACGCAGCTACCACTCCGGCGCCAGCGAGGACCTGGCCGAGACCATCCGCCACCTGCGTACCCAGCGACCGTTGGCACCGCTCTATGCGGTGGGGTATTCGCTGGGCGGCAATGTGCTGCTCAAGTACCTGGGGGAAAGCGGCTCGGCCAGCCAACTGCAAGCGGCGGTCGCAGTATCGGTGCCATTTCGCCTGGACCAAAGCGCCGACCGTATCGGGATGGGTTTCTCGAAGGTCTACCAAGCGCATTTCATGCGCGAGTTACTGGCCTATGTGCAACGAAAACAGCGGCACTTTCGCGATAACGGCCATGTGGAGCGGCTGGCCGAACTGGAACGGCTCGGGTCATTGCGCAACCTACGCAACTTCTGGGACTTCGACGGCAAGGTCACCGCGCCCCTGAACGGCTTCAGCGATGCCTACGACTACTACCGGCGCTCGTCGAGTCGCTACTACCTGGGCGAAAACCGCACCCCGACGCTGATCATCCAATCCAGCGACGACCCTTTCGTCTTCGACCATAGCCTGCCGACCGCGAGTGAACTGGCACGCGACACGCATCTGGAACTGCACAGCAGGGGCGGGCATGTGGGCTTCGTGGAAGGGAGCCTGCGCAATCCAGGGTATTACCTGGAGCGCAGGATTCCGCAGTGGTTGGTGCAAGGGGCTTGATCGTCGAAGGGATTGGCCTGTATCACGCCCCGGCTTTCCTCAGGTGGCGTCAATCACCGGTCGCCACACCGTGGCCAGGGTCGTTGATCCACTCGCTCCACGAGCCGGCGTAGAGTCTGCCTAGCGGGTACCCCGCCAATGCCAGGGCGAACAAGTTGTGGCAGGCGGTCACGCCCGACCCACAGTAGGCCACCAACTGTTCTGGCGCCCGCCCTGCCAGTGTCTGGGCAAAACGCTGCTTGAGCTGCTCGGCCGGCAAAAAGTGCCCGTCCGGCCCCAGGTTGTCGGTGAAGGCCGCGCACTGAGCCCCGGGAATATGCCCGGCCACTGGGTCGATCGGCTCGACCTCACCGCGAAAACGCGGCAGGCCACGGGCATCGATCAGGGTCATTTCTGGATTGCCTAGCCCCTTGGCCAGGTGCTCGGCGTCAATCAGCAGTTTGTTGTCCGGCGCGCCGGTAAAGGTGCCCTCACGCTTGGCCGGAGGGTCCAGGCTCAGCGGCTGATGCGCGGCGTGCCAGGCCTTCAGGCCTCCGTCGAGAATCGACACCCCCTCGCGCTTGCCCAGCCAGGCCAGCAGCCACCAGGCGCGGGCAGCGAAGGCACCCGGGCCGTCGTCGTACAGCACCACCTGGCTGTCGTTGTCCACACCCCAGCCACGCAGACGCTCGACCAGCCGTTGCGGATCCGGCAACGGGTGACGGCCCGTCACGCCCTTGATCACCGGCCCGCTCAGGTCTCGCTCCAGATCTGCGAAATGCGCGCCGGCGATATGCCCGAGGGCGTAGCTGCGTTGGCCGTAGTCCACATCTTCCAGGGCAAAGCGACAGTCGAGGATCACCAACCCAGGCGCGCCCAGGCGCTCGGCCAGCTGCGTTGGGGTGATCAATTGCGCAAGAGGCATGACAATCTCCTGATCGATAGCACGAAAGCCCGGGGTCACTGCTCCAGGGCCTGGTTGAACGGAACGTGGAACTCCTCGCAGAGGGCATCCACGGCGGCACGCGCGCTGGCAGTGACGAAGCCCAGTTCGAGCACCAGCACCTGGTAGACACCGCGCTTGAAGGCTTCTTCTCCCAGATGCGCGGAATGTTCGCGTGTAGTACTGAGAAAACGTACCCAGGATGTCAGCACGATCCAGGCGTTGATGGTCAACGACTCGACCTGCGCGGCATCCATCGCAAGAATGCCAGCATCGACGAAGCCCCGGTAGATCGCCTGGCCCTGCTGCAGGCAACGCTGGGAAAAACGGCGGTAACGGGCAGCCAGTTCCGGGTCGCTGTCGAGCAGGTGCTCAAGGTCCCGGTGCAGGAATCGGTAGTTCCACATGGCCGCCAGCAAGGCCTTGAGATAGAAGCGTTTGTCCTCGACCGTGGCGACACGCCCCTGTGGCGGACGCAGGAAGCTGTCCACCAGCTCTTCGTATTGGTTGAAGAGCACGGCGATGATCGCCTGCTTGTTGGGGAAGTGGTAGTAGAGGTTGCCGGGCGAAATTTCCATGTGCGCGGCGATGTGGTTGGTGCTGACGCTCCGTTCGCCCTGTTGGTTGAACAGCTCCAGGCTGTTCTGCACGATGCGCTCGCGAGTCTTCATGCGCGGGGCCATGCTCAGCTCCAGGTTCGTTGATGGGTCATCTTACGGTGTATCGACCAGCCGATGCACGGTTGGTTTGGGCGGCGCTAGACAGGCAGCGAGCTGCCGACGTCGGTGGGAACGGGTTTATCCGCAAAAAGTTCGACACGCTGCATGACACGGAGAGGAGCCCGCAATGCCGATAAATTATCCAATTGGCGCACCCTATTGAATGTCCAGGCAACGGATTAGAGTATATGCTCTAGTCACCGAGCACCCCAGCGGAGCAGCCATGACCTCGCCGATCACTCAGCTTCCTGTGCATTCCGACCTCGACCTGGCCGCGTTGTTCGACGCCCAGCGCCAAGCCTTCGCAAGCAATCCCATGCCGCCAGCGGCCCAACGTCGGCAATGGCTCAGGAGCCTGCGCGAAGCGCTGCTCCAAGACCAGCAATCGCTGATCGAGGCGATCGACCGGGACTTCGATGGCCGCAGCGCCGACGAAACCCTGCTCGCCGAGCTGATGCCGTCGATCCAGGGCCTGCGCCACGCCGAGCGTCACCTGCAACGCTGGATGAAACCTTCGCGCCGCACGGTCGGCCTGGCCTTCCAGCCGGCCAGCGCCCAGGTGCTCTATCAGCCACTGGGCGTGGTCGGGGTCATCGTGCCGTGGAACTACCCCTTGTTACTGGCCATCGGCCCGTTGACCTGCGCCCTGGCCGCCGGCAACCGGGTGATGCTCAAGCTCAGCGAGGCCACACCGGCCAGCGGGCTGGCCCTCAAGACCCTGCTCGAGCGCGTGTTCCCGGCGGACCTGGTCAGCGTCGTGCTCGGCGAGGTCGAAGTCGGCCAGGCCTTCGCGCGCCTGCCCTTCGACCACCTACTGTTCACCGGGTCCACCCGCGTGGGCCGACAAGTCATGCTGGCCGCCGCCCCCAACCTCACCCCGGTGACCCTGGAACTGGGCGGCAAGTCGCCCGCCATTGTCTCCCCCAGCGTGCCGCTGGAAACCGCCGCCGAGCGCATCGCTTTCGGTAAAGGCCTCAATGCCGGTCAGACCTGTGTCGCCCCTGACTATGTGCTGGTTCCTCGCGAGCGCCTCGACGCTTTCGCCGAAGCCTACCAATGCGCCATGCGCCGCCTGTACCCGCGCATCGCCGACAACTCCGACTACAGCGCCATCATCAACTCCCGGCAACTGCAACGCCTGGAGCGGCTGCTCACCGATGCCCGCGACAAGGGCGCCCGGGTGCTCGACCTGTATGCCGACGAGCCCCGCCAGGGCCGTCGCCTGCCGCCCCACGTGCTGATGGCGGTGAATGACGACATGCAGGTGATGCAGGACGAGATCTTCGGCCCCTTGCTGCCCCTGGTGCCCTACGACAGCCTCGACCAGGCGCTGGCCTACATCAACCAGCGCCCGAGGCCCCTGGCGCTGTACTACTTCGGCTACGACCGCGCCGAGCAAGCCCATGTGCTGCGCAACACCCATTCCGGCGGCGTGTGCCTGAACGACACGCTGCTGCATGTGGCCCAGGACGACCTTCCCTTTGGCGGCATCGGCCCCTCGGGCATGGGCCACTACCATGGTCATGAAGGCTTCCTGACCTTCAGCAAGGCCAAGGCCGTGCTGGCCAAGCAACGCCTCAACACCGCCCGGCTGATCTATCCCCCTTATGGCAAAGCCTTGCAGCGCCTGATCTTCAAGCTGTTCATCCGTTGAGCGAGGTGATGCCATGCACCGCCGAGACCTACTTCGGTTCAGCCTGGGCGCCAGCGTTTTCCTGAGCACCGCCAGCCTGATCGGCTGTGCGCCGCAGACCTCCGCCGCAGGTTTCTCGGTACTGCGCGAAGACGACTTGCCGATGCTGGCTGCAGTGATTCCGGTGGTGCTCGCCGGCACCCAGGCCAGCGAAGCACTGGTGCTGCACAGCTTGGATCACACGCTGGCAGCGCTCTCGCCTGAAATGCTCAAGCTCACCCGCCAGTTGTTCGACGTGCTCAGCCTGCCGCTGACCCGTGGGCCGTTGACGGGTATTTGGGGGGGGTGGGAAAGCGCCAGCAGTGCCCAGGTGAACACCTTCTTGCGGCGCTGGCGCGACAGTTCGCTGGACATGCTGCGCATGGGCCACGCCTCGCTGCTGCAACTGCTGCTCATGGCCTGGTACGAACGCCCCGAGGCCTGGGCGGCCTGCGGCTACCCCGGCCCACCGAAGATCTGACCAAGAGTCTTGCCCATGCCTGTCGCCGACCCGTTTCGCCAAGGCCTCGCCCGAGGCTGGATCACCCACGATGGTTCGCGTCTGGACCAGGACCTGACGCTGGAGGCCGACATCGCCGTGATCGGCAGTGGCGCTGGCGGCGCCACCAGCGCGGAGCTGCTCAGCGCCGCAGGTTTCAAGGTGCTGCTGATCGAGGAAGGCCCGCTCAAGACCAGCAGCGATTTCCATCTGCAGGAAAGCGAGGCCTACGCCCAGTTGTACCAGGAAGGGCTCGGGCGCATGAGCAAGGATGGCGCCATCACCATCCTCCAGGGACGCGCCGTGGGCGGTACTACCTTGGTCAACTGGACCTCGAGTTTCCGCACGCCTGAGCAAACCCTCGAGCACTGGGCCCGGGAGCACGGCGTCAAAGGGCTCGCCAGCGAAGACCTGCGCCCCTGGTTCGAGCGCATCGAGCAACGCCTGGGCATCAGCCCCTGGGCCCTGCCGCCTAACCCCAACAACGACGTGCTGCGCCGGGGCTGCGAGGTGCTCGGCTACCGGTGGGCAGTGATCCCGCGCAATGTGCGCGGCTGCTGGAACCTGGGCTACTGCGGCATGGGTTGCCCGGTCAACGCCAAGCAATCGATGCTGGTGACCAGCATTCCGGCCACCCTCGACAATCACGGCGAGTTGCTCTACCTGGCCCGTGCGCAGCGATTCGAACATGACGGCAAGCGCATCACCCAACTGCTGTGCCAGGCCCTGGACCGCCAGGGCGTGGCGCCGACCGGGCACCAGGTACGGGTCCGCGCACGACACTATGTGCTGGCCGGCGGCGGCATCAACAGCCCGGCCCTGCTGCTGCGCTCCGAGGCGCCCGACCCGCACCGACGGCTGGGCAAGCGCACCTTCCTGCACCTGGTCAATTTCAGCGCAGCCTTGTTCGACGAGCGCATCGATCCGTTCTATGGCGCGCCTCAGTCCATCTACAGCGACCACTTCCAATGGCGCGACGGTGTCGATGGGCCGATCGGCTACAAACTTGAAGTGCCGCCGCTGCACCCGGCGCTGGCGAGCACGCTGCTGGGCGGCCATGGCCAGGAAAGCGCACGACGCATGGCTGGGCTGCCGCATACCCATGTCATGCTGGCGTTGCTACGCGATGGTTTCCACCCCCAGAGCCAGGGCGGCCAGGTGGAGCTGCGCAGCGACGGCTCGCCGGTGCTCGACTACCCCGTCACCGACTACCTGCGCGATGGCCTGCGCCGGGCCTACCTGAGCATGGCGCGCATCCAGTTCGCCGCCGGCGCTACCCAGGTGATGCCGGTGCACAGCGATGCCCGCTACACCACCGACCTGCCCCAGGCGCAGGCCTTGATCGACGAATTGCGCCTGGAGCCGTTTCGCACGCGCCTGGGCAGTGCCCACGTGATGGGCGGCTGCGCCCTGGGCGAGGATCCACGCCAGGCCGTGTGCGACAGCCTGGGGCGGCACCACCAGTTGGAGAACCTGTCGATCCACGACGGCTCGCTGTTCCCCACCAGCATTGGCGCCAACCCGCAATTGTCGGTCTACGCCCTCGCCGCCCAGCTCAGCGATGCCCTGGCCACCCGCCTGGCACGGGGCACATGACAATGCATGGCCGGGCTGTCTATAGTGCCCTCATTCGGCCGTGCGACTTGGCCGGGCAGCAGTCGCTGCGCTACCATCCGACTCCCCAACGCACTCCAGCCAGGATGACGCGATGAACCGAGTGTTGTACCCGGGTACTTTCGACCCCATTACCAAAGGCCACGGCGATCTGGTCGAGCGCGCCTCGCGTCTGTTCGATCACGTGATCATCGCAGTCGCCGCCAGCCCGAAGAAAAACCCGCTGTTCCCGCTGGAACAACGCGTGGAGCTGGCCCGTGAGGTCACCAAGCACCTGCCCAATGTCGAGGTCATCGGTTTCTCCAGCCTGCTGGCGCATTTCGCCAAGGAGCAGGGTGCCAATGTCTTCCTGCGCGGCCTGCGTGCGGTCTCGGACTTCGAGTACGAGTTCCAGCTGGCCAACATGAACCGGCAACTGGCGCCGGACGTCGAAAGCCTGTTCCTGACGCCCTCGGAGCGCTACTCGTTCATTTCCTCGACCTTGGTCCGGGAAATCGCCGCCCTGGGTGGCGACATCAGCAAATTCGTCCACCCGGTGGTGGCCGAGGCGCTGACCCTACGCTTCAAGAAGTGACACCCACCGCCTGATCATCGCGCCGGCGTGCACTGCGGGCGCGAATGCGGCACAATTGTGCCCACTGGTTTGATACATGCCCGGGCCAAGAGCCCCGGCCGGAGCCCCCATGTCCCTGATCATCACCGACGATTGCATCAACTGCGACGTCTGCGAACCCGAGTGCCCGAACGCCGCCATCTCCCAAGGCGAAGAGATCTACGTGATCGACCCGAACCTGTGCACCCAGTGCGTAGGTCACTACGACGAGCCGCAGTGCCAGCAGGTCTGCCCGGTCGACTGCATCCCTCTGGATGAAGCTCACCCGGAGACCCACGACGAGCTGATGGAAAAGTACAAGCGGATCACCGGCAAGGCCTGAAGCTCGCGCCCACAAGCACAGCAGAGTTCTGGAGACCCTGTGCAAGACAGGTGGGAGCGGGTTCACCCGCGAAGGGCCGCAAGGCGGCCCCATGGATGATCAGCGCTGGCAGCGCGGGCAGTACACACTGGCCCGCTGCCCCAGCTTCACCTCCCTGAGCGTTGTGCCGCAGACCTTGCATGGCTGCTCCCCGCGCCCATACACGAACAACTCCTGCTGGAAGTAACCCGGCTGCCCGTCGCCCCCGATGAAGTCGCGCAGCGTCGTGCCGCCCTGCTCGATCGCCGCCGCCAGCACCCGCTTGATCTCGATCGCCAACCTCACATAACGCGCCCGGGAGACGCCTCCGGCCTCGCGCCGCGGGTCGATGCCGGCCGCGAACAGCGCCTCGGTAGCGTAGATGTTGCCCACCCCCACCACTACGGCGTTGTCCATGATGAACGGCTTGATCGCCATGCTCCGCCCACGGGAAAGCTGGAACAACCGCTCGCCATCGAACAGGTCGGTCAGCGGCTCCGGCCCCAGACGCACGAGCAACTCATGATTGAGCGGGTCCAGGCTCCAGAGCATCGCGCCGAAACGACGCGGGTCGGTGTAGCGCAGGGCCAGCCCCGACTCCAGCTCGATGTCTACGTGCTCGTGCTTGGCCACCGGCAAGCCCTGCTCCACCAGGCGCAGGTTGCCCGACATGCCCAGGTGGCTGATCAAGGTGCCGACCTCGGCATTGATCAACAGGTACTTGGCGCGCCGCTGGACGGTAACGATACGCTGCCCGGAAAGACGCACATCCAGGTCCTCCGGGATCGGCCAGCGCAGGCGCCGGTCACGCACCACCACGCGGCTGACCCGCTGACCTTCCAGGTAAGGCGCGATACCGCGCCGGGTAGTCTCGACTTCAGGTAGTTCCGGCATGGTCTTTCAGTGTCCGCCCAATTCGCGAATGGTTTGCTTGAGGTGCTCGAAGTCGTACTCCGACAGGCCGATGTAGTCGAGCACCAAGGGGCCGACCGCCTGCCACTCATGGTCTTCGGCCTGGTTGCCCAGCACCCGGTAAGAGGCGCAGATGTGCTCGGCCATCTTCAACACCGCCAGCAGGTTCTTCAGTTGAGTATCGCGCGAAGCGTCGTCGCGAAACACCGCCAGGGCATTGTGATGGTTGGCGATGGCCGCCGTGATGTGCTCCGGCAAGCGCCAGGACTTGGCGGTGTAGTACCCCACCACCGAATGGTTGGTGTTGAACATGCGGTTTTCGGTGTCCACCACCCGTGTCTGCTCGCTGGCCTGGGCATAGGCGGTTTCCAGCACGCTCATGTAGTCGGGGAAGCGCTTGAGCATCAGCGGCACGCCGCAATCATGGAACAGGCCCAGGGTATAGGCTTCGTCCACGGCCGGAATGTCAGCGTGCCTGGCCAGGGTCAGGCAGGTCATGGCCACGTCCTGGGCGGTGTCCCAGAAGCGATTGAGCGTGACGATGGTTTCATCGCTCATCTCGCCCTTGATCGACAGGGCGTTGATCAGGTTGATGATCGAACTGCTGCCCAACAGCGCCACGGCGCGCTGGATCGAACCGACCTTGTCGGCCAGCCCGAAGTGCGGGGAATTCACCAGTTTGAGCAAGGCCCCCGAGAGCCCCGGATCCTGGGCGATCAGCCGGCAGATGGTGTCCAGGTCCGGGTCAGGCATGTACTGCTCGAACTGCAGATCGACCATGATCTGCGGTTGCGGCGCGATGCTGATTCCTTGCAGGACCTGCTGGATCTGTTCGGGGCTGAGTTCCTGGGACATGGTGCACACATACATTGAGGACGGCGAATTCTACCGTCGTCCGCCCGGCAGGGCATCCACCACTGGCGCATCGCGCCGGAACTTTAACCTCACGCCACCGGCCTCCTTTCTCAAGCCCCACCCTCAAAGGAGAACTTCCCATGAGTGCAATACTGAACGGCAAGCGCGTGGCTTTCCTGGTCACCGATGGCTTCGAGCAGGTGGAATTGACCGGCCCGCGCGAGGCCCTGGAACGCAACGGCGCGGTGGTCGATATCCTGAGCGACAAGGAAGGCACGGTGCGCGGCTGGAACCATGACAAACCCGCTGATGAGTTCGCCGTGGACGCCACCTTCGAAGGCGCCAGCCTGGACCTGTACGACGCCCTGGTGCTGCCAGGCGGTGTGCAGAACTCCGACACCATCCGAATCATCCCGGCCGCCCAGAATCTGGTGAAAAGCCATGATTCGGCGCGCAGGCCGCTCGCCGTAATCTGTCATGGCGCCTGGCTGCTGGTCTCCTGTGGCCTGGCCAAGGGGCGCCGGCTGACCAGTTACAAGACCCTGCAGGACGACATCCGCAATGCTGGCGGCGAGTGGGTCGACGACGCCGTAGTGGTGGATGGCAACCTGATCACCAGCCGCAAGCCCGACGATATTCCGGCATTCAGCGAACAGCTGGTCAAGGCGCTGGCCTGAGGCGCGGGCAACCCCGTACCCACAGGCTAAGCGGTGTTGCTGGACACCACTGAACCCTGTGGGAGGGGTTGACCCGAAAAAGCGCCTGTCCGGGCAGCGGAAAACCGACGGGGCAACGCTCAGCGCATGGCCAACACGCTATAATCCCGCTCTTTTTTCCCGGAGCGACGTCATGTCCCTGCCCAGCCTTCGCCTCAAAGCCAATGCCGACCGCCGCCTGCGCGCCGGCCACCTGTGGGTCTACAGCAATGAAGTCGATGTTGCCGCGACCCCGCTGCAAGGCCTGAAGGCCGGTCAGCAGGCCATCCTCGAAGCCGCCAACGGCAAGCCCCTGGGCGTGGTGGCCATGAGCCCGAACAACCTCATCTGCGCGCGCCTGCTGTCCCGTGACGCCAAGCTGCCCCTGGACAAGTCGCTGCTGGTTCACCGCCTCAATGTCGCCCTGTCCCTGCGCGAGCGCCTGTTCGACCAGCCCTGCTACCGTCTGGTCTACGGCGACTCCGACCTGCTGCCGGGCCTGGTGGTGGACCGCTTCTACGACAGGCTGGTGGTCCAACTGGCCTCGGCCACCATGGAGGCGCACAAGGACGATGTGATCGCCGCATTGGTTCAGGTGCTCAAGCCCAGCGGCATCCTGTTCAAGAACGACTCCGCCGCCCGCGATGCCGAAGGCCTGGAGCGCTATGTCGAGACGGTCTACGGGGAAGTCCCGGACTGGGTCCCGCTGCAGGAGAACGGCGTGAAGTTCGAAGCGCCAGTGCGTGATGGCCAGAAGACCGGCTGGTTCTACGACCACCGCATGAACCGCGCGCGCCTGGCCCCCTACGTCAAGGGCAAGCGTGTACTGGACCTGTTCAGCTACATCGGTGGCTGGGGCGTGCAGGCCGGTGTGTTCGGCGCCAGCGAAGTGTTCTGCGTCGATGCCTCGGGCTTCGCCCTCGACGGCGTCGAGCGCAACGCCGCACTCAACGGCATCAGCGAGAAGCTGACCTGCATCGAAGGCGACGTGTTCGAGGCCCTGCGCGAGCTCAAGGCCGCCGAGGAACGCTTCGACGTGATCATCGCCGACCCACCCGCCTTCATCAAACGCAAGAAGGACCTGAAAAACGGCGAGGCAGCCTATCGTCGCCTCAACGAGCAAGCCATGCGCATGCTCACCAAGGACGGCATCCTGGTCAGCGCCTCCTGCTCGATGCACCTGCCCGAGGACGACCTGCACAACATCCTGCTGACCAGCGCCCGCCACCTGGACCGCAACCTGCAGTTGCTCGAACGCGGCGGCCAAGGCCCAGACCACCCCGTGCACCCAGCGATCCCCGAGACCCGCTACATCAAGAGCATCACCTGCCGCCTGCTGCCCAACAGCTGACCGCTGCAAGCTGCAAGCTGCAAGCTGCAAGAGGGTAGCCCCACCGCCCCGTCTTGCAGCTTGTAGCTCCAAGCTCTAGCTCCAAGCTCAAAACGCACCACCTGTACCTGAACCATTCCCTCGCCGCGCCAGCGGTGTAGAATCGGCCTATTCATCGCCAGACATCCCCGGCGGGTTTATGAGCTCTGGTCGAGCACACGGCGATCCCGTGACGCTTTCGGCCTCATCCGTGCCAGCGGCAACCGGCCTTCGGCGCAAAGGAAAGACAAGCTCACTCCCCATTTTGTGACCTGATTAAGCCGCCAGGAGTGCTTCATGCCTGATTATCGTTCCAAGACTTCCACCCAGGGCCGCAACATGGCCGGCGCCCGTGCCCTGTGGCGCGCCACCGGGATGAAGGACGAAGATTTCAAGAAACCGATCATCGCCATCGCCAACTCGTTCACCCAGTTCGTCCCAGGCCACGTGCACCTGAAGGACCTGGGCCAGCTGGTCGCCCGCGAAATCGAACGCGCCGGTGGCGTGGCCAAGGAATTCAACACCATCGCGGTCGACGACGGCATCGCCATGGGCCATGACGGCATGCTGTACTCCCTGCCGAGCCGCGAAATCATCGCCGACGCCGTGGAATACATGGTCAACGCCCACTGCGCCGACGCCATCGTGTGCATCTCCAACTGCGACAAGATCACCCCCGGCATGCTGATGGCCGCCCTGCGCCTGAACATCCCGGTGATCTTCGTCTCCGGCGGCCCGATGGAAGCCGGCAAGACCAAGCTGGCCAGCCACGGCCTGGACCTGGTCGACGCCATGGTCATCGCCGCCGACTCGTCCGCCAGCGACGAGAAAGTCGCCGAGTACGAGCGCAGCGCCTGCCCGACCTGCGGTTCGTGCTCCGGCATGTTCACCGCCAACTCGATGAACTGCCTGACCGAAGCCCTGGGCCTGGCCCTGCCGGGCAACGGCTCCACCCTGGCCACCCACGCCGACCGCGAACAGCTGTTCCTGACCGCTGGCCGCACCATCGTGGAGCTGTGCAAACGCTACTACGGCGAGAACGACACGTCCGTCCTGCCGCGCAGCATCGCCAGCTTCAAGGCGTTCGAGAACGCCATGACCCTGGACATCGCCATGGGCGGTTCGACCAACACCATCCTGCACCTGCTGGCCGCCGCCCAGGAAGCGGAGGTGGACTTCGACCTGCGCGACATCGATCGCCTGTCGCGTAAAGTCCCGCAGCTGTGCAAGGTGGCGCCGAACATCCAGAAGTACCACATGGAAGACGTGCACCGCGCCGGCGGCATCATCAGTATCCTCGGCGAACTGGCCCGTGGCGGCCTGCTGCACACCGACCTGCCGACCGTGCACAGCCGCAGCATGGAAGAAGCCATCGCCAAGTGGGACATCACCCAGACCGATGACGAAGCGGTACACACCTTCTTCAAGGCAGGCCCTGCCGGCATCCCGACCCAGACCGCCTTCAGCCAATCGACCCGTTGGGACACCCTGGACGCCGACCGCGCCGAAGGCTGCATCCGCAGCGTCGAGCACGCCTACTCCCAGGAAGGCGGCCTGGCCGTGCTGTACGGCAACATCGCCCTGGACGGCTGTGTGGTGAAGACCGCCGGTGTCGATGACTCGATCCTGGTGTTCGAAGGCAACGCGAAGATCTTCGAAAGCCAGGACAGCGCCGTGCGCGGCATCCTGGCCGACGAAGTGAAGGCCGGCGATGTGGTGATCATTCGCTACGAAGGCCCCAAAGGCGGCCCGGGCATGCAAGAGATGCTCTACCCGACTTCGTACCTGAAGTCCAAAGGTCTGGGCAAAGCGTGCGCCCTGCTCACCGACGGCCGCTTCTCAGGCGGCACCTCGGGCCTGTCGATCGGCCACGCCTCGCCGGAAGCTGCCGCAGGCGGCGCCATCGGTCTGGTGCGCGACGGCGACAAGATCCTCATCGACATCCCTAACCGCACCATCAACCTGTTGGTCAGCGACGAGGAACTGGCCCACCGTCGCATCGAGCAGGACAAGAAAGGCTGGAAGCCTGCCGAAGCCCGCCCACGCAAGGTGACCACCGCCCTGAAGGCCTACGCCCTGTTGGCCACCAGCGCCGACAAAGGCGCTGTGCGCAACAAGGCGATGCTCGAAGGGCTGTAAGGCCTGAAGGCATAAAAAACCGGCGCCCCGTGCGCCGGTTTTTTTTGCCTGCGGTAGCCCTTCGCGGCTACCCCGCCCCACAGCCATTGAACCTTTGTGGAAGCGGGTTTACCCGCGAACCGGAACAAGCAAGACAAGCACTACTGAATCTGCTCCGGCGTCACGATCACCCAGTTCTTGTCCGCCGTCACCGGCAGCCCTTCCTTGGCCTGGGCCGCTGCGTTCTTGGCGATCATCCCGTTCATCTGGTCCATGTACTTGGCCTTGCGGTTGACCCACAGATGGATGCCGCCCTTGTTCACATCGACGCTGTGAAACTGCATGTAGCCATCGCTGGTGGGGGTGTCGCCACCGACTAGCACGGGTTTTTTCCATTCGTCGATGTAGGTGAGGATGGCGGCCTGTTTACCTGCCATCCAGGTGGCCGGGGTCCACAGGTAGGGCGTCAGCTCCAGGTCCTGATTCGCCTTGGCGTCGTAGTTGCCTTCGCTGATCTGCTTGCGAGGCGTGGTCAATTGCCCGGTGGTGCGGTTCTTGAGCAACAGGCTGACGCCAATCACGTTCTGCGGTTTGACGTTGTAGCCGTACTTGGGATCGGAGGCGACCATGCGCACCAGGTCCTCGGATGCTGCGGAGATCACATACACGTCGATCCCGTTCTCCATCAGCTTGTTGTACAGCTCGGTCTGCCCGGTGAAGACCTTCGGCGGCTGCACCTCCATCTGCTTGACTTGGTCGCCGTCGTAATAGGTGGTCGGGATCGGCTTGCCGGAGGCCATCAGCTCATCGACCTGCACCTTCAGTTCCTTGAGGGTGAAGCCCGAAAACACCTGGGCCACCCAGGGGTAGCAGACCATGTCGTCGATTTCGCAGAGGCGGTAGTAGTAACTGAACAGGCTCTCCTTGTGATCAGCGGTGTCCTTGAACGGGATCAGCTTCAGGGAGGGGTCGAGCTTGTCGCGGGTGATCAGCCCTTTGTTTTCCATGAACGGCAGCAGGGACTCTTCCAGGTCAAAGCGGTAACTGGTGTTGTCCATGTCGAACACCGCGTAGTTACCTTTGTTGGCATTGGCGGCGATCATGCTGTCCAACTGCTTGGCGGCCTCTGCGGGCCAGTGCTTGAGCTCGGTGGCCCAGGTCTCGACGCTCAGCAGCAGGGCCAGGCCCGCCGCGAGTACTTTCGGAGCAGACTTCATTGCAAGTTCTCCTGAACAGTGGACCTGCAACGCTAGACAAACCCCCGCCACCACAAGGGCCCGACAACGACGTCGAACCTTCTCCACGCGCCACGCGATGTTCCAGGCGCGACGCCTTTATATTCCAGAAACGACTAAGCACATTCTATTTGGGTATAAATTCGTTTGTTTTCAGGCTGTTAGCATTTGCGTTCGCAATCGCTCAATCAGAGGCGATGCCTCTTGTGCTTTACCCTGGAGCTTCAATGAACCTGCCGTTGTCACTCAACCTGCTGGCCTTCCTGGTCTTGCTGCTGGGCCTTTCGCAAACCCGCCGTACCGACTGGAGCCTGGCCCGGAAAGTCCTGCTCGGCCTGGTGCTGGGCGTATCGTTCGGCCTGGTGCTGCACACGCTCTATGGCGCGGGCCATCCGGTGCTCAAGGCGACGATCGCCTGGCTCGACCTGGTCGGCAACGGTTACGTGGGCCTGTTGCAGATGATCGTGATGCCGCTGATCTTCGCCTCGATCCTCAGCGCCGTGGCTCGCCTGCACAACGCATCCTCCCTTGGCCGGATCAGCGTGCTGAGCATCGGCACCCTATTGCTGACCACCGCGATCGCCGCGCTGATCGGCATCACCCTGACCAACCTCTTCGGCCTGAGCGCCGACGGCCTGGTGGCCGGCGCCCAGGAAACCGCGCGCCTGCAAACCATCCACAGCGACTACGCGGGCAAGGTCGCCGACCTCAACATCCCGCAGTTGCTGCTGTCGTTCATCCCCACCAACCCGGTGGGTGACCTGGCGCGGGCCAAGCCGACCTCGATCATCAGCGTGGTCATCTTCGCTGTGTTCCTGGGCCTGGCCGCCTTGCAACTGATCAAGGATGACGCCGACAAGGGCAACCGCGCCTTGGCGGCCATCGATACCCTACAGGCCTGGGTGATGCGCCTGGTGCGCCTGGTGATGAAGCTCACACCTTATGGCGTGCTGGCGCTGATGGCCAAGGTGGTCGCCAGCTCCAACCTCGAGGACATCCTCAAGCTGGGCAGCTTCGTGGTGGTGTCGTACCTCGGCCTGGGGCTGATGTTCGTGGTGCATGGCGTGATCCTGGCCGCGACCGGCGTCAGCCCGCTGCGCTTCCTGCGCAAGGTCTGGCCTGTACTGACCTTTGCCTTCACCAGCCGCTCGAGCGCAGCGAGCATCCCGCTGAACATCGAAGCGCAGACCCGGCGCCTGGGCGTGCCGCCGTCCATCGCCAGCTTCAGCGCCTCGTTCGGCGCCACCATCGGCCAGAACGGCTGTGCCGGCCTGTACCCGGCCATGCTGGCGGTGATGGTCGCACCGGCGGTGGGCATCGATACCTTCGACCCGCTGTGGATCGCCACCTTGGTGGCCATCGTCACCCTCAGCTCGGCAGGTGTGGCCGGTGTAGGCGGCGGCGCGACCTTCGCTGCGCTGATCGTGCTGCCCGCCATGGGCCTGCCGGTGGAGCTGGTGGCGTTGCTGATTTCCGTGGAGCCGCTGATCGACATGGGCCGCACTGCATTGAACGTGAACGGCTCGATGACCGCAGGCGTGGTCACCAGCCAATTGCTCAAGCAGACCGACCAGCAGGTGCTGGCCGATGATGCCCATGCCGAGCTGAGCCATTCCTGAAAAACGCTGAAGGGGCGACTGCTTCGCGGACAACCCCGCTCCCACAAGGTTGGCGGTGATCCTTGGGAAGCGAGTTCACCTGCGAAGGGCTGCAATGCAGCCCAGCCATCTCAAACCTTGTCCCACACCTCGAAGTGATACGCAGGCTTGTCTTCCTCGGCCTGCGGCTCACTCGACACCAAACGCCAGTGAGCCTTGTCGAACTCAGGGAACCACGCATCCCCCTCCGGCGACAGCTCCACCCGGGTCAGGTACATGCGGCTGACCAAGCCCTTCTCCAGCGCCTGCCCGTACAACTGCGCCCCGCCGATCAACATAAGTTCGCCGACGCCCTGTTCCCGCGCCCACTGCTCGGCCCGTACCCGAGCTGCCTCCAGCGAGGGAAACACCTCGGCGCCCTGCAATTGCAGGCCCGGCTGGCGGCTGACCACGATGTTCAGGCGACCCGGCAAGGGGCGGCCCAGCGAATCCCAGGTCTTGCGCCCCATGATGATGGGCTTGCCCAGGGTGGTGGCCTTGAAGTACTTGAAGTCCCCCGGCAGGTGCCAGGGCATGGTGTTGTCGATGCCGATCACACGGTTCTCGGCGAGCGCCGCGATCAGGCTGAGGGGGAGTGATGTATTCATGGTGGCGAGGATAGCACCCGACGCCTGGGTTATGCTTTGCCCTGACTTGTGCAATGGAAGAGCTCGTGACTGCACCCACCCTATTCGACAAACGCTGGCTCACCGAAGCGGTGCGCCTGCGCGAGGAACAGGCCGGCACCCTGGAGGATCAGGAAGCCAACCGCCGCGCCCGCCAACAAGGCGGCGACCTGGCGGCGCGCATCGAAACGCGCGCGCTGTGGCTGGCCGAACGCGATGGTATGACCCAGGCCCTGCGCCACTGGAAACAGGGCGCGCGCCTAGCCTTGCTGGCCCTGATGGTACTGGCCGCTCTCAGCGGCGCCAGCCTGGGGCTGGCGGCCCTGGGCGACGGGCAGCGCCCGGTGAATGTGTTCTGGGCCCTGGGCAGCCTGCTGGGGCTGAACCTGTTGATGCTGCTGGGTTGGGCCGCCGGGCTGTTGCTGGCAGGCGAGCACGACGCCGGCCTTGGGCGCCTGTGGCTATGGCTCAGCGAACGCCTGGCCCGTGATGCTCAGGCCGCGCACCTGGCCCCGGCCCTGCTGGTGATGCTGCAACGCCAACGGCTCAACCGCTGGCTGCTCGGCGCGCTGGTGCATGGCCTGTGGCTGCTGGCAATGGTCGCCGCAGTGGGCATGCTTCTGGCGTTGCTGGCCACCCGGCGCTACGGCTTCGTCTGGGAAACCACCCTGCTCGCCGCCGAACCGTTCATCCATCTGACCCAGGCCCTCGGCGCTCTGCCCTCGCTGCTGGGCTTCGCCGTGCCCGACGAAACCCTGATCCGCGCCAGCGGCGACACCCTGCCCGCGCTCGACCTGGCACGCCAGGCCTGGGCCAGCTGGTTGCTCGGCGTGGTGCTGGTGTACGGATTGCTGCCGCGCCTGTTGCTCGCCCTGCTCTGCCTGTGGCGCTGGCGCCAGGGTCGCGCGCGCTTGAACCTGGACCTGAACCTGCCCGGCTACAGCCACCTGCGCGAGGTGTTGATGCCCAGCAGCGAACGGCTCGGCGTGCAGGATGCCGCGCCTGATGCCCTGCACGCGTTCCAGGCCGCCCAATTGGACGTCCAGGATGGCGGCGCCGTGCTGGTCGGCCTGGAGCTGGATGACCAGCGCCCCTGGCCGCCCAGCCTGCCCAAGTGCGTGGCCAACGCAGGCGTGCTGGACAGCCGCGAATCGCGCAACAAGCTGCTGGAGCAACTGAGCCGCTTCCCGCCAGCCCGCCTGGCCATCGCCTGCGACCCCCGTCGCTCGCCTGACCGTGGCAGCCTCGCGCTGCTGGCCGAACTGGCACGTAACGCAGGGGCCACACGCATCTGGCTGCTCCAGGCCCTCCCAGGCGAGCCGCTGGACGCCGATCGCCTGGGTGACTGGCATGACGCCCTGGATCGCGTCGGCCTGCCCCACGCCGACACCTCGCCCATGACCTGGTTGGAGCACGGCCATGACTGAGCCCCTGAAGCTGGCCGTGGTCGGCCACACCAATGTCGGCAAGACCTCACTGCTGCGCACCCTGACCCGTGACGTCAGCTTCGGCGAGGTCTCCCACCGGCCGAGCACCACCCGCCACGTGGAGGGCGCGCGGCTGTCGGTGGATGGCGTGCCGCTGCTGGAGCTGTACGACACGCCCGGCCTGGAAGATGCCATCGCCCTGCTCGACTACCTGGAACGCCTGGAACGCCCCGGCGAACGCCTGGACGGCCCGGCACGGCTGGAGCGGTTTCTCCAGGGCAGCGAGGCGCGCCAGCGTTTCGAACAGGAAGCCAAGGTCCTGCGCCAACTGCTGGCGAGCGA
This sequence comes from Pseudomonas sp. PKS, assembly GCF_051913525.1. Lineage (NCBI taxonomy): Bacteria > Pseudomonadati > Pseudomonadota > Gammaproteobacteria > Pseudomonadales > Pseudomonadaceae > Pseudomonas > Pseudomonas sp. PKS. The sequence goes on along the minus strand of NZ_JBEGDO010000007.1, from coordinate 123,436 downwards.
TGCCGGGCTCTATGTCATCGATGCCCGCGAGCCGGTGCTGGCCAAGTACCGCGATGAGCTGGAAGTCCTGGCCAGTTGCGGCAAGCCCTTGCTGCCCGTGCTCAACTTCGTCGCCAGCCAGCAGCATCGCGAGCCTCAGTGGCGCGAAGCCCTCGCCCGTCTTGGTCTGCACGCCCTGGTGCGGTTCGACAGCGTGGCGCCGCCCGAGGATGGCGAACGGCGCCTGTACGAGAGCCTGGCCCTGCTGCTCGAGGACGCCCGCCCCGCCCTGCAACGCCTGATCGACGACCAGCAGGCCCAGCGCAAGGCACGCCAGCAAAGTGCCAAGCGCTTGATCGCCGAGTTGCTGCTCGACTGCGCCGCCTGCCGACGCAGCGTCGAAGCCGAACCTGCCGCCGAAGCCCAAGCCATCGAAGCCCTGCGTCATGAGGTGCGCCAGCACGAGCAACGCTGCGTCGAAGCGCTGCTCAAGCTCTATGCCTTCCGTCGCGACGACGCCCATGCCGGCGAACTGCCCTTGCTCGACGGGCGCTGGGGGGATGACCTGTTCAACCCGGAGACCCTGAAGCTGCTAGGCGTGCGCCTGGGCAGCGGCGTGGCGGCCGGGGCTGCCGCCGGGGCCGGCGTGGACCTGCTGGTGGGCGGCCTGACCCTGGGCGCCGCCGCCCTGGCCGGGGCCATTGCCGGCGGCGCACTGCAAACGGCGCGCAACTACGGGTCGCGCCTGATGGGCAAGCTCAAAGGCCAGCGCGAGCTGACCGTGGACGACACAGTGCTGCGCCTGCTGGCGCTGCGCCAACAACAGTTGAGGGTGGCGCTCGACAGCCGCGGGCATGCCGCGCAAGACAGCATCCGCCTAGGCGAGCCGGATGAAAAAACCTGGCGTGAGGGCAAGCTGCCCGAGGCCCTCAAGCGCGCCCGGGCACACCCCCAGTGGTCGACGCTCAACCCTGGGGCGCGGGTCAACCAGGCCGAGCGGCAGGAGCAACTCGAAACCTTGGTGAACGACCTCTAGATCCCTTCGCGGGTAAACCCGCTCCCACAGGCTTGAGTCGTTCGCACAAGGCGATACATGCAGGTCCATGTGGGTGCGGGTTTACCCGCGAAGGGGTCCGTCAGAGCAACGCCAGGGCCTTTTCCTTGAGCAGCGCCAGGTCGATCACCGGTACCCCGACTTCCTTGGCCATTTCGTCCCACTCGCGCATGCGCAGACTGACCTTGAACAACGGGTCCTGCTCGAACGCATCGGCCTCGGCATCGTTCATCACCCCGCCCTGATATTCGAGCGTGCGCCGGCTCGCCTCGCTCAGGCGGTCGTAGTAACCCGGCTGGCGCAAGGTCAGGTAGCGCTTGGCCTCGACGTGGTACTGCACCAACCGCGCCATGCGCTCGCCGAAACCGCAGCGACGCAGGTACTCGGCCCCGATCCGCTCGTGGCTGACCACCCCATAGCCGCCCATGTCACCTTCGCCCTCCCCGCACAGATGGCCGATGTCATGGAAGAACGCGGCCAACACCACTTCATCGTCGAAGCCCTCGGCCATGGCCAATTCGGCGGCCTGGGACATGTGCTCGATCTGGGTGATCGCCTCGCCGATGTAGTCGTCGGCGCCGTGGCGTTCGTAGAGGGTGAAAGTGGTATGGATGATCTGTTCGGGGGTGGGCATTGCTCATCTCCAGAATTAGGTACCAATACATTCGCGGGTAAACCTGCTGCCACAAGGTTCAGCATGATCCCTGTGGCAGCGGGTTTACCCGCGAATGAGGGCCAGCGGCCCTCGCAAGAGACTAGCCGCGATTACTGCTGAGCGACTTTCTCCGACTTGCCGTCATAACGCTTGCGCCACTCGCTCAGGATCTCGTCGCGGTTCTTCGAGGCCCAGGCGAAATCGTTTTTGATCAGGCGCTGCTCGTAGTCCGCCGGTAGCTCGGTCTGCGGCTTGGCGATGCCAGGGGCGGCAAGCACGGCGAAGTTTTCCTTGTACAGCTCCATGGCCGCGGGGCTTGCCGAGAAGTCGGCCAGGCGCTTGGCGGCCTCGGCCTTCGGCGAGCCCTTGATGACCGCGGTGGCTTCGATTTCCCAGCCCAGGCCTTCCTTGGGCAGGACGATATCCAGCGGCGCACCCTGGCGCTTGAGCTGCACGGCCGGGTACTCGAAGGAGATACCGATCGGGAACTCACCGGCCGCAGCCAGCTTGCATGGCTTGGACCCGGAGTGGACGTACTGACCGATGTTCTGGTGCAAGGCGTCCATGTAGGCCCAGCCCTGGGGCTCGCCGAAGGTCTGCAGCCAGGCACTGACATCCAGGAAGCCGGTGCCGGACGAGGCCGGGTTCGGCATGACGATCTTGCCCTTGTACTCAGGCTTGGTCAGGTCCTGCCAGCTCACCGGCTTGCTCAGGCCCTGCTTTTCGGCCTCAACGGTGTTGAAGCAGAGGGTGGCGGCCCAGACGTCCATGCCAACCCAGGCAGGTGGGTTGGCGGCGTCGCGGTAGTTGGCGGAGATCTTGCCCAGGTCTTTGGGCGCGTAGGCTTCGAGCATGCCGTTCTGATCGAGGATGGCCAGGCTGGAGGCAGCCAGGCCCCAGACCGCGTCAGCCTGCGGGCGGTCTTTTTCGGCCAGCAGCTTGGCGGTGATGATACCGGTGGAGTCACGCACCCACTTGATCTCGATGTCCGGGTTGGCCTTCTCGAAGGCCTGCTTGTAGCTCTTGAGCTGCTCGGCTTCCAGGGCGGTGTAGACGGTCAGTTGGGTCCCGGCGGCCGAAGCCTGCAGGCTGAACACGGCGGATACGGCAGCGACAAGTGCGAGGGGCTTGAACATGATGCGGTTCCTTACAGGGTTGGCAGTCGGTCAATGGCCGGGCGCGCGCTGGCGCCAGGCCTGGGAGCGGCGCAGCAGGCCGCGGGAAGCACCGGCCAGCAGCAGCGAAGCGGTCGCGCTGGTCAGCAGGATCAAGGTGGACATGGCGGCGGCGCCGCCCACATTGCCGGCGTCGTCCATGTTCAACACGGCGACGGCGGCGAGGATGGTGTCGGGGCTGTACAGGAAGATCGCTGCCGACACGGTGGTCATCGCCGAGACGAACAGGTAGCGGATGATGTCCAGCAGCGCCGGCAGGCAGATCGGCACGGTCACCCGCATGAAGTGCTTGTACAGCGGCGCCTTGAGCGATAGCGCGGCGGCTTCGAACTCACCGTCGAGCTGGCGCAGAGCAGTGGTCGCGGTCATCTGCGCCGTGGTCAGGTAGTGGGCGATGGTGCACACCACCAACAGCGCCATGCCGCCATAGAGCACGTGCAACGGGTTGCCGTTGAGGTTGAAGAAAAACACATAGCCCAGGCCCAGGACGAGGCCCGGCACCGCCATGGGAATGAAGCTCAGCAGACGCAGGGACTGGTTGAGCAGGCGCTGGCCCTGGGTCTTCTCCATCAGGTAGGCGCCGGTGAAGATCACCAGGCTGCCGATCAATGCCGTGGCCAGGGCCATGGTTACACTGTTGCGGTAGGCCAGCCAGCCGCCACCGGCAGTGTCGTCGAACAGGTAGTGCTTGAACGACAGCGACAGGTTGTACGGCCAGAATGTGACCAGCGACGAGTACACCGCCATACCGATGACCACCAGCAGCACCGCGCAGACCAGCAGCACGATGGCCAGGAAGCACGCATCACGGCGGCGCGACGGCTGGGGCTGGAACACCTGGGCACGGCCACTCATGGCATCGCCCTGGCGTCGGCGCAGCCAGGCATCGACGGTAAAGCTCAGCAGCGCCGGCACCAGCAGTACCATGCCGATCAGCGCCCCCCGACCGAACTGCTGCTGGCCAACCACCGCCTTGTAGGCTTCCAGTGCCAGCACCTGATAGTCGCCTCCTACCACGACCGGTACGCCGAAATCAGTGATGGTCAGGGTGAACACTAGGCAGAACGCGGCGAAAACCGCTTGGCGCGTGCCGGGCCAGGTGATGCTGCGAAACGCGCGCCAGGGCCCGGCGCCCATGCTCGACGCGGCATCGAACAGACGTGCATCCGCCAACGACAAGGCCGACAGCAGGATCATCAAAGCATGGGGGAAGGTGTAGATCGCCTCGCCCAGCACGATGCCCCAGAAGCCATAGACGTTATCGGTCAGCAGCCCGCGCAGCAGGCCCTGGTTGCCGAACAGGTAGACCAGCGCGATCGCCGGCAGCATCGACGGTGCCAGCAGCGGCAGCAGCGAGATGCCTCGCCACAGCCCCTTGGCGGGGATCAGCGTGCGTTGCAAGGCATAGGCGAACAGATAGGCCAGCGGCACGACAATGGCCGCGACACTGAAGGCCACCTTCAGGCTGTTGCCCAACAGCCAGTGGAAGTTCTCGCTGGCGAACAGTTCACGGGCGGCGACCAGGCCACCACCCTGACCGGCTTCACCACTGAAGCCACGCCAGAAGATCGCCAGCAGCGGCATCAGTACGGCGAGGATGAGCAGGAGCAGCAGCAAGCACTTGCCGCCGACGACGAAGAGTCGATCGCCCAGGGCGACACCAGTGCGTGGTGCCGCCTTGGCCTGGGGGATCGCGACGGACAGGGGCGCGGCCATCTCAGGCAAAGACCTGCAGGCTGCGCGGCGGCAAGGCCACCCAGATGTCCTGGGACCCCAGGCGTGGCATGGCCTCTGGCGCCAGCTCCGCCAGCAGCGAATGGCCAGGCAGGGCCTTGAGCTCGAAGCTCATGCGGCAGCGGTTACCCAGGAAGGTGATCTCCTGGACCATGGCCGGGAACAGGTTCTCCTCATGCACCACCGGGTTGACGGTGATCGCCTCAGGGCGGCAGAACAGTCGGCCGCTGCTGCTGTGCACCGCCCCAGGGGCCAGGCGCATGTTCATGCCACCCACCTGGGCATGGCTGTCGCCGCTGCGCTGGAAGGGCAGCCAGTTGCCCTGACCGACGAACTCGGCCACGAACGGCGTGGCGGGCTGGTCGTAGATTTCCTGCGGGGTGGCGTACTGCTCGACCTGACCGTTGTTCATCACGGCGATGCGGTCGGCCATCAACATGGCTTCGTCCTGGTTGTGGGTCACCATCAAGGTAGTGATGCCCAGCTGGCGCTGCAGTTGGCGCAGCTCGGCGCACAGGTGCTCGCGAACACGCGCATCGAGCGCCGACATGGGCTCGTCGAGCAACAACAGCGAAGGCGACGGAGCCAGGGCGCGGGCCAGGGCCACGCGTTGCTGCTGGCCGCCGGACAGCTGGCCGGGGTATTTCTTCTCGCTGCCCGAGAGACCGACCAGTTCGAGCATCTGCGCCACACGATGGCGGGCCTGTTCGCGGCTGCTGCCGGTCAGGCCATAGGCGATGTTGGCCTCGACGGTCAGATTGGGGAACAGCGCATAGGACTGGAACAGGATGCCGTAGTCACGGGCCTGGGGCGGCAAGTGGGAGATATCGCGCTCGCCGATGTACAGCTCGCCACGGTCCTGGCGCTCTAGACCGGCGATGCAGCGCAGCAGCGTGGTCTTGCCACAGCCGGAAGGGCCCAGCAGACAGACCAGCTCACCGGCGGCGATGTCCAGGGAGACATCGTTGAGGGCCGTGAAGGCGCCGAAACGCTTGTGGATATTGCGCACTTTCATTTGTGCGCCCGGAGCGGGGATAGCGTTGTTCATGACAGGGCCTCATCGAACAGATGGGGCCATGCTAGGAACTCAATGCGAAGGTTATGTGGCTGGTAAGCAAAAGCTGCCGATAGTGCCATTCACGAATTTTTGTAGTGAACTCAACGGCCCTTTCGCGGGTTTACCCGCGAAGAAGCCAACACCGATCTAGAACTGTGACCCAACCACCTCTTGCGCCACGCCCAGGAAGGCCGCCGGCAACCTGGCCTGACGCCGCTCCTTGAGGCAGTACAGGTACTCGTGCATCACCGGTGCATTCTCCAGTGTCAGCACGCGCAGCTCAGGGTTATGCGGCACTTCATGGCGGGCAATGATGCTGATGCCGATGTTGCGCAGCACCGCCTCGCGGATCGATTCGCGGCTGCCGATTTCCAGCAGCGTCCCACCGTTGATCCCGGCCTCCTCGAGCATGCGCTCGGTCAGCTTGCGGGTGGTCGAACCGGGTTCACGCATCAACAGGCAGTGCCCGGCCAAGGCGTCGATGGAAACCGCCTGGCGATGGGCCAGCGGGTGGTTGCGGTGCACCGCCACCACCAGCGGGTCGCTGCCCAGCGCACGGCGTACCAAGCGGTTGTCCTCCACCAGTTGGGACGAGGCAGCGATGTCCACCCGGTAGTCCTCGAGCATCTCCAGCACCTGTTGGGAATTGCCGATTTCCACGGTCAGCTCCACCTGTGGCAGACGCTCGCGAAAGATCTTCACCAGATCGAGGATGTAGTAGGGTGCGGTGGCGGCGATGCGCAAACCACCCTGGGCCTGGCCACTGTTGCGCAGCTCGAACTCGATCTCGGCCTCCTGTTGCAACAGGGCCTTGACCATCGGCAACAGCCGCCCGCCCTCCTCGCTCAACACCAGGCGCCGCCCACCCCGGTAGAACAGCTCCACCGCGTACTGGCTCTCCAGGTTGCGGATCTGCGTGGTCACCGTGGGCTGGCTGAGCCCGAGCTTCTTCGCGGCCAAGGTGATACTGCCCAGGCGGGCCACCATGTAGAAGGCTTTGAGCTCGGCGCTCAGCATCGGGTTACCTCTATTTGCGCAACAGGCGCAAGCCGTTGAACACCACCAGCAGGCTTACGCCCATATCTGCGAACACCGCCATCCACATGGTTGCCATGCCCGCGAAGGTGATCGCCAGGAAAATCGCCTTGATGCCCAATGCCAGAACGATGTTCTGCGTCAGGATCGCCGCACTTTGGCGCGACAGCCTGACGAAGGCGGGAATTTTGCGCAAGTCATCGTCCATCAGCGCCACGTCGGCGGTCTCGATGGCGGTGTCGGTGCCAGCCGCCGCCATGGCAAAGCCGATCTCGGCGCGGGCCAGGGCCGGCGCGTCGTTGATGCCATCACCGACCATGCCGACACGATGCCCTTGGCCATACAGCGCCTCGATGCTGCCAAGCTTGTCCGCAGGCAACAGGTTGCCCTCGGCGCGGTCGATGCCCACCTGGGCGGCGATGGCCTGTGCGGTATGGGGATTATCGCCGGTCAGCATGACAGTCTTGATACCCAGCGCATGCAGCTCGGCGATGGCCTGGCGGCTACTGTCCTTGACCGTGTCCGCCACGGCGAACAGCGCCAGCGGTCCTGAGCCATCGAGCAGCAGCACGACGGTCTTGCCCTGGCGCTCGAGCTGGTCCAGTTCGGCCTCCAGAGCCGGCGAGCACAGGCCCAGCTCCTCGACCAGGCGATGGTTGCCCAGGTGGTACAGGGTGCCGTCGATCTCGCCCCGCACGCCGCGACCAGCCAGGGCGGTGAACTCACGCACGTCGCTCAGCTCCAGGGCCTGCGCCTGGGCATGCTGGGCGATTGCGCCCGACACCGGGTGGTCGGAACGCGCCGCCAGGCTTGCCGCCAACGCCTGGGCGCGGCCTTCGAACAACGGGTCGAGCACCTTGCTGTCGGTTTGTACCGGCTTGCCATAGGTGATGGTGCCGGTCTTGTCCAGGGCCAGGAAGTCCAACTTGCGCCCGCCTTCGAGGTACACGCCGCCCTTGATCAGGATGCCCTTGCGCGCCGCTGCCGCCAGGCCACTGACGATAGTCACCGGGGTGGAGATCACCAGGGCGCACGGGCAAGCCACGACCAGTAACACCAGCGCGCGGTAGATCCAGTCGAACCAGGCGCCGGCCATGAACAACGGCGGGATGATCGCCACCGCCAGGGCCACCGCGAACACCGCCGGGGTGTAGATGCGCGAGAACTGGTCGACGAAGCGCTGGGTAGGCGCCCGGGCGCCTTGGGCCTCTTCGACGGCCTTGATGATGCGCGCCAAGGTCGACTGCCCTGCCGCGGCAGTGACCCGGTACTCCAGGGCACCGGCCTGGTTGATGGTGCCGGCGAACAGCTTGTCGCCGACAGCCTTTTCGACCGGCAGGCTTTCGCCGGTGATCGGCGCCTGATCGACGCTCGATTGCCCACTGACCACTTCGCCGTCCAGGCCGATGCGTTCACCGGGACGCACGCGCACCAAGGCGCCGATAGCCACATCCCGCACCTCGACCTCACGCCATTGGCCGTCAGCCTGCTGCACCGTGGCCAGGTCCGGGCTCAGTTGCATCAGCCCACCGATGGCATTACGGGCACGGTCCAGCGAGCGTGCCTCGATCAGTTCGGCGACCGTGAACAGCACCATGACCATGGCCGCTTCCGGCCACTGGCCGATCAGCACGGCACCGGTCACGGCGATGCTCATCAACGCATTGATGTTGAGGTTGCGGTTCTTCAGGGCGATCCAGCCCTTCTTGTAGGTGCCCAGGCCACAGCCGAGGATGGCCGCCAGCGCCAACACCGCCACGACCCACTCCGGAGCCTTGCCGGAGAAGTGCACGAGCTCGGCGGCAATCGCCGCCACACCCGATAGCGCGAGCGGCCACCAACGGGGCTTGTGGGCCTGGGGCGCGGCTGGGGCATCATCACCCTCAGCACTCATAGGCTCGGCCTTCATCCCCAGGCTGTCGATGGCCTGCTCGATCTGGGCAGTACCTTCCAGCGTGTGGCGCACGCCGAGCACGCGGTTGATCAGGTTGAATTCCAGTTGTTCGATGCCCGCCAGCTTGCCGAGCTTGTCCTGGATCAGGCTCTGCTCGGTGGGGCAGTCCATGGCCTCGATACGGAAACGGCTGAGCCGTGCCTGTCCACTGGCCCTCTCGGTCAGTTGCACCCTGGCTGGCGCGGCGCTGGAGCTGCAGCAACCGTGACCATGGGAGGCATGGCTGTGCGCCTTGTCGCCATGATCGTGATCATGGCCGTGGTCATGCTGATGTTCGGGGCTGACAGGCTGGTTCATGGAATCATCCTTAACGTGAGCGCTGACCTCTGCAGGTATCCACAGAGCGGGTTGTTGCCAAGTGAACACCCTGTAGCCACTATAGGGTCAAGCCCCTTTCCTGGAGATTGCCATGAAGATCGGAGAACTGGCCAAGGCCACCGAGTGCGCCGTGGAGACCATCCGCTACTACGAGCGCGAGCAATTGCTACCGGCACCCGCCCGCACCGAAGGCAACTACCGGCAATACACCCAGGCCCATGTGGAGCGCCTGACCTTCATCCGCAACTGCCGCACCCTGGACATGACCTTGGACGAAATCCGCAGCCTGTTGCGCCTGCGCGACAGCCCCGACGACTCGTGCGGCAGCGTCAATGCGCTGATCGACGAGCATATCGAGCATGTGCAGGCGAGAATCGACGGGTTGATGGCGCTGCAAGCGCAGTTGGTGGAATTGCGCCAGCAGTGCAACGCCAAAGGATCGGAGTGCGCAATCCTTCAGCAATTGGAGACGAACGGGGCGGTATCAGTACCCGAAACCGAGCATTCCCATGTGGGCCGCAGTCACGGGCATTGAGGGGGGCCGCTGCAATCGCATTCGCGGGTAAACCCGCTCCCACAGTTTCCCGGCGCTCTCAAGAACACCGCTGTACCTGTGGGAGAAGCCTGCGATGGGCTGCGAAGCAGCCCCAGCCCTCTAAGGGTCAGACCGCCATCGGCGCGGTCATCGGCGCATGGTGCTCGTACCCTTCCAGCCAGAAGTCGCTCGGCTCGATCTTCTCCAGCCACTCGGGCTCGTACTTGCCCGTCTCTGCGAACGCCGGCACGCGGTCGCTGATCACCAGTTTCGGCGCCGCCAATGGCTCGCGCTTCATCTGCTCGCTCAGCATGTCCAGGTGGTTTTCATACACATGGGCATCGCCGATGAAGTAGGTGAACCAGCGCGGGGTATAGCCGGTCAGGCGGCCGAACAGCGACAGCAGCGCGGCGCCTTCGGTGAGGTTGAACGGTGTCCCCAGGCCCAGGTCGTTGGAACGGATGTAGAGCGTCAGGGAAATTTCCTTGGTCTCGACATTGGGATGGAACTGGTACAGCAGGTGGCACGGCGGCAAAGCCATTTCATCGAGCTGGGCGCAGTTCCAGCCGTGGAACAGAATGCGGCGGCTGCCCGGGTCGTGGGCGATGGTGTCCAGGCACTGGCGCACCTGGTCGATGGCCTTGTACAGGATGACGAACGCCTGGCCGTCTTCCTCATCCTGGGCGATGCGACGAAAGCCTGCCTTCTCGGCCATCTCGATGGCCGCCGGGTTGCTCAGCGGGATGCGCTTGTAGCCCGGCCATTGGCGCCATTGCACCCCGTAGATCTCACCCAGGTCGTCGTGGCCCTGGCGGAAGGGGTTGGCCAGCCACTGGGCGTTCTCGTTGGCGTTCTGGTCCCAGACCTTGCAGCCCAACTCACGGAACTGCCCGGCATTCTTTACGCCGCGCAAAAAGCCCACCATCTCGCCGATCGCCGACTTGAACGCCAGCTTGCGCGTGGTGATGGCCGGGAAGCCCTTCTGCAGGTCGAAACGCAGCATGGCGCCCGGCAGGCTGATGGTGCGGATGCCGGTGCGGTTTTCCTGCAACGTACCGTTCTCGATGACGTCGCGGACCAGGTCTAGATACTGTTTCATGGCTTACCTGTAGCAAGAACGGCAGGGGGATCGCCCCTGCCGTGAGTGTCAAACGGTGGCCTTGGCCGTAGGTTTGCGGTTGTAGGCCCACCAGATCAGGAAGATGCCGCCGGCGATCATCGGCACGCAGAGCAACTGACCCATGGTCAACCAGCCGAAGGCGATGTAGCCCAGCTGGGCGTCGGGTACCCGCACGAATTCCACGATGAAGCGGAAAATCCCGTAGAACAGCGCGAACATGCCGGAAACGGCCATGGTCGGACGCGGCTTGCGCGAGTACAGCCAAAGGATGACGAATAATGCCACACCTTCGAGGGCGAACTGGTACAGCTGCGACGGGTGACGCGGCAGTTGGGCCGGGTCGCTGAACGGCGGGAAGACCATCGCCCATGGCAGGTCGGTGGCCTTGCCCCACAGCTCGGCATTGATGAAATTGCCGATGCGCCCGGCGCCCAGGCCGATCGGCACCAGCGGGGCAACGAAGTCCATCAGCTCGAAGAACGACTTGTTGTTGCGCTTGCCGAACCACAGTGCCGCCAGCATCACGCCGATGAAGCCGCCGTGGAACGACATGCCGCCCTTCCAGACTTCGAAGATCAACGTCGGATTGGCCAGGTACTGGTGCAGGTCATAGAACAGCACATAGCCCAGGCGCCCCCCGACGATCACCCCCATGGACAGCCAGAACACCAGGTCGGAGAGTTTCTCGCGGGTCCAGGTGGGGTCGAAGCGGTTCAACCGGCGCGAGGCCAGCAGCCAAGCGCCGCCGATGCCGATCAGGTACATCAGGCCGTACCAGTGGATTTTCAGCGGCCCGATGGCCACGGCCACGGGGTCGATCTGCGGGTAAGGCAGCATTGTCATTCCTCTCGGGTTAAATCAAAAAGCTCAGACCGACGCAAAACAGCAGCGCGGCGAACAGACGCTTGAGCAAACGTGGCGACAACCTGTGCGCCAGGCGTGCACCGAATCGGGCGAAGAACATGCTGGTGACCGCGATGCCCACCAGCGCGGGAAGATAGACGTAACCGACGCTGTGAGCCGGCAGGTGCTGTTCGTGCCAGCCCAGCCACATGAAGCTCAGGGCACTGGCCACGGCAATCGGCAAACCACAGGCCGACGAGGTCGCCACTGCTTGCTGCATCGGCAGGCTGCGCCAGGTCAGGAACGGCACGGTCAGCGAGCCGCCGCCAATACCGAAGATCGCCGAGGCCCAGCCGATCACGCTGCCCGCAGCGGTCAGGCCAGGCTTGCCGGGGATACCGCGGCTGGCCTTGGGCTTGAGGTCCAGGGCCATCTGCGCGGCGATCACCAAGGCGAACACGCCGATGATCTTCTGCAGCATCGGGCCTTGGATCAGCGAGGCGGTCTTGGCCCCGACCAGCGCGCCGAGCAGGATGCCCAGGGTCATCCAGGCGAAAATCGGCCACTGCACCGCGCCCTTGCGCTGATGCTCGAGCACGGCATTGATCGACGTGAAGACGATGGTCGCCAGCGACGTGCCGACGGCCAAGTGAGTCAGTACCGACGGGTCGAAGCCCTGCAGGGTGAAGCTGAACACCAGCACCGGCACGATGATGATGCCACCGCCCACACCGAACAGCCCGGCCAACACACCGGCGCAGGCCCCCAACAGCAGATAGAGTACGAATTCCATTCGTCGCCCCCCATGGAAACAATCCGCCATGGTAGCGGAAGCCAGCCCCGTGGCTCTAGTGAACTCTCTGTCAGGTGATGGATAGACGCAGGCCTAGTGGGTAGAGTGGCCAAAACAACCGAGGCCCTGACATGTGCCTGATCGTTTTCGCCTGGCGGCCGGGGCACGCCCTGCCGCTGATCGTCGCGGCCAACCGTGACGAGTTCTACGCCCGCCCGACCCAGGCCCTGGCCGTCTGGGAGGACGTCCCCGGCGTGTATGCCGGTCGCGACCTGGAAGCCGGCGGCACCTGGCTGGGCATCGGCCCCCAGGGGCGCTTCGCGGCGCTGACCAACATCCGTGACCCACAGCAGCCACTCGGGCCACGCTCACGCGGCGAGCTGGTGGCGGCGTATCTGCGCGGGGACCTCGGCGTGGAGGCTTACCTCGACCAGGTGGCCAACCGCAGCAGCCAGTACTCAGGATTCAATCTACTGGTGGGCGATGCCGGGCAGCTGGGTTACCTGAATGCGCGCCAGACCTCGCCGCGCCTGCTGGAGCCTGGTGTGTACGGGCTGTCCAATGCCGGGCTGGATACGCCCTGGCCCAAGCTGGTCAAGGCGCGTAGTGGGCTGGAGGCGTTACTTGAGGATCCTCAGCCAGAGCATCTGCTGACGTTGCTCGCCGATGCAGCGCCGGCCCATGACAGCGACCTGCCGGAAACTGGCGTGGGGCTGGCGACCGAGAAGCTGCTGTCGAGCGTGTTCATTGCCAGCCAGAACTATGGAACACGGGCGAGTACGGTATTGCTGGTCGATGACCAAGGGCGTCGGCGAATCATCGAGCGCAGTTTCGGGCCCTTTGGCGGGCACTTGGGAGAGGTTGAGCTGCTGGTCTGAAAGGCGTTGGTGTATCGGCCTCTTCGCGGGTTTACCCGCGAAGAGGTCAGGAGTGATGTCAGAGGGTCTTGTTGGCCCCAGGCCCGATCATCCGCGCCAGCCCCAGGTTCTTCAGGGCCAATTGCAGCGAGCTGTGGATAACCTGCGGGTTATCATGGCTCATGGCATCGACCAGCAGTTCCTTGGCCTTGCTCATGTTGATCTGACGCAGCATCCACTTCACCTTCGGCAGGTTGGTGGCGTTCATCGACAGGCTATCGAAGCCCATCGCCATCAGCAGCACGGCGGCAGCCGGATCGCCGGCCATCTCACCGCAAATGCTCACCGGTTTGCCTTCTTCATGGGCGACGCTGACCACGGTCTGCAAGGCCTGCAGCACCGCTGGGTGCAGGTAGTCGTAGAGATCGGCGACGCGCGGGTTGTTGCGATCGACCGCCAACAGGTACTGGGTAAGGTCGTTGGAACCGACCGACAGGAAGTCCACCTGGCGCGCAAGCTCGCGGGTCTGGTACACCGCGGCAGGAATCTCGACCATCACCCCGACCGGCGGCATCGGCACGTCGGTGCCTTCGTCCCGTACCTCGCCCCAGGCGCGATGGATCAAGTGCAGCGCCTCCTCCAGCTCATGGATGCCGGAGATCATCGGCAGCAGAATGCGCAGGTTGTTCAGGCCCTCGCTGGCCTTGAGCATGGCGCGGGTCTGCACCAGGAAGATTTCCGGGTGGTCGAGGGTCACACGGATGCCACGCCAGCCCAGGAAGGGGTTTTCTTCTTTGATCGGGAAGTACGACAGCGCCTTGTCACCGCCGATATCGAGGCTGCGCATGGTCACCGGCAGCGGATGGAACGCCTGCAGCTGCTCACGGTAGATCGTCAGCTGTTCCTTCTCGCTGGGGAAGCGCTGGTTGATCATGAAGGGCACTTCGGTGCGGTACAGGCCCACGCCTTCGGCACCACGCTGCTGGGCACGGGCGACATCGGCCAGCAGCCCCGTGTTGACCCACAACGGCATGCGGTGGCCATCCGGGGTCACGCACGGCAGCTCACGCAGGGCATCCAGCCCCTGGGCCAGCTGGCGCTCCTCCTCGACCACGTCGCTGTACTGCTTGCGCAGCACCTCGCCAGGGTTAGTGAACACCTCACCCTTGTAGCCGTCGACGATCATCTCGATGCCGTCGACTTTCGAGTACGGCAGGTCGACCAGGCCCATGACCGTCGGGATGCCCATGGCCCGAGCCAGGATCGCCACGTGGGAGTTGCCCGAACCGAGTACCGACACCAGACCGACCAGCTTGCCCTCCGGGACCTCGCCAAGCATCGCCGGGGTCAGCTCCTCGCTGACCAGAATGGTGTTGTCCGGGTAGACCAACGTCTGCGAGCGCGCCTCCTGGAGATAGGCCAGCAGGCGCCGGCCCAGGTCCTTGACGTCCGATGCCCGCTCACGCAGGTAATCGTCGTCCATCAGTTCGAAGCGGCTGACGTGCTCGCCCACCACCTGGCGCAAGGCGCCCTGGGCCCATTGGCCGGTCTTGATGACCTGCGCCACCTCGCCGCCCAGGGCCGCATCCTCGAGCATCATCAGGTAGACGTCGAACAGCGCGCGCTCTTCCGGGCGCAGCTGGGTGGCGAGCTTGGCCGACAACTTGCGCATGTCGGCGCGCACACCTTCCAGAGCGGTGTTGAACAGCTTGAGTTCGGTGTCGATGTCCTCGACGGTCTTGTCCGGGACCACTTCCAGGTCGGCCGGCGGCAGCATCACCACGGCCTTGCCGACGGCAGCGCCCGGCGAGCCCGGCACACCGACGAAGCGCGCCTCCTGGATGCCCTTGCCCTGGCGGCCCAGGCCTCGGATGGAGCCGGTCGCCTCGGCATGGGCGATAACGCCCGCGAGCTGGGCGCTCATGGTGACCAGGAAGGCTTCTTCGCCTTCGTCGAACTGGCGGCGCTCCTTTTGCTGGATGACCAACACCCCGACCACGCGACGGTGGTGGATGATCGGTGCACCGAGGAAGGAGGCGAAGCGCTCCTCGCCGGTTTCGGCGAAGTAGCGATAACGGGGGTGGGCGGCGGCGTCTTCGAGGTTCAGCGGCTCTTCCCGGGTACCGACCAGGCCGACCAGGCCTTCGTTGGGGGCCATGCTGACCTTGCCGATGGAGCGTTTGTTCAAGCCCTCGGTGGCCATGAGCACGAAACGGTTGGTATCCGGGTCGAGCAGGTAGACCGAGCAGACCTGGCTGCCCATGGCTTCCTTGACGCGCAAGACAATGATCCCCAACGCCGTCTTGAGATCTTTGGCGGAGTTCACTTCCTGGACGATCTTGCGCAGCGTATTGAGCATGGCTCGGGGTCGGACTCCGTCGTCAGTCGCGCGTCAACAAGCGCGGGGCTAGCTCTTTCAAGGCGCGGCGATAGACCTCACGCTTGAATGTCACCACCTGGCCCAAGGGATACCAGTAGCTGACCCAACGCCAGCCGTCGAATTCCGGCTTGCCGGTCAGGTCCATGCGTACCCGCTGCTCATTGCTCACAAGGCGCAGCAGGAACCACTTCTGTTTCTGGCCAATGCACAGGGGCTGGCTGTGGGTGCGCACCAGGCGCTGGGGTAAACGATAACGCAACCAGCCACGGGTGCAGGCAAGAATTTCCACATCCTCGCGTTCCAGGCCTACTTCTTCGTTCAGCTCGCGGTACAGGGCATCTTCCGGCGTCTCGTCAGGGTTGATGCCACCCTGGGGAAACTGCCAGGCATCCTGGTTGATCCGCCGAGCCCATAGCACCTGCCCGGCATCATTCGTGAGAATGATCCCGACATTGGGGCGAAAACCATCCGGGTCGATCACGGCAGCAACCTCGCAAACGCATGTCAACGCATTGTTCCACAAAGCTCACGAGCGCAGCAACGCGCCCGCCAAGCTTATGTGCGGCGAGGTGAAAACTCTGTGTTCGATGGGGTCTTGCCGGGGCCCGGCGCATGAACGCCGCCGAGAGTCTGGTAACGATATACCGCGGTTTCATGAAGGGTTGGTGACGAAGCACCGGGGCGGCGCCAGCGCCTACAGTCGAAAGTGGATCTGCGTGAAGCCCGCGATGGGCCGTGAAACGGCCCCTGAGGGTCAGATCGGCTTGGCGCCCATCAGCCCGGCGATGGAGAGGAAGCAGACCCCACTGATCAATGCCAGCGCCAGGGTAAAGCGCAACCCCGTGGGTTCGGCCTTGCGCAGCCGGTTGAGGCGTACCAGCAACCACCAGACACTGAACGCGCCCACGGTGTAGATGACGCTGGAAGCCAGTACCCAGGTCTGCCCCAGGGGCCACCCGATCAAGTGCACCAACCACCAACCGGTGAACGGCATGCTCACCAGACACACCCCCATCAATAACCAGACGAACACCAGCGGCCGGCGCAGCAACTTGCCGTAGGCCTCGGCATCGCCACGACGGCGGGCGACGACGGTCCAGGTCGCCAGGCCCAGCGCGCCCAGCAGCAACAACACGGTGGCACCGATGTGCAGGGCCTTGAGGGTGGTCAGGTATTCCATGTCTTCACGTCCTTGAGCGATAGGGCAAGCTTAGTCGTTTAGCCCAGGAACAGCTTGTAGGCCGGGTTATCGGTCTCGTCCCAGTACGGGTAGCCGATCTTGGCCAGTGCCGCCGGTACCAGGTGACGTTCGTCATCCGGTACTTGCAGGCCCGCGACCACTCGGCCATCGGCTGCACCGTGGTTTCGATAGTGGAACATGGAGATGTTCCAGCGACCACCGAGCTTGTTGAGGAAATTGAACAGCGCCCCTGGCCGCTCGGGGAACTCGAAACGCAGCACCATTTCGTCACTGGCGCCCGCCGAGTGCCCACCGACCATGTGGCGGATATGCAGCTTGGCCAGTTCGTTGTCGGTCAGGTCGGTGACGGGGAAGCCTTGCTCGGTCAGTTGCTGAACCAGCACCGCCCGCGGATCGGTTTCGGGGTGAGTCTGCACGCCCACGAAGATGTGCGCTTCCTTATCGGCGTGGTAACGGTAGTTGAACTCGGTGATCTGGCGCTTGCCGATGGCCTCGCAGAATGCCTTGAAGCTGCCCGGACGCTCCGGAATGGTCACGGCGATGATCGCTTCGCGCTTCTCACCCAGCTCGGCGCGCTCGGCCACATGGCGCAGGCGGTCGAAGTTGACGTTGGCGCCCGAGTCGATCGCCACCAGGGTCTGGCCGGATACGCCGTACAGCTCGACGTACTTCTTGATACCCGCTACGCCCAAGGCGCCTGCAGGTTCGGTGATCGAGCGGGTATCGTCGTAGATATCCTTGATTGCAGCGCAAATCTCGTCGGTACTGACCGTCACCACCTCGTCCACATGGTGTCGGCAGATATCGAAGGTATGCTGGCCGATCTGTGCCACTGCCACGCCGTCGGCGAACAGGCCGACCTGCGGCAGCACCACGCGCTCGCCGGCAGCCATCGCGGCCTGCAGGCAGTTGGAATCGTCCGGCTCGACGCCGATCACCTTGATCTCGGGACGCAGGTACTTCACGTAGGCGGCAATGCCGGCGATCAGGCCACCGCCGCCGACGGGCACGAAGATCGCGTCCAGGCGCCCAGGGTGCTGGCGCAAGATCTCCATGGCCACTGTGCCTTGACCGGCAATGGTGTGAGGGTCGTCATAGGGGTGGATGTAAACGAAGCCCTTTTCGTCCACCAGCTTGAGCGAATACGCCAGCGCCTCGGGGAAGGAGTCGCCGTGCAGCACCACCTTGCCGCCGCGCGAGCGCACGCCTTCGACCTTGATCTCCGGGGTGGTCTTAGGCATCACGATGGTTGCCTTGATACCCAGTTCGCGCGCCGCCAGGGCCACACCTTGGGCATGGTTGCCAGCCGAGGCGGTGACCACGCCGCGAGCCAGTTCTTCTGGGCTCAGCTGCGCCAGCTTGTTGTACGCCCCGCGGATCTTGAAGGAGAACACCGGCTGCAGATCCTCGCGCTTGAGCAGGACCTGGTTGCCCAGCCGCTTGCTCAACTGGCCAGCGCTCTGCAGCGGGGTTTCGACCGCGACGTCGTAGACGCGCGAGGTGAGGATCTTCTTGACGTACTGTTCGAGCATCGGGAAAGCATCACTGGCCGCGGGACAAGGCCTGGGAGTCTACCGCAGCGCTACGTCGGGCGACCACAGCGAAACCAAGGTTTTACCGGCGCTTGCGTCTATAATACTGAGCTTTGAAATCCCGCCCCTCTCGGAGCCCGCATGACCCAGGACCAACTCAAACAGGCCGTCGCCCAGGCTGCCGTCGACTTCATTCTGCCCAAGCTGGATGAGAAAAGCGTCGTCGGCGTCGGCACCGGTTCGACCGCCAACTTCTTCATCGATGCCCTGGCCAAGCACAAGACCGCCTTCGACGGCGCCGTCGCCAGCTCCGAAGCCACCGCCGAGCGCCTGAAGTCCCATGGCATCCCGGTGTACGAACTCAACAGCGTCAGCGAACTGGAGTTCTATGTGGACGGTGCCGACGAGAGCGACGCGCATCTGAACCTGATCAAGGGCGGCGGTGCGGCCCTGACCCGGGAGAAGATCGTCGCGGCGGTGGCCAAGACCTTCATCTGCATTGCCGACGCCAGCAAGCTGGTGCCCGTGCTGGGCGCCTTCCCGCTGCCGGTCGAGGTGATCCCCATGGCCCGCAGCCATGTTGCTCGCCAGCTGGTCAAGCTCGGCGGCGACCCGGTGTATCGCGAAGGCGTGGTGACCGACAACGGCAACGTCATTCTCGATGTGCACAACCTGCAGATCACCGACCCGGTCGGCCTGGAGTCGCAGATCAACGCCATTGTCGGCGTGGTCACCAACGGCCTGTTCGCGGCGCGTCCGGCGGACCTGCTGCTGCTCGGCACCGCCGAAGGCGTCAAGACGCTCAAGGCCGAGTAACCCTTCTGGGGCTGCTTTGCAGCCCATCGCAGGCTCGCCAGTTTCCAGCGGTTTCCGCTGGAAACTGGCGACCTCAGGTTCCGACCTACTCGCGACCCGCCTTCAATCTGTCCATTGCCTGAAGAGGTAGCGCAAGGCACAACACCAGAACAAGGAACAGGCGTGAACGACGACACATGAAGATAGATCCGATAAGAAAGGCCGGAATCTAATCAGGGTCGACCGAAATAAAACTAAATGCCGTCAGTTCTTTTTGAATCGATAGAAAAGGTCTGGCTCGCTCACCATGTACAGGTTGCCCTGGTCATCCGTCGCCACGCCCTCGGCGCGCGGAATGGTGTGTTTCAAGCCGTTGAAACCGCCGAGCAGCGTCATGAAGCTGACCTGCTCGCCCTTTTCGCCCAGTTCTAGCAGCAGGTGGGAATCAGCCGACAAGACCAGCAAATGGCCGGTGCGGGGGTCGACCCACAAGGCGGAGAGATTGCGCACATCGAGCTGGTCGCTGGCCAGGACCTGCTTTTCGCCCTTGAGCGGGCTTTTGCCATCGGTGCTCCAGGCATACAGTTTGGGCGGACGCTCTTCACCCAACAGCAGGCGCTGGCGTACCGGGTCCCAGGCGATGGCCTCGAAACCCTTGTTGCGGTTGGCTGACTTGCCCAGGTCGTGGTGCGGATGGTCCGCATAGGTCAAGCTGGAGGTGCTGGCATCCACGGTCACCAGGGTCATGTCATGCTTGCGCTCGTCGACGATCGCGATCTGGCCATCGGCCAACACCGCGACCCCTTCGGGGTTGGCCCAGCCCAGCAGCGGGATCTTGCGCAGCACATCGCCCTCAAGGTTCAGCTCGACCAGGAAAGGGTTGTTCCCCATCACCGCGAACAGGGTGCGGGTAAACGGATTGAATGCCAAGTCCGATGGCTCGTCGTCCGACATGCCCGGCAATACCTTGGCATCGATGTCCGCCACGTAGTCCGGCAGCCAGACGCTTTCGCCGCGCTCGGCCTTGCTCTCGAAGCGCTCCTTGACCCACAGCACGGCGCGATCATCCCAGTGCATGATCACCGCCAGGGCATAGCCCAACACTGCAACCACCCCTACCCATACCTGCCAGCGCCGGAAAATACCGCGCTTGCGAAGTAGGCGTGGAACACTGGAGGTAAATGCCATAAAAGAGCGCTTCCTGGTATCGCCGAGCTCTCCATAACTTCGGCTAATGAAAATATCCGGGGCATTATCCGGATGAGTTGTGAAAAAAACGGTAAATATCGCGGTGAATACGATGACAGCCCCGCAAGGCTGCCATCGTCAGCGGTTCACAACACGCGGCTTTCGAAGCGGCTTGCGCCGGGAAGTTCCAGCACCAGCTCATCGCCCACATTCAGAGGGCCAACGCCCACAGGTGTACCGGTGAGGATCACATCACCCGGGAGCAAGGAGAAGTGGGCGGCGATATGCTGGATGATCGGCACGATGGGGTTGAGCATCATCGCGCTGTTGCCGTCCTGGCGGACTTCGCCGTTGATCGACAGGCGAATGCCGATATCGGTCAGGTCCTCGACGCTGTCGGCGACCACGAACGGTGGCAGGACGCAGGCACCGTCGAAGCTCTTGGCCAGCTCCCACGGCAAGCCCTTCTCCTTGAGCTTGGCCTGCACGTCGCGCAGGGTCAGGTCCAAGGCCGGGGCAAAGCCGGAAATGGCATCGCGCACTTCTTCCTCGCTGGGGTGGGTCGACAGCGGCTTGCCGACCAGCACGGCGATCTCCGCTTCATAATGCACGGCACCCCGCTCGGTCGGGATCTTGAAACCACCCTCCAAGGGCACCACACAACTGCCCGGCTTGATGAACAGCAGGGGCTCGCTGGGGATTGGGTTGTCCAGCTCCTTGGCATGTTCGGCGTAGTTACGGCCTATGCAGACCACCTTGCCCAGGGGAAAGTGGATGCGCGTGCCGTCTAGGTACTGGTGCTGGTAACTCATGGCCGACTCCTCTGGATACTGCGTACTTATTCAGGAGCGAAGATCTTACCCGGATTCATGATGCCGTTCGGGTCGAACACTCCCTTTATTGCCTTCATGCAGGCAATTTCCTCAGGCGAGCGGCTGTAGCCCAGGTAGTCGCGCTTGGTCATGCCCACCCCATGCTCGGCGGAGATCGAACCGTTGTAGCGCTGTACGATTTCGAACACCCATTTGTTGACCTTGGCGCAGGTGGCGAAAAACGCGTCCTTGGCCATGTCATCGGGCTTGAGGATGTTCAGGTGCAGGTTGCCGTCGCCGATATGGCCGTACCAGACCACTTCGAAGTCCGGATAGTGCTGACCGACGATGGCATCGATGTCCCGCAAGAACGCCGGCACCTTCGAAACGGTGACGGAAATGTCGTTCTTGTAGGGGGTCCAGTGGGAAATGGTCTCGGAGATGTACTCGCGCAATTTCCACAGGTTCTTGAGTTGGGTCTCGCTCTGGCTCATCACGCCATCGAGCACCCAGCCCTGCTCGACGCAGTGCTCGAAGGTGGCCAGGGCTTCGTTAGCCACATCCTCGGTGCTGGCTTCGAACTCCAGCAGGGCATAGAACGGGCAATCGGTCTCGAACGGCGGCGGCACGTCGCCCCGGCCCATGACCTTGGCCAAGGCCTTGTCGGAGAAAAATTCGAACGCGGTGAGATCGAGCCGACCCTGGAAGGCATGCAACACCGGCATGATCGAGTCGAAGTCCGGCGTGCCCAGCACCATGGCGGTCAGGTTGCGCGGCGTGCGGTCCAGACGCAGCGTGGCTTCGACCACGAAGCCCAGGGTGCCTTCGGCGCCGATGAACAACTGGCGCAGGTCGTAGCCGGTAGCGTTCTTGATCAGGCCCTTGTTCAACTCGAGCAGCTCACCCTTGCCGGTCACCACCTTCAGACCCGCCACCCAGTTCCGGGTCATGCCATAGCGAATGACCTTGATACCACCGGCATTGGTGCCGATGTTGCCACCGATCTGACTGGAGCCAGAGGAGGCGAAGTCCACCGGGTAATAAAGGCCGTTGTCCTCGGCGAACTGCTGCAACTGGCGAGTGACCACGCCCGGTTGGCACACCACGGTGCGGTCGAAGGCGTTGAAGTCGAGTATCTGGTTCATGTAGTCGAAGGCCACCACCACCTCGCCGTTGGCGGCCACCGCGGCGGCAGAAAGGCCGGTGCGCCCGCCCGACGGCACCAACGCAACCTGGTGGCGATTGGCCCAGGCGACGATGGCCTGCACCTGCTCGATGGACCGAGGGAAGACGATCGCCGAGGGCGCCGGTGGATAGTGCTTGGTCCAGTCCTTGCCGTAGGCCTCCAGCGAAGCCGGGTCGGTAAGAACCTTGCTCGGGTCGACCAGGGTCATCAGCTCATCAAGTACCGCTGTGTTGGTCATCGGCTGAACTCTCGAACTATTCATAGTCACCCTGAGCACTCTTCACCTGTCGGGATAAGCTCAGATTCTGTCGCGTATGCTAGCATAGCGCTCCCGCCGTTCGTGCTAAGGCCGACGCCGCGCCGCTTTACCCCCCTGCCATTTTTTCTCCGGGATACAGGTTTACGCAGATGAGCAAGACTTCTCTCGACAAGAGCAAGATCAAGTTCCTTCTTCTTGAAGGTGTGCACCAGAATGCGGTCGATACCCTCAAGGCTGCCGGGTACACCAATATCGAGTACCTCACTGGTTCCTTGCCGGAAGCCGAGCTGAAGGAAAAGATCGCTGATGCCCACTTCATCGGCATTCGCTCCCGCACCCAGCTGACCGAAGAGATCTTCGACTGCGCGAAGAAGCTGGTCGCTGTCGGCTGCTTCTGCATCGGTACCAACCAGGTCGACCTGAACGCAGCCCGCGAGCGCGGTATCGCCGTGTTCAACGCACCGTTCTCCAACACCCGCTCCGTTGCCGAACTGGTGCTGGCCGAAGCCATCCTGCTGCTACGCGGCATCCCCGAGAAAAACGCGTCCTGCCACCGTGGCGGCTGGATCAAGAGCGCGGCCAACTCCTTCGAGATCCGTGGCAAGAAACTGGGCATCGTCGGCTACGGCTCGATCGGCACCCAGCTGTCGGTCCTGGCCGAAAGCCTGGGGATGCAGGTCTACTTCTACGATCCGCTGACCAAGCTGCCGCTGGGCAACGCCACCCAGGTGACCAGCCTGCACGAGCTGCTGGGCCTGGCCGACATCGTCTCGCTGCACGTGCCTGAGCTGCCGTCCACCCAGTGGATGATCGGCGAGAAGGAAATCCGTGCGATGAAGAAGGGCTCGATCCTGATCAACGCCGCCCGTGGCACCGTGGTCGAGCTGGACCACCTGGCCGCCGCGATCAAGGACCAGCACCTGATCGGCGCCGCCATCGACGTCTTCCCGGTCGAGCCGCGCTCCAACGACGAGCAGTTCGAAAGCCCGCTGCGCGGCCTGGACAACGTGATCCTGACCCCACACATCGGTGGTTCCACCGCCGAAGCCCAGGCCAACATCGGCCTGGAAGTGGCCGAAAAGCTGGTCAAGTACAGCGACAACGGTACGTCCGTATCGTCGGTCAACTTCCCGGAAGTTGCCCTCCCGGCGCACCCAGGCAAGCACCGCCTGCTGCACATCCACCAAAACATCCCCGGTGTACTCAGCGAGATCAACAAAGTCTTCGCCGAAAACGGGATCAACATCTCCGGTCAGTTCCTGCAGACCGACGAGAAAGTGGGTTACGTGGTCATCGACGTCGATGCCGAATACTCGGACCTGGCGCAGGAAAAACTTCAGCAGGTCAAGGGCACCATCCGCTCTCGCGTGCTGTTCTAAGTTACTGCGCTGCATAAAAAAGGAGGCCCGGGTGGCCTCCTTTTTTTTGCCTGTGTATCGACGGTGTCTGTTTCGCGGGTAAGTCGGAGCGCCGAACCGCGGCTCCCACAGGTCATGTGTCGCTCTCAAACATCTCGCTGTGCCAGAGGGCCCGCGAACAAGTCGAAACTTACTTCACCTGCACCGTGATCTTCTGCGACTCGACGCTTGGCTTGAACGGCACATGGAACCGGTCCCCCAGGACCAGTTGCAGGGTGTGCTTGCCTGGCGCCAGGGTGATGGTGGCTTCGGTCTGCGCCTTGCCGAAGTGCAGCACTTGCGGGCCGGCCGGCAGTGGCGCGTTGTTCTCCGGCATCAAGGTGGTCGGCAGCGGCTGGTCAGCCGCAGGTTCCTTGTCGACATCGACCAGCAGGTGATGGTGGCCCGTGTGCGGGGTCGCATCGCCCGCAGGCTTGAGCCCCATGCCCTCGATGCCGAACTTGACCGTGAAGGTCTTGTCGACGGTCGCACCGTCAGCGGGGGAAACGATGAAGACCTTGGCGCCCTGGGGGGGGTCCTGGCTCTTCAGCGCGTCCGCGGCGCCCGCAAACACCGACACCCCCATCAACAAGCCAGCAACGGCAGCACGCGAAAATAGGCTGTTCATTCACATCTCCTGTGTTTCACTTTCATTGACTACTGTCCATTAACGAACCGCAGCGATAAATCAACATAGTTCAATTGAGCGCCAAGGTCTTGCCGGACAGGGCCAGAAAAAAATTATCGCCGCTCAAAACATTGCAGCGCAGGTAAGGTCATAGCCTGCATTCGACCGTCACAAGTCAGAAAGTCGCGGCGAAACATATTCAACTGTCAAAAAGAATGGGGGCATTCATGCGTTTGAGCACTGGCGTACTGCTGGCACTTTTGATCAGTCCATTGGCCCAAGCCGAGCTGATAGACGACGTCAACGATCGGGGCGAGCTGCGCATTGCCGTGCAATCCGATACCCCGCCCTACGCCTACAAGGAAAACGAACACCTGACCGGCTTTGAAATCGAGCTGGGCCAGGCCATCGCCAAGGAACTGGACGTGCGTGCGCAATTCGTCGAGGCCCCCGCGGACCAGTTGCTGCCTGGCGTTCAGAGCGGCAAGTTCGACATCGCCCTCGATCAGCTCGATGCCAAGCAGACACTCGACGGGCAACTGGATGTCAGCCAGCCCTATGGCGCCGACGCACGGGTGATCACGTTCCAGAAGGACAACCCGGCGTTCGAAAGCGCGGTGAACAATGCCCTGCAGCGCATCAAGGACGACGGCCGTCTGACGGCGCTGGAACAGAAGTGGCTCAAGAACCAGGCAGCGAGCCAGTGATGGCCTGCCAAACGCTGCCGGGGGCATCGACCTTTATCGTCTGGCGAATCCTTACTAGTGGCTCATACCCTCCAGCGCTCGCTGTGCGTCTTCGAGCTCCAGCTCGCTGAACACCTGCACGCCTTCGCGGCGCAACAGCGCTGTGGTCACCCCTTCTCCCGGGACCTTCACGCCGCTGAAAGTCCCGTCGTAGGTCAACCGGTTGCCGCATGAGGGGCTGCCTGCCTTAAGGACCGCCACACGGATGCCATGTTCACGCACCAACGCCAGGGCCTGCCGGGCGCCAGCAAGAAAGGCTTCGCTGACGTCCAACCCGGTCACCGTCACCACCTGGGCCTGCCCGTCCAGCACCGCCGCCCCCTGCCCGCCCGGAATTTCCGCTGGGGGGCGGGGTGTCGGCAGGCCGCCCGCCACTTCTGGACATAGCGGCACTACGCGGCCTTCGGCCTGCCAGCGCTGAAGAAGATCCGGGTGCCCGCTGTCACGTCCGTCGTAGCGCACGGCCTGCCCCAGCAGACAGGCGCTGACCAGGACCTTGGGCAAGTCAGAACGGTTCATTGCCACGACGGCGGAACCAGCCGGTCAAAGACAGGCGATCGCGCCTGGCCGGCAGGACTTCATGGGGGATATCGCCAGACAGGAACACCACCAGGCTGCCCGCCTCCGGCTGCACATCCAGCTCCGCATCCTCGGCAAGGAACATGCGCAACTGGCCACCGTCCTGTGGTTGCCAATTTTCGTTGAGGTAGAGGATGGCCGAAACCGCGCGTCGGTCATCGTCGCGGAAACGGTCCACGTGGCGGCGATAGAAAGCGCCTGGTGGATACAGGGCGAAATGACACTCGAAGTCCTCAAGGCCCAGGTACAAGCCCTGGTTCAACGCTTGGCGCAGGCTGTCCATGGCCGCCAGGTAGCGGTCACAGGCCTCGGACTCACCCGGCTCCAGCCATTGGATGCGGTCGCCACGGATCGCTTCACGCACCTCTTGTCCAGTGCCGCGCCCCACGCCGGCCGGGCTCAATTCGCCCTCGGCGGCACGCTGTCGGCACTCGGCCGCCAAGACACTGATCAATGCTTCGGGCAGGAAAAAAGGCTGGCGGGACCAACCACGGTTGGCCAGGTCGTCGACGATGGTAGAAAGCATCGGATATTCAGGAGAGATGGGCATGGCGCATAGTATCGACTCGCCGTGAAAACCGACAGCGCCACTTGGCCGCCAACCGTCATCGGCGTCTCGACAAAGCCACGCCGCCCCAAGGACAATAGCGGCCTGCCGACAGGAGTCCTGAATGCGCCGTTTGTTTTCCCTGCTGCTGATGATGATCTGCACCATGCCTGTCTGGGCAGACAGTCTCGATCAGCTGTACAAGGTCGCCGGCTGGCCCGACCAGCGCGCCCACTTCACCGATGCCGTGAGTGCTGCCCAGCAGCGCTACAAGAACAGCTTGCCGCCTGCGGTCTACCAGGCGCTGGTCAACAACAGTAACCAGCGCTTCCAGGCGCAGGCCATGGACCGCCGGGCCCGGGCGCAATTGCGCGCCAACCTGCCCAACCCTACGCCTGCGCTGGCCTTCTTCCAGTCGCCGCTTGGGCGCAAGGTCGTGGCCGCCGAGCTGCTGGCCACGCGCAAGGATCAACTGGCCAAGAACGCCAAGGGTCTGCCGAAGATCCAGGCCAGCGACAACCGCATGCTGATCATCGGCCACCTGGCCCAGGCCCTGCCTGCCCGGGAAGCCGGTGCCGAGGTGAGCCTGGCAATCGCCGGCGTCGCGGCCGATAGCCTCAGTTCCATGATCCCCGGCCTGTTCGGAGCAGGTCAGGCCAGCAGCCTGCTCGATGGCCAGCGCCAGCGCCTGATGCAGCAGATCGGCGAAGACCTGAACAACACCCTGCTATACGTCTACCGGGACCTGTCCGACGCCGAGCTCGAAGAATTCGCCACCTTCGCCGAATCCGCCGAGGGCAAGGCCTACTACAAGGCCGCCCTGGAAGCGGTGCGCGCCGGGCTGGCGGTGGGGCAGAACGCTGCGGACCTGCAGTGATCAGCCAAGGCGCTGGTCGATGAAGGCGAAGTAGCGCTGGCGAATGTCCGGCAGTTCGTTGGCCAGGTGATGACGCGCCTCGGGCAGCATGAGAATCTGCGGCTCGGCGAACTTGGCCTTGAGCACCTTGAGGTTGTAGGGCCAATCCACCGTCGCGTCGGCCTCCCCCTGCACGATCACGGGCCGCCGCACGCTGCGCGGCGCGGCCTCGATACGCTTGACCCAGGCCACCAGGGCCCCGACCCAGGCCGTCGGCAACCGCCGCGGTTGCAGCGGGTCGGCCTCCAGGAACGGCAGAAACGCCGGATCGTTGCTGTTCTCGCTGAAGCGCCGCTCGATGCCGTTGACGAAGTGGCGCAGCACGCAATAGCTGAGTTTCGACCAATACCACGAGCGTGGCCGCACCAAAGGCGCCAGCAGGATCACTTGGCCATCGGCCGGGCTCTGCTCGCCGTGGTACAGCACGTGGTCCACCACGATCGCCCCGCCGGTGCTCTGCCCACACAGGTGCCACGGGCGTGGCAAGTCGAGCAGACGGGCCTGTTCGAACAGGGCGTCGAGCACCTGCTGGTAGACGGCGAAATCAGCGATGCTGGCCCGCTCGCCACTCGACAGCCCATGGCCCGGCAGGTCGCAACTGATGACCGCGAACCCCTGACCCAACGCCCATTCAATCACATGGCAGTACAACCCCATGTGGTCGTAGTAGCCGTGCAGCAGAAACAGCGTCGCCACAGGCCGCTCCGGCAACCACACCTGCCCCACCAACTCGAAGCCCGCCGCCTTGAAGCCGCCCAGCCAGCTTTGGCGCACCGGCAGGTCCAGGCCATAGAAACGCTGGTAGTCCAGGCCTTGGGACGACAAAGGTTGGCGGGCCGCCAAGGGCGCAAGGCTGGCGCGCAGAAGGTCGGGGTGAAAGGTGGCGGGCATCGGACGGATCCACAGCGAAGCGAGTATTGACCTGTGATATTCAGCTCTCGGCGTCATCGTGGCAAGCTAGACCCTTTGCCACGAACAGACCGCTCCCACAGGGTTTTCGCTGCTTCAAGTCCTGCGGACACACCATGCCCACCCGAAAATCCCTGCTCACCGCCCTCGCATTGCTGCTCTGCGCTGTCGTCCTGTGGTGGGCCTACGCCAGTTTCCAGGCGCGTTACCTGCGCACGTTCGACGACCAGACGACCCTGTTCGAGGGCAGCCAGTTGCAGTTGCCCGCCGGTCTGGCGGGCCCAGGTCCGATCCGGGTGGTGCATTTCTGGGACCCGGCCTGCCCCTGCAACGTCGGCAACCAGCAGCACCTGGGCGAGCTGATCGAACATTTCGCCCCCCAAGGCGTGCGCTTTCATGTGGTGCAAAAGCCCAGTAGCCAAGGTCAGTTGCCCGGTAATCTGGCAGCGCTCCAGCCCTTGACCGCGCTGCCGGGCAGCGAGCACCTGCCGGCATCTCCTGCGGTGGCCATCTGGGACCGTGAAGGCCGCCTGGCCTATTTCGGCCCCTACAGCGAGGGCGCCGTGTGCAATGCCAGCAACAGCTTCATCGAGCCGGTCCTCAAGGCACTGGTCGAGGGTCGCAGGGTCAACGCGTCCAACACCCTGTCCCAGGGCTGCTACTGCCCTTGGGCCGACTGACGCACCCGCGCCGGGTTGCCCACCACGATCGTCCCGGCCGGCACGTCGCGGGTGACCACACTGCCGGCGCCCACCACGGCGTTGTCGCCGATATCCACGCCCGGCAGGATGATCGCCCCGCCACCGATCCACACGTTGTTGCCAATGCGCACCGGCCTGCCGCTCTCCAGCCCGCTGCGACGCACCTCAGGGTCCAGCGGATGGTCAGCGGTGTAGATCTGCACCGCAGGGCCAATCTGGCAGTCCTCGCCGATATGGACCGGCAACACATCGAGAATCACGCAGTTGAAGTTCATGAAGGTGTTGGCACCCACGCTGATGTTGTAGCCATAGTCGCAATAAAATGGCGGACGAATCACCGCGCCTTGGCCGGCATGACCGAAGTGTTCGACCAACAGCGCGTGGCGGGCGTCGTTGAGCAGCTCGACACTGCTGTTGTAGCGGTGCATCCAGTGCTTGTTGGCGATCTGCTCGGCTTGCAGTTCAGGGCAGCCAGCATGGTAGAGCTGGCCAGTCAGCATTTTCTGTTTTTCGCTGAGGGACATGGAGACTCCTTCCAGGGGACTATGCTCAGTTCGCGAATCCGTCGATGATCGGACCACACTTTTCGCTCGAATGCACAAGGAGTCTTGATGAAGCGCAGCCTGACCCTGCTGGCAGTGGTGATTGCCGCTGCTGTGGGCGCCGGTTACTGGTACGTGGAAGGCAAGCAGCCACAGCGCGAGGGCCAGGTGAGTGTTGCCGGCCTTGAGGCGCCGGTCAGCGTACGCTACGACGCTCGGGGCGTTCCTCACCTGCAGGCGCAGAACGAGTCTGACCTGTACCGAGCACTGGGCTATGTGCATGCCCAGGATCGGCTGTTCCAGATGGAGATCCTGCGGCGCCTGGCCCGCGGAGAACTGGCCGAAGTGCTGGGCGCCGACCTGATCCCCACCGACACCCTGTTCCGTAGCCTGCGCATCCGCGAACAGGCCACACGCATGGCCCAGCGCCAGGACAAGCAGTCGCCGGCCTGGCAGGCGTTGCAGGCCTATCTGGACGGGGTCAACCAATGGCAGGCCAGCCACCCCAAGCCCATGGAGTTCGACCTGCTGGGCATCAACCC
The DNA here is from genome assembly GCF_051913525.1 of Pseudomonas sp. PKS. Lineage (NCBI taxonomy): Bacteria > Pseudomonadati > Pseudomonadota > Gammaproteobacteria > Pseudomonadales > Pseudomonadaceae > Pseudomonas > Pseudomonas sp. PKS. Next base: position 93,467 of record NZ_JBEGDO010000007.1, on the reverse strand, counting down.
ACGCCCCTTCACCGCCGAGGACACGCTCAGCATCGCCGGCTACCTGGCATACAGTTTCGCCGCCGCCTTTCGCACCGAGCCTGCGCTGACCTACATCCGCGATCAGCTCGGCCCCCAGTACCTGAAGGTCTTCGACCTCGACTGGCAACCGGACGGCGCCCTGGCCGCGCCCCTGGCCGCCGCGGACTGGCGCAGCCTGGAGCAGTTGGCACGCTTGAGTCACGACGCCTTGGGCGAGGCGGGCATCCCTCAGTTCGAAGGCAGCAACGCCTGGGCCGTGTCTGGCACCCGCACGCGCAGCGGCCGCCCATTGCTGGCCGGCGATCCACACATTGGCTTTGCCGTCCCGGCAGTGTGGTACGAGGCCGAACTGTCGGCACCGGGGTTCAACCTGTATGGCTACTTCCAGGCGCTCAACCCCTTCGCCCTGCTCGGCCACAACCTCGACTTCGGCTGGAGCCTGACCATGTTCCAGAACGACGACGTGGACCTGATCGCCGAGCAGGTCAACCCGAACAACGCCGAACAGGTCAGGGTCGATGGCAGGTGGCAGCCGCTGGAAAAAGTCGAGCAGCAGATCGCTGTCAAAGGCCAGGCCCCTGCCTCCATCACCCTGCGTCGCTCGCCCCACGGCCCGATCGTCAACGATGTGATCGGCGCCACCGCCGGGCCTAGGCCGATTGCCATGTGGTGGGCATTCCTGGAAACCGACAACCCCCTGCTCGACGGCTTCTACCAGGTCAACCGCGCCGATACCCTGGTCAAGATGCGCGACGCGGCAGCGAAGATCCACGCCCCCGGCCTGAACCTTGTCTGGGCCAATGGCCGGGGCGACATCGGCTGGTGGGCAGCGGCGCAATTGCCGGTGCGCCCAGAAGGGGTCAATCCGTCGTTCATTCTCGATGGCAGCACGTCCCAGGCCGACAAACCCGGCTTCTACCCGTTCAGCGTGAACCCGCAGCAAGAGAACCCTGCCAGCGGCTACATCGTCTCGGCCAACTTCCAGCCTCCGGCCGTCGTGCCGGTCCCTGGCTACTACAACCTGCCCGACCGCGGTCGCCAGCTCGACCGACACCTGGCCGCGCCAGGCATCCAGTGGGACACCCAAAACACCCAAGCTTTGCAGCTCGATACCGCCACCGACTACGGCCCACGCACCTTGGCACCGCTGCTGGGCACTTTGCGCGCCATCGCTCAGGGCGAGCAGGAGAAGGAACTGGTGGAACAATTGGCCGCCTGGCGGGGCGACTACCCGCTGGACTCGACCAGTGCGACCCTGTTCAACCAGTTCCTGTACGAACTGGCCTTCGCGGCCCTGCACGACGAACTGGGAGATACCTGGTTCCCGGTCCTGATCAACACCCGCGTCATCGATGCAGCCCTGCCGCGCCTGGCCGCTGATCCCGAGTCGCCTTGGTGGGCGCTACGCGGCGCCAGCGAACACACCGACCGCACCGCCATCGTCAAGCTGGCCTGGCAGCGCAGCCTCGCGCACCTGCGCGAGACGTTCGGCAAGGACCCGGCCCGCTGGCAATGGGGCAAGGCCCACACCCTGACCCACAACCACCCGCTGGGAGTGAAGAAGCCACTGAACCTGCTGTTCAACGTCGGCCCCTTCGCCGCGCCCGGTACCCATGAGGTGCCCAACAACCTCTCGGCGAAGATCGGTCCGGCGCCCTGGGCAGTCAACTACGGCCCCTCAACCCGGCGCCTGATCGATTTCGCAGATCCCGGCGCGGCCCTGACCATCAACCCGGTAGGCCAGAGCGGTGTACTGTTCGACCGGCACTATGGCGACCAGGCCGATGATTACATCCATGGGCGTTATCAACGGGCGCAGATGGGTGTGATTCCAGCGCAAAGCACCTTGCGATTGCTGCCGGTACAGTGACGGCCCGAGCCATGACCTTCAATCCGCTCCCGAGGATCCCGATGCACAAGCACTTCATTGAAATCGACGGCGCCCGTATGAGCTATGTCGACCACGGCCAAGGTTTCCCCGTACTGCTGGGCCACAGCTACCTGTGGTCGGCGGCCATGTGGCAGCCGCAGATCGAGGCGCTGTCGAAACACTACCGGGTGATCGTGCCCGAGCTTTGGGGCCACGGCGACTCCGCAGCGCCACCGTCCACCACCACCGACATGAGCGCGCTGGCCCGCCAGCACCTGGCATTGCTCGATGCCCTGGATATCCCGAAATGCCATCTGGTCGGCCTGTCGGTCGGCGGCATGTGGGGCGCGCAACTGGCCATCGAGCATCCCCAGCGCATCGACCGCCTGGTATTGATGGACACCTACCTCGGCGCCGAGCCGGACGCCACCCGCCTGAAATACTTCGGCCTGCTCGATGCCGCGAGCACGGCGGGCGGGTTCAGCGATGCCCTGCTCGACATCGTCGTGCCGATCTTCTTCCATGCCGGCGGCCAGACGGTGCCCGAGATCCGTGAGCAGTTTCGCGCCCAGCTCAAGGCCAGCAGCGCCCAGGTGATCCGGGAAAGCCTCGAGCCGATGGGCCGGGTGATTTTCGGCCGGCCAGACCTGCTGATGCGACTGGGCGATCTGCCAGGTGAACGTACTATCGTGCTGTGTGGCGACCAGGACATTCCCCGGCCACCGGCAGAGTCCAACGAAATGGCCCGACTGATCGGCTGCCTGGCAGCGCAGATTCCGTTCGCAGGGCACATCTCGAGCCTCGAGAACCCGCAGGTGGTGAATGAGTTTCTGTTGAACTGGTTGCCGCGCAACAGCTGAAATCGCCGAGGCGGCGATGGGCGCAGGCCAAGCCTGCGATCGGCCGCAACGCGCACCCTTCGTCGGCGGGCCCGGAAATTTCGTCCTGGCCTGGGATCTTTCCTGTCGATGGCCTCTCAAAGGGCATTCAGACAGCCTTCAGGACTCCCCCGATGAACAGCGCCTGCCCACCCGTTTCGAACGAGCAACTTCAATGGCTCCTGGCCTTGCGTCGGGCGCTGGCCAAATCGGGGGCATAAACGAAAACGCCGACGCAAATATGCGTCGGCGTTTTTTCTTTGCCAGGCGTGAAGATCAGAACGCCGGCAGCACCGCACCGCTGTACTTCATGGCGATGAACTCCTTCACCTGCGGGCTGGTCAGGGCTTTGGCGAGCTTCTGGATGGCCTCGCTGTCCTTGTTGTCCGGGCGGGCAACCAGGAAGTTCACGTACGGCGAGTCGCTGCCTTCGATCACCAGGGCGTCCTTGGCCGGGTTCAGACCGGCTTCCAGGGCGTAGTTGGTGTTGATCATGTCCAGGTCGACCTGATCGAGTACGCGCGGCAGCATGGCCGATTCCAGCTCGCGGAACTTCAGGTTTTTAGGGTTCTCGGCGATGTCCTTGGGCGTGGCCAGGGCATTCTTCGGATCTTTCAGGGTGATCAGGCCTGCCTTCTGCAGCAGGATCAGCGCGCGGCCACTGTTGCTGCCTTCGTTGGGGATGGCGACAGTGGCGCCGTCCTTGAGCTCAGCCAGGCTCTTGACCTTCTTGGAGTAGCCACCGAACGGCTCGACGTGTACGCCGATCACGGTTTCCAGGTGAGTACCCTTGCCTTCGTTGAAGTTCTTCAGGTACGGCAGGGTCTGGAAGTAGTTGGCGTCCAAACGCTTCTGGTCGACCTGCACGTTAGGCTGGACGTAGTCGGTGAAGACCTTGATCTGCAGGTCCACGCCTTCCTTGGCCAGGGTTGGCTTGATCAGTTCGAGGATCTCGGCGTGGGGTACGGGGGTAGCAGCCACGACCAGCTTCTCGGCGGCGTTGGCGAAACCGGCCAGCGACAGGGCAGCGGCCAGGGCAGTGGTCAGCAGAGTTTTTTTCATGGTGATCCTTGTTATCAAGCTGGAGCCATTGATGATGGCGAAGTCGGTGCCCACCCTTTGAATGGGGGCGTGAAGCGGACGATACCGGGAATTTTTATTCCGGAACAATATCTTTTGCTTAGCCGCTTATAACCAAAACAAATTGCCATTACCGCATTCGCTTCTGACCAACGGTTACCCGCTCTAGCACAGGGTTTACCCCAGGCTCGCCAACGTCGAAGCCAGCAATTGGCGCAGCGCCGATTTCGTTTGCAGCTCCTGGCTCTGGCCCAGTTGCGCGAGTTGACGCGCCAGGCTGGCCAGCGGCGTGGTGTCGGGCAGGTCCAGGTGCTGCGGGAGGATTTCCCCGGCCTCGCTCACCAACAGGGCAAAGTGGATGACGTTTTCCAGCTCGCGGGTATTGCCGGGCCAGGCATGGGCCTCAAGGGCCTGCTGGGCGGCTTCGCTGATCAGCGGCACCGGTACGCCCAGGCGTACGCTGTAGATTCCGACGAAGTATTCGGCCAGCGGCAGGATGTCCCCCACCCGCTCGCGCAGCGCCGGCAGCTCCAGCTGGCCTTCGCGCAGGTAGAGGTAGAGTCGCTCGTTGAAGCGCCCCGCACGCACGGCCTGGGCCAGGTCGATGCTGGACGCCGCGACCAAGCGCACATCCACCGGCTGTGGCCGCTGGGCGCCGACGCGGGTGACTTCGCGGTTTTCCAGCGCCGCCAGAAGCTTGCCCTGGATCGCCAGCGGCAGGTCGGCGATCTCGTCCAGATACAAGGTGCCGCCGTTGGCCGAACCGAACCAGCCCGCCCGGCCGCTGGCGGTCCCCCCCAGGGTGCCGGCGCTGTAGCCGAACAACTCGGCATCGGCATAGGTCGGGCTGATCGCCGCGCAACTCACCGAGACGAACAGCCCACTGCGGTCGCTGGCCCGATGGACCTGGCGGGCCAGCAGTTCCTTGCCGGTACCGGTCTCGCCGCGGATCAGCACCGGCACCGGTTGCGGTGCCAGGCGCTCCAGGGCATCGCGCAGCTGTTGCGAACGGGGGTCGATGAACACCAGCGCCTTGGCGCGGATGCTCAATGGGCTTTTGTCTTGCTCGGGGAAGGTCAGTAAAGGCTGACCGAAAGTGTTGTGAAGGGTCATGACGCGCTCCCGCCCGAGGCCGTTGCCGGCCGGGCGACTTGGTGTACGTGAACGGTTCGCGGATCAGGCGCGGCGCAAGGCCCGCTGTTCGATACGGCCTTGCAGGCGATAGAGGTAGGCGAAGCCTTGCTCCCAGCGTTCATGGCCGGACTTGACGTTGATATGCCCGGCATTGGCCAGCAGCCCCGCCTCGGCGCCCCAGGCCCGTGCCAGGTGCAATGCACGCGGTACACTGACAGCCGGGTCGTTGTCCGAACTGACCACCTGACTCGGGAATGGCAGCGGCTGCAGCGGGATCGGTGCGAAATTGCACAGCGCGGGCGAGCAGGTGGGCCGCTCGACATCCGCCGGAGCCACCAGCAACGCGCCGCGCACTTGGCGCAGCAAGGCCGGGTGGGCCTGGGCGGCCCAATGAGCGACGGTGATGCAGCCCAGACTATGGGCGATCAAGATCACCGGCGAGCGTTCGGCGGCGATCGCCTGCTCCAGCGCCTGGACCCAGTCGCGCCGCTGTGGCGTGAGCCAGTCGCGCTGCTCGACCCGGACGCTGTTGGGCAGACTGCGCTGCCAGTGACTTTGCCAATGGTTGTCTGGCGATCCTTGCCAGCCCGGCACAATCAGGTAACGGATCGACTCATTGCGCATGGGGACGCCTCCTGGAAGTTTGCGTGCTTGGGACAAGTATTGAGGAGACGTTTATATCAGTAAAGGAATAAGAAGCTATTTATTAATATCCTTTAGTTTTAAATGACAAGCTTCAAGTCGCTAACTCGTGTCCTCTTGCCGCTTGAAGCTCAAAACGTGCAACCAAAAAAAAAGGGCCATCCCCTGCCAAGGAAAATGGCCCTGAAGCACTTGCCTGAAGAGGGGTTGCCGGTCAGCGCGCGGTGATCACCGCCAGCTTGCTGATCCCGGCGCGTTCGATGGCAGCCATGGCCCGCGCCACTTCGCCGTAATTGACGCCATCGTCGGCCTGCAGCTGGACGCGCAACTCGGCGTCCTTGGCCTTGGCGTCCTTGAGGTTGGTTTCCAGCAGATCGGGCTGGATCTCGTCCTTGTTGATGAACAGCTTGCCGCTGCCATCGATGCTCACCACCAGCGGGTCCTTCTGCTCGACCGGGGCCACGGCCTCGGTCTTGGGCAGGTTGATGGGGATGGCGTTGGTCAGCAGCGGCGCGGTGACGATGAACACCACCAACAGCACCAGCATGACGTCCACCAAGGGCGTGACGTTGATTTCACTGAGGACTTCGTCGCTGTCCTGGGTCGAGAAGGCCATATCAGGAAGCCTCCTTCACTGGTTGGGTGAATCCTGCCTGGGCTTTGTGCACCGCAGGGTGTACCAGTACGCGGAAGGCACTCTTCTGCGCCAGGCTGTAGAAGTCATGGGCGAAATCGTCGAGGTCGGCGGCGGTCAGCTTGAGACGGCGCAGGAAGTAGTTGTAGACCAGCACCGCAGGCACCGCGACGGCGATACCGACACCGGTGGCCACCAGCGCCGCGCCGATCGGCCCGGCCACGGTTTCAAGGCTCGCCGAACCTGCCGCGCTGATGCCCTTGAGCGCCTCCATGATGCCCCACACGGTGCCGAACAGGCCGATGAAAGGCGAGGTGCTGCCGATACTGGCGACCACTGCCAGGCCCGTTTCCAGGGAGCGGCGTTCACGCACGATCTGCTGACGCAGCGCGCGCTCCAGACGGTCCTGGTGATTGATGGCATGGCTCAGGTCATTGGCCTGGCCCGGCTCCCCGACGGCAATCGCGGCGTAGCCTGCCTGGGCCACCCGGGCGGCGGGACCGGGCAGATCGTGGCTGGGCTGGGCCGCTGCATCGAGGCTCGAGGCCGCCCAGAACTGCTCATGGAAGCGCCGGTCCTGATGCTTCAGGCGCACGAACTGCACGACCTTGACCAAGGCCAACGCCCAGGTGGCCACGGAAAAACCAACCAGCAACCAGATGACGGCGCTTTCAACGGATTCGAGTGGGGATGCCAACAGGCTCATGATGAAGTCTTCCTATGTACGTCGATGGGCGCAAATTAACGAAGCTTGAAATCGATCGGCACGCTGACCCAGCCAACCTGGGCCACCTCGCCCTGCTTGGCCGGCACGAAGCTCCAGCGCTTCACTGCGGCGAGGGCCGCGTCATCCAGCACCTGGCGACCGCTGCTCTTCTGGATCTGGATCTGCCCAGGCTTACCGCTGGCGAGCACCTCGACACGCAGCAGCACCGAACCCTCCCAGCCCCGGCGATGGGCCATTTGTGGGTATTGCGGCGCGGGGTTCTTCAAGTAGGCGGCGCTGGCCGAAGGTGGCGTCACCGGTGCCGGTGGAGCCACGGGCGCGGGAGCTGCCACGGGTGGCGCGGGCGGCGTCTCGACGGGCTTGGGCTGCGGCTTGGCCACAGGCTTGGGCGCAGGTTTCGGCTTGGGCTTGGGTACTGGTTTTGGCGCAGGCTTAGCCGCCAGCTCATCCACCACTGGGGAGGGTGGCGGCTCGACCACCGGCGGCGCCGGAGCCGGTGGGGGAGGCTCGACCGCAGGCGGTGCGGGCGCGGCGAACTCGATGGTCATCGGCGGAATCTGTGGGGGTACCACGGGCAGCACCGGTGTCGGCGCCTGGCTGATCCAGTAGGCCGCAGCGCCATGCAGGGCCAACACCAGCAGCCCTAGCGCCAGCGTGTCGCGACGCTTGAGGCCACTGACGGGCGTGCGCTGCAGGCGCAGTTTGCCCAATGGCAGGCGAAGCGTGCGTCCAAGCTCGACCAGGTCGCCCGATGCCGGACGCCATGGCTGGTCGTAGGCCCTGACGGCCGTCTGGACATTACCCATCGATAGAACTCCCTGGGGGCGTGATTCATGGCTGAATCATCGGGCGCGAAGGCTTATCCCAGAAAGTAATATTTAAAATTAAAAATAGATCTTTTTTGAATATAGAGAACCTATGGTTACGCCCAGGCCGCGTCGCTCAAGGGCTGCAGCAGTGCTCCGAAAAACCGATGCCTGCCCGGCATACGAAATATAGCGACAAGGCATGGACCTGACGCACAGATCCGGTCTGCACAATCCCTCTGGGAGCGGGTTCACTCGTCGAATACGCTCGCCTATTCACCTCGCAGCCGCGGGTAAACCCGCTCCCACAGATTCCTGCAGTCCAAAAAAACCCGGGACGATGCCCGGGTTATTGGTGTGCGCGATGGCTCAGATGTCCGCCACCTTCTGCCAGACCTTGGGCCGGAAGAACAACGTCTCCCCTCGCGCCAGCCCCGTCAGGCTGTCATGATCCTTGACCACTTCCGCCTCGATCAACTCGCTCTGCCCCGGCACCTTCAAGGTGACACGCGTGGTCGCCCCCAGTGGCCGGATGTCGCGCACTTCGGCAGCCTGGTGGCCTTCGGTCTCATGGCGCGACAGCGACACTTCGTGCGGACGGAACAGCACATGCTGCCCCTCGCTCAGGCTCAGGCGGTTGGAGTCGCCCAGGAAGTGGTAGACGAAGTCGTTGGCAGGGTGTTCATACACCTCGCCCGGCGAGCCGATCTGCTCGATCACACCCTTGTTCATCACCACGATGCGGTCCGCCACTTCCATGGCTTCTTCCTGGTCGTGGGTGACGAATACCGAGGTCAGGTTGATGTCCTCGTGCAGGCGCGCCAACCAACGGCGCAGCTCCTTGCGTACCTTGGCGTCCAGCGCACCGAAAGGCTCATCGAGCAGCAGCACCTTGGGCTCCACGGCCAGGGCACGGGCCAGGGCGATACGCTGGCGCTGGCCGCCGGACAGCTGCTCAGGGTAGCGGTCGGACAACCAGTCCAGCTGCACCATGTTCAGCAGCTCATGCACTTTCTCGGCGATCTTGCTCTCGCTCGGGCGTTCACCCTTGGGCTTCATGCGCAGGCCGAAGGCGACGTTGTCGAACACACTCATGTGGCGGAACAACGCGTAGTGCTGGAATACGAAACCGACGTTGCGATCACGCACGTCATGGCCGGACACGTCCTCGCCATGGAACACGATATTGCCCTGGTCGGGCGTTTCCAGGCCGGCGATGATGCGCAGCAGGGTGGTCTTGCCGCAGCCGGACGGGCCCAGCAGGGCCACCAGCTCGCCGCTGTTGATATCCAGGTTGATGTTGTCCAGGGCCTGGAAGGCGTTGAAGCGCTTGCTGACGTTACGAACTTCGATCGACATGAATCATTCCTCCGCGGCGCTGTGGCGCAGGCGGTTAATACGGTTCTCGCTCCACTGCTTGAGCAGCAGGATGAAGAGCGCCAGGATCAGCAGCAGGCTGGCCACGCTGAAGGCCGCGACATGGTTGTACTCGTTGTAGAGGATCTCCACGTGCAGCGGCAAGGTGTTGGTGACGCCGCGGATATGCCCGGACACCACCGACACGGCGCCGAACTCACCCATGGCCCGCGCGGTGCACAGCACCACGCCGTAGATCAGGCCCCATTTGATGTTCGGCAGCGTCACGTGCCAGAACATCTGCCAGCCGTTGGCGCCTAGCAGGCGCGCGGCCTCCTCCTCCTGGGTGCCCTGCTCCTGCATCAGCGGGATCAGCTCTCGGGCCACGAAAGGCACAGTGACGAAGATGGTCGCCAGCACAATGCCCGGCAGGGCGAACACGATCTGGATGTCGTGGTCCTGCAGCCAGGGGCCGAACAGGCCCTGGGCCCCGAACATCAGCACATAGACCAGGCCGGCGATCACCGGCGAGACCGAGAACGGCAGATCGATCAGGGTCACCAGCAGGCTCTTGCCGCGGAAGGTGTACTTGCTCACGCACCAGGCGGCGCTGACGCCGAACACCAGGTTCAGCGGCACCGAGATGACCACGGCGAACAGGGTGAGCTTCAGCGCCGACAGGGCGTCGGGCTCGAAGATGGCCTCGAAGAACGTGCCAAAGCCATTCTTCAGGGCCTGGGACACGACGATGAACAGCGGCAGCAACAGGAACAGCGCGAACACCAGCCAGGCCAGGCCGATCAGCACACGCCTTGAGGTGGCGCTGCCACGGCGGGCGGCGTTGGCGGCGGCCGCTGCGCCAAGGGATGACGAAGACATTACCGGGCCTCCTTCAAGGGGTTTCGATGCGCCGCTGCAACAGGTTGATCAGCAGCAGCAGGATGAAGGAAACCACCAGCATCAGCACGCCAATGGCGGTGGCACCGGTGTAATCGTACTGGTCGAGCTTGACCATGATCAGCAACGGCAGGATCTCGGTCTTCATCGGCATGTTGCCGGCGATGAAGATCACCGACCCATACTCGCCCACGCCCCTGGCGAACGCCAGGGCGAAGCCGGTCAGCCAGGCCGGCAGCAACGCCGGGGCCAGCACGTGGCGGAACACCTGCAGCGGCTTGGCACCCAGGCAGGCAGCGGCCTCTTCGACTTCACGCGGGATATCGGCCAGCACCGGCTGCACCGTGCGCACCACGAACGGCAGGGTGACGAAGGTCAGCGCCAGGGTGATGCCCAGTGGGGTGTAGGCGATCTTGAAGCCCAGGTCGGTCGCGAACTGCCCGACCCAGCCGGCCGGCGCATACAGGGCGGTCAAGGCGATACCCGCCACAGCGGTGGGCAGGGCGAACGGCAGGTCGATCATCGCGTCGATGATCTTGCGGCCGGGAAAGCTGTAGCGCACCAGCACCCAGGCCAGCAGGGTGCCGATCACACCGTTGATGAGGGCGGCGAACAGGGCGGTGCCGAAGCTCAGTTTGAGCGCGGCCAGAACCCGTGGCGCGCTGACGATACTCCAGAACTGTTCCCAGGTGAGCTGCGCGGCATGCACGAACATGGCGGCCAGCGGTATGAGCACAATCAGGCTGAGATACACCAAGGTGTAGCCCAGTGTCAGCCCGAAGCCGGGTATGACGGGGGAAATACGACGTGACATAAAGTTCCCTGGTTGAACGCACGAAGCCCGGGCGTGATCCCGGGCTGGTGCAGGCTACTGAAGGGTGTTGCTTCTCGGGGCCGCACCGCAGCCCCGCTGGTTTTCATGGCCGATCACTGTGCCTGATAAATCTGATCGAACACACCACCATCGTTAAAGAACTTGGGCTGTGCAGTCTTCCAGCCACCGAAGTCCTTGTCGATGGTCACCAGCTCCAGTTTCGGGAACTGCTTGCCGAACTCGGCAGCGACTTTTTCGTCACGCGGGCGGTAGAAGTTCTCGGCGGCAATCTTCTGGCCGGCCGGGCTGTACAGGTGCTTGAGGTACTCGGTGGCGATCTCGGTATTGCCCTTTTTCTCGGCGTTCTTGTCGACCACGGCCACCGGTGGCTCGGCAAGGATCGACAGGGACGGCACGACGATCTCGAACTTGTCGCTGCCACCGTCTTCCTTCAGGGCCAGGAACGCTTCGTTCTCCCACGCCAGCAACACATCGCCCTGGCCGTTGTTGACGAAGGTGATGGTCGAGCCACGGGCGCCGGTATCGAGTACCGGCACATGCTTGAACAGCTCCTGAACGTACGCCTTGGCTTTGTCTTCGCTACCGCCGGTCTTCAGGCCATAGGCCCAGGCGGCGAGGAAGTTCCAGCGGGCGCCGCCGGAGGTCTTGGGGTTGGGGGTGATGACCGAGACGTCTTTCTTGATCAGGTCGCCCCAGTCCTTGATGCCCTTGGGGTTACCCTTGCGCACCAGGAACACGATGGTGGACGTGTAGGGCGTGCTGGCCTCAGGCAGGCGTTTCTGCCAGTCCTGCGGCAGGCTCTTGCCGAGCTTGGCCACTTCATCGATGTCGCCGGCCAGGGCCAGGGTCACCACGTCGGCGCGCAGGCCATCGATCACCGCACGGGCCTGCTTGCCCGAGCCGCCATGGGATTGCTGGATCTTCACCTTGTCGCCGGGATGAGCGGCCTGCCAGTGCTTGATGAACTCGGCGTTGTACTGCTGGTACAGCTCGCGGGTCGGGTCGTAGGACACGTTCAGCAGTTCGTAGTCCTTGGCGATCGCGGAACCGGCAAAAACGGCACTGGCCAGAGCGGCAAGCGCATAACGGCGGATGGACATGGTGAAGCTCCCGATTGGCATTTTTCTAGTTTGTTAGAGGGGGCGGTATCAGCCGGACTTGTTGCCTGGCTGCTGGAGGCGGAATTTCTCCTTGCGCTCGATCTGCACGACTTGGGCGTTGTGCACGGTGATCTCCACCGCACCGAAGCGCAGATCGCGCAGCGCGCTCTGGATCTCACGCAGAATGGTGGTTTCGTCCTGACCGTCGATGCTACGCACAGATGCACTCATGCTCGTTCTCCTTGGGTATGAAGTGCCGGGCAGAGGAAGGTGATTGCGCCTGGCTTGAGGGCAATCTTAGAGACGCGCATTTATTCTGAAAAATACTGTTTAAGAATTTTTATATAACTAAAATTCCGCGCCGATTCCGAAGGTGGCAACGGGTCTGCGGGAGCGGGTTTACCCGCTCCCGCAGACCCGTTGCGTGCCCTAACGTTGTGTCTGCGGCTCGCGGATCTTGTACCAGGCCACGTAGAGCGCCGGCAGGAACAACAGCGTCAGCAGCGTTGCACTGATGATGCCGCCAATCATCGCGTAGGCCATCGGCCCCCAGAACACCTCCCGGGCGATCGGGATCATGCCAAGGCTCGCCGCCGCGGCGGTGAGCAGGATCGGCCGGCGACGGTGGTTGGTCGCCTCCACGACGGCATCCCAGGGCGAGAGCCCTTGCGCCTCGAATTCGTCGATCTGGGTCACCAGGATCACCGAGTTGCGGATGATGATGCCGGCCAGGGCCAGGATACCGAGAATGGCCACGAAGCCCATGGGCGTGCCGGTAGGCACCAGCGCCAGCACCACGCCGATCAGCCCCAGCGGCGCCACGCTGACCACCAGGAACAGCTTCTGCACGCTGTGCAGCTGGATCATCAGGAAGGTCGCCATGAGGAACAGCATCAGCGGAATGACCTTGCGAATCGGCCCCTGGGCCTTGGCGCTCTCTTCCACCGTACCGCCAGTGGCCACTTCATAGCCGACCGGCAGCTTGTCGATGAACTGGTCGATCTCAGGCTTGAGCTGGGCCACCAGGTCGGTGGGCTGGATGTCGCCGTTGACCGAGGCCTTGATGGTGATGGTCGGCTTGCGGTCGCGGCGCCATACCAGGGGCTGTTCCAGCTCGTAGCGCACGGTGGCGAAGGCCAGCAGCGGGATCGAGGTGCCGTTGGGGGTGAGGATCTGCAGGTTCTGCAGGGTATCGGGCGAGCCACGTTCGCTGTCTTCGGCGCGGGCGACCACGTTGATCAGGTAGATGTTGTCGTTGACCTGGGTGATCGGCGTGCCGCTGACGATGCTGTTCATCACATTGGCCACGTCCTCGGACGACAGCCCCAACTGGCGCGCCTTGTCCTGGGCGATCTCCACGCGCAGCACCTTACCGGGCTCGTTCCAGTCGTAGATCATCTCGCCGATGTGCTCGTTGGCGTCGAGCAGGGTGGCAAGCTCGATTGCATGCTTGCGCACCTGGTCGATGTCCTTGCCACTGACCCGGTACTGGATCGGACGTCCCACCGGCGGGCCCATTTCCAGCGACTGGACGTTGGTACCGATACCCACGAACTCTTCGCGCAGGATCTTCTCCAGGCGCTTCATCATGCCCTGGCGCTCTTCGAAGCCCTTGCTGACGATCACCAGCTGCGCGTAGTAGGGGTTCTGCAATTGCGCATCCAGCGGCAGGTAGAAGCGAATCGCCCCCTGGCCGATGTAGGTGCTCCAGCGCACCAGGTCCGGGTCGTCCTTGATCCTGGCCTCGAACCGGTCGACGACCTTGCGGGTTTCCTCGATCGAGGCGTTCTGGGGCAAGTTCAGGTCGACCAGGATCTCGGGACGGTCGGACGAGGGAAAGAACTGGTTCTGCACGAAGCGCTCGCAGATCAGCGCCAGGACAAACAGCAGCACCGTGCCGATGATGGTCAGCCAGCGATGACGCATGCACCACAGCAGGCTGTGCTCGAACGCTCGCCCCACGCGGCCGGGTTCGGCCTCGTGGGCCTTGAGCTTGCTGCTGCTCAGGATATGCACGCCCAGCACAGGCGCGAAGAACACCGCCACCACCCAAGACACCAGCAACGCCACCGCGATCACGGCGAACAAGGTGTAGGTGTATTCACCCGCGGAGCTGGCGTTGAGCCCGATCGGCACGAAGCCGGCCACGGTCACCAGCGTGCCGGTGAGCATGGGGAAGGCCGTGGAGGTGTAGGCGAATGTCGCCGCCTGCTCCTTGCTCTCGCCCATCTCGAGCCGCGTGACCATGACCTCCACCGTGATCATCGCATCATCCACCAACAGGCCCAGGGCGATGATCAGCGCCCCGAGGGAGATCCGCTGCATGGTGATGCCGCTGTACTCCATGAACACGAACACCATGGCCAGCACCAGCGGGATCGAGCACGCCACCACCAGACCTGCGCGCACGCCCAGGCTCACGAAGCTCACCCCCAGCACGATCACAACCGCCTCGAACAGCGCGCTGGTGAAGCCGCCTACCGCCTGCTTGACCACCACGGCCTGGTCGGACACGGTGTGCACGCCCACGCCCACCGGCAGGTCGGCGACGACGCTGTCCATCTTCTTCTTCAGCGCGGCGCCAAACACCTGGATGTTGCCACCGGCCTTCATGCCGATCGCAAGGCCGATGGCCGTTTGGCCGTTATAGCGGAACATCGGCGAAGGCGGATCGACATAGCCTCGTTCGATATCGGCGATATCCGCGAGGCGGAAGAAGCGGTCGTTGATCCGCAGGTTGACGGTCTGCAGGTCCTTTTCCGAGGCGAATTGCCCGGTCGTACGCACCGAGATGCGCTCGGGGCCCGCTTCGATCACGCCCGCCGGGGTGACTGCGTTCTGCGATTGCAAAGCCTGCATCACCTGGCGCTGGTCGATGCCCAGGGCCGCCAGCTTGCGGGTGGAGAAGTTCAGGTAGAGCACTTCGTCCTGGGTGCCTATCAGCTCGATCTTGCCGATGTTGGGCACATCGCGCACTTCGGCCCGCGCCACTTCCACGTAGTCGCGCAGCTGGCGCAAGGTCAGGCCATCGGCGGTGAAGGCATAGATGGAACCGAACACATCGCCGAATTCGTCGTTGAAGGCAGGCCCCTGGATGCCCGAGGGGAACTGGCCGCGGATGTCCTGGATCTTCTTGCGCACCTGGTACCAGATTTCCGGGATGTCCTTGGCCTTGGTGGTGTCGCGCAGGTAGACGTAGACCGTGGACTCGCCAGGGCGGGTATAGCTCTTGGTGTAATCGAGCGAGTCGAGCTCCTCGAGCTTCTTCTCGATCCGGTCGGTCACCTGGTACAGCGTCTCGTCCTGGGTCGCCCCTGGCCAGCGGGTCTGGATCACCATGGTCTTGATAGTGAAGGACGGGTCTTCCTCACGCCCCAGGTTGAAGTACGAAAAGATCCCCATCAGCAGCCCGACGAACATCAGGTACCAGACGAACGATTGATGCCGGAGAGCCCATTCGGACAGGTTGAAGCTTCCTTTCATTGCGCATCCTCGTCGAATGTGACCTTCTGGCCCGGCTTGAGGCTGTTCACGCCGGCTGTGACCACCCGCTCGCCTGGCTGAACGCCGGACGTCAGGACGATGCTGTCCTGCGTGCGCTCGATCAGGGCGACGTCACGGATGGCCACGGTCTTCTGTTTCGGGTCGATCACCCACACCTGGGTCTTGCCATCACGTTCGAGTAAAGCGCTCAGCGGCAACTGGCTGCGCGGCGAAACCGCGGAGCTCAGGGTGACGCTGATGGCAGTGCCCAGGTGGAAGGCGGCCGGCGTGCTGGCCAGGGTCAGCCGCGCACGACGGGTACGCGTCGTGGCATCGGCCTGGGGCTCCAGCTCGCGCAAGGTAGCGGTGGTGTTGATGGTGGGGTCCAGTTGCGAGGCGACGGTGAACGTCAGGCCTTTGTTCAGTTGCTCGGCCAGACCGATCGGCAGGTCGATCACCGCTTCCTTGACGTCCGGTCGGGCCAGGGTGACCACGGCCTGCCCGGCCGTCACGGTCTGCCCGGCCTCGGCCTGCCAGGCGGTGATGACGGCGGCGTGGTCGCTGCGCAGCGTGCTGTAGTCGAGCTGGTCACGGGCCTGGCTCACTGCCGAACGGGCTTGTTCGAGCGCAGCGCCGGTGGTCTTGAGGTTAGTCTGGGCGATGTCCAGTTGCGCCTGGGCGCCTACGCCTCGATCAAACAGTTGCTGTTGCCGCCGTGCGTCAGCCTGGGCGTTGATCCACTGCGCTTGCACCTTGGCCAGGTCGCCTTCGGCAGCGCGCAGCTGGTTCTGCTGATCGGTCGGATCGAGGGTGGCCAACGTATCGCCGGGCTTTACCTGGGCGCCGACGTCCAGCCAGCGTCGGGCGATACGCCCGGACACACGAAACCCCAGCGTGCTTTCGAAGCGGGCCTGGATGCTGCCCGCAAAGCGCCCCAACTGCGACTGCACCTGGGGTTCGACGGTCATCGACAGCACCGGCCGGATCGGCTCGGGGGCTTGCTCCTCGCTGGAGCAGGCGGCCAGCAGCAGGCCGGCCGGCAACAAAAGCAGCACGCGCTTCATGGCGCCCCTCCCCCGTCCTTGGCATCGATCTTGTGCACCTGCATGTTCGGGTGCAGCAATTGCCCACCACTGACCACGACGGTTTCACCACTCTTCAGGCCGCTGGCGACCACGATCTTGCCGGTCAGGTAACGTGTGACCTCGATCTTGCGCAATTCGACCTTGTCCCCTTCGCCCACCACCCAGACCGCCGGCTCGTGCAACGCCTTGGTCAAGGCTGACCAGGGCAGTTCGACACTCGGCCGTCCCTGGGCATTGGTGGTGGCGGTGACCGGCGCTCCCAGCTGCATACCGGGAGGTACGTTGCGCAAACCCACCTTGACCTGCACCGTGCCACTTTGCGCGGAGACAGTCGGCGTGATTTCCCGGACAAACCCTTGCGCCTGGATCTTCGGATCGTCCAGGAGACTGACGATGACGCCTGCATCGCTCGGCGGCGCCACCAGCAGGGACTCATACACGTTGAACACTGCATCGCGGTCGCCATCGCGGGCGAGGCTGAAGATCGGCATGGTCGCCTGCACCACCTGGCCGACCTCGGCCTGACGCTCGGTGATCACCCCGTCGGCCTCTGACACCAGCGCGGTATAACTCAACTGCTCCTGGGCATCGGCCAACTGCGCCTGGGCAGCCTTGAGCGCACTCTGGTCGCTGCGCAGCGACGCCTGGGCGGAGTCGTACTCGCTCTGGCTGGTATAGCCCTTGGGCAGCAGCTTTTGCTGACGCACGAAGGCCGCGCTGGTCTGGGTGACCCGCGCCTGGGCAGCGAACACTTCGGCCTTGGCCGAATCGACGTTGTTCTGCAGGTCCTTGGGGTCCAGGCGCGCCAACACTTGGTTGGCCTTGACGTGATCGCCTACATCCACGCTCCGGGAAATGATCTTGCCCCCGACCCTGAACGACAGGTCGGTCTGCACCCGTGCCTGGACATCGCCGGTCAGGGTCACCCTGGCGGCAAAATCGGTAGGTTTGACCTGGATTACACCCACCCTGGGGAGTTCGGCTTTCGACTCTTCCTTGCTACAGCCCGACAGCATGGACAGCAGCCCCAGGCAAACGACCATGAGCGGACGCGCTAACGTCATGCAGGCTCCTTGCTTGTGCCAAGTGGATTGAGGGACGCGAGTGAAAGCGTAGATCAGGCTCGCGCAACTGGCACTGACGCAGATCCATCAAAACTTCGGCATACAGGTCAGGGAGACTGCCCCCTCACAGGACAAGGAAAACAATCTGCCTCGTCTGCCAGAACCGAGCAGATCGATATGACTCGCCCTGTCCCTGACAGGTGGCGACACTGGAGGAAGACGAAAACTGCCCCTCGATCCGCCTGGATAAAGATCCGGGGCTGATATTGATGGCTGGGCAGGGAATGCTCGATGAGCCGGCCTGGAACTGGCCGGATTGAGCGGGTCGCTCTCACGGAGCGCACCGATGTCTGGCATCGGCTTCGCCGGTGTTCACAGGCGAGCCCGCTCCCGCAAGACTGAGTCGTTCGCCTCTATCGAGGCATGCCAGCCCCTGTAGGAGCGGATTTACCCGCGAAGGGCCGCAAAGCGGCCCCCGGGTGGATCAGACCGACGCGGTGGCCTGAACCGGACGCTTGACCTGCGGCTGCGAAACGTTCGCCGCGGCGCCCTCTTCGATGGCTTGCTGGATAGCCTTGCGACGAC
The DNA here is from genome assembly GCF_051913525.1 of Pseudomonas sp. PKS. Classification (NCBI taxonomy): domain Bacteria; kingdom Pseudomonadati; phylum Pseudomonadota; class Gammaproteobacteria; order Pseudomonadales; family Pseudomonadaceae; genus Pseudomonas; species Pseudomonas sp. PKS. The sequence goes on along the minus strand of NZ_JBEGDO010000007.1, from coordinate 75,270 downwards.
GCTCTTCGGCCTGGCGGCTGAAGTACCACACCAGGAAGGTCACCAGCGACACCGACAGCAGGATCAGGCTGGCCACGGCGTTGATCTCCGGCTTCACGCCAAGGCGCACGGCGGAGAACACTTCCATCGGCAAGGTGGTCGAGCCTGGGCCGGACACGAAGCTGGCCAGTACCAGGTCATCCAGCGACAGGGCGAAGGACATCATGCCGCCCGCCGCCAGCGATGGCGCGATCATCGGGATGGTGATCAGGAAGAAAACCTTCCACGGCTTGGCGCCCAGGTCCATGGCAGCTTCTTCGATGGACAGGTCCAGCTCACGCAGGCGCGCCGACACCACCACCGCCACATAGGCTGCGCAGAAGGTGGTGTGGGCGATCCAGATGGTGACGATGCCCCGCTCCTGCGGCCAGCCGATCATCTGCGCCATGGCCACGAACAGCAGCAGCAGCGACAGACCGGTGATCACCTCGGGCATCACCAGGGGCGCTGTTACCAGGCCCCCGAACAGGGTACGGCCCTTGAAGCGGGTCACCCGGGTCAGCACGAAGGCGGCCAGGGTACCCAGGGCCACCGCGGCGATCGCGGTGTAGCAGGCGATCTCCAGCGAGCGCATCACCGAGCCCATCAACTGGCTGTTGTCGAGCAGGCCGACGTACCACTTCACCGACCAGCCGCCCCAGACCGTCACCAGCTTGGAGGCGTTGAACGAGTAGATCACCAGGATCAGCATCGGCAGGTAGATGAACAGCAAGCCGAGCACCAGCATCAGCTTGGAGAAACCGAAGCGCTTCATGCTCTGCCCTCCATTTCTTTGGCCTGGCTGCGGTTGAACAGCAGGATGGGCACGATCAGGATCGCCAGCATCACCACCGCCAGGGCGGATGCCACCGGCCAGTCACGGTTGTTGAAGAATTCCTGCCACAGCACCTTGCCGATCATCAGGGTTTCCGGGCCGCCGAGCAGTTCAGGAATCACGAACTCACCCACCACCGGGATGAACACCAGCATGCAGCCAGCGATGATGCCGTTCTTCGACAGCGGCACGGTGATCTTCCAGAAGCTGTTGAAGGTGCTCGAACCCAGGTCGCTTGCAGCCTCGAGCAGGCTCGGGTCGTGCTTGACCAGGTTCGCGTACAACGGAAGGATCATGAACGGCAGGTACGAATAGACCACACCGATGTATACCGCCAGGTTAGTGTTGAGGATCTGCAGCGGCTGGTCGATCAAGCCGATCCACAGCAAGAAGCTGTTGAGCAGGCCGTTGTTGCTGAGGATGCCCATCCACGCATAGACGCGAATCAGGATCGCGGTCCAGGTCGGCATCATGATCAGCAGCAGCAGGACCGTCTGCGTTTCCTTGCGGGCGTTGGCAATGGCGTAGGCCATCGGGTAGCCGATCAACAGGCACAGAAGGGTGCTGAAAAAGGCCATCTTCAGCGAGCCCAGGTAGGCCGAGATGTACAGTTCATCCTCGGTCAACAGGCCGTAGTTGGCCAGGTTGAGCACCAGCTGGATCTTGTCCTCGACGTAGCTGTAGATCTCCGTGTAGGGCGGGATCGCCACGTCGGCTTCAGCGAAGCTGATCTTCAGGACGATGAAGAACGGCAGCATGAAGAACAGGAACAGCCAGATGAACGGGACGCCGATCACCAGATGGCGGCCCTCCGGTTTGACCTTGTTGAATGCTCGCTTGAGCTTGCGAATGTTCATGAGCGCAGTACCACGCCGCTGTCATCTTCCCACCAGACGTACACTTCATCGCCCCAGGTCGGGCGGGTGCCCTGGCGCTCGGCGTTGGCGACGAAGGACTGGACCACTTTCCCGCTCGGCAGCTCCACGTAGAACACCGAATGACCACCCAGGTAGGCGATGTCATGGACCTTGCCACGCGACCAGTTGTACTGGCAGGTCGGCTGCTCGGAGGTCACCAGCAGTTTTTCCGGACGCAGGGCGTAGGTAATGTGCTTGTCTTCGACCGAGGTGGTGACACCGTGGCCCACGTAGATATTGCGTTCGAGCTCATGGCTTGCGATCAGCGCATGGCCTTCGGCATCCTCGACCACTTCACCGTCGAACAGGTTGACGTTGCCGATGAACTCGCAGACCAGGCGGCTGGTCGGGGTCTCATACACGTCCACCGGGCTGCCGATCTGGGCGATCCAGCCCAGGTGCATGATGGCGATGCGCTGGGCCATGGTCATGGCCTCTTCCTGGTCGTGGGTCACCATCACGCAGGTCACACCGACCCGCTCGATGATTTCAACCAGCTCCAGCTGCATTTGCGAGCGCAGTTTCTTGTCCAGGGCGCCCATCGGTTCGTCCAGCAGCAGCAGCTTCGGACGCTTGGCCAACGAACGGGCCAGGGCCACACGCTGGCGCTGGCCGCCGGAAAGCTGGTGCGGCTTGCGCTTGGCGTACTGGGTCATGTGCACCAGCTTGAGCATCTCGGCCACGCGGGCGTCGATCTCGGCCTTGGGCATCTTGTCCTGCTGCAGGCCGAAGGCGATGTTCTGCGCCACGGTCATGTGCGGGAACAGCGCGTAGGACTGGAACATCATGTTGATCGGCCGCTCGTAGGGCGGCATGTCGGTGATGTCGACGCCATCGAGGAAGATCCGCCCTTCGGTCGGACGCTCGAAGCCGGCAAGCATACGCAGCAAGGTGGACTTGCCGGAGCCGGAGCCACCCAGCAAGGCGAAGATCTCACCCTTGCGGATTTCCAGGGACACATCGTCCACGGCTACCGTTTCGTCGAACTTTTTTGTGACCCGGTCGATTTTGACCAGCACCTGCTTGGGTTGCTGGCCACCCTCGAGGGCTTTTTTATAGGCACCGGAGGCAACTGCCATGAGTGAAACTCCCAACAAGATTTTTATGCCCACACGACCTGTTTTGGCAGGGAACGTAGCGGGTCTGGATGATTACTTGCCCGACTTGACCTTGGTCCAGCTACGGGTCATCAGACGTTGCACCTTCGGTGGCAACTCAGCATTGACGAACATCTTGTCCAGCACTTCCTGCGGAGGGTAGACCGCAGCGTCAGTCCTCACGGCCTGATCCATCAGGTCGCCAGCCTTGGGGTTCGGGTTGGCGTAACCGACATAATCGCTGACCTGAGCGATGACCTCAGGTTTCAGCAGATAGTTGATGAAGGCGTGGGCCTCCTTGACGTTGCTGGCGTCCTTGGGAATCGCCAGCACATCGAACCAGAGGTTGCCGCCTTCCTTGGGAATGGCGTAGGCCAGTTTCACGCCCTTGCCGGCCTCTTCGGCGCGGGCCTTGGCCTGGAACACATCACCGGAGAAGCCGGCAGCGACGCAGATATCGCCATTGGCCAGGTCAGTGATGTATTTCGAGGAATGGAAGTAGGTCACGTAGGGACGCACGGCCAGGAGCTTCTTTTCAGCCGCCTGGTAGTCCCTGGGATTACTGCTGTTAGGGTCCAGGCCCATGTAGTTGAGCACGGCCGGCAGCATTTCGTCGGCCGAGTCCAGGAAGGCCACGCCGCACTGGGAGAGCTTCTTCATGTTCTCGGGCTCGAAGAGCACGGCCCAGGAGTCGATCTTGTCGGTGCCCAGCACCGCCTTGACCTTCTCGACGTTGTAACCGATGCCGTTGGTGCCCCACAGATACGGCACGGCGTACTGGTTGCCCGGGTCATTGCGCTCGAGGCGCTTCATCAGTGCCGGGTCCAGGTTGGAATAATTCGGCAGCAGGCTGCGGTCGAGCTTCTGGAAGGCGCCCGCCTTGATCTGCTTGCCCAGGAAATGGTTGGACGGCACGACCACGTCATAGCCGGTGCGACCGGCCAGCAGCTTGCCTTCCAAGGTTTCGTTGGAGTCGAAGACGTCGTACTTGGCCTCGATGCCGGTTGCCTTCTGGAAATCGGCGAGGGTTGTCGGGCCAATGTAGTCCGACCAGTTGTAGATATGCACCGTGGGCGCTGCTTGGACGCCGAATGCCAGCGTCAGACCCGCTCCAGCCATCATGGCCTTGCGAAATACGGAAATAGACAAGTGGATGGTCCTCACAATCAGTGCCTCTGGGTGACGGCGACGCCGCCGTACACGCAAAACCGGCGCGCAACTTACCTTCGCTGCATCGATGCCGCAAACAAAATTGCCTTACACGCCTTCCGGGCCGGGAAACCCCGGCCCAGAGGGCTTCGAGACGGGCTTACTTGCCCGACTTGATCTTGGTCCAGCTGCGGGTGATCTCACGCTGGGCCTTGGCTCCCGGGTCAGCGATCGCGTACAGCTTCTTCTTCACGTCAGCCGGCGGGTAGATGCTTGGGTCGCTGGTGATTTCCTTGTCCACCAGTGGAGTCGCCGCCTTGTTGCCGTTCGGGAAGCGCACGGCATTGGTGATGCCCGCCATGACTTCCGGTTGCATCAGGAAGTCCATGAACTTGTAGGCGGCTTCGACGTTTTCGGCATCCTTCGGAATGGCGACCATGTCGTAGAAGGTACCGGCGCCTTCCTTCGGAATGACGTAGCTCAGCTTGACCTTGTCGCCGGCTTCGTGGGCACGGGCCTTGGATTGCTCCAGGTCGCCCGAGTAGCCGACAGCCACGCAGATGTTGCCGTTGGCCAGGTCAGAGATGTACTTGGAAGAGTGGAAGTAGGTGATCGAAGGACGAATGCTCAGGAACAGGTCTTCGGCAGCCTTCAGGTCTTTCTTGTCGGTGCTGTTGGACGGTTTGCCCAGGTAGTGCAATGCCGCCGGGATCATTTCGGTCGGCGCGTCCAGGAAGCTCACGCCGCAGCTCTTGAGCTTGGCGATGTTCTCAGGCTTGAACACGGCGTCCCACGAATCGATCTTGTCCACGCCCAGCGCAGCCTTGACCTTCTCAGGGTTGTAGCCGATGCCGATCGAGCCCCACATGTACGGGAAGGCGTGCTTGTTGCCCGGGTCGCTGGCATCACCCACGGCCTTGAGCAGGTCTTCGTCCAGGTTCTTCCAGTTCGGCAGCTTCGAGCGGTCCAGCTCCTGGTAGACACCCGCCTTGATCTGCTTGGCCAGGAAGTTGTTCGACGGCACGACCACGTCGTAGCCGGATTTGCCGGCCAGCAGCTTGGCTTCCAGGGTCTCGTTGCTGTCGAAGACGTCGTAGACCACCTTGATGCCGGTCTGCTTCTCGAAGTTGGCGATGGTGTCCGGCGCGATGTAGTCGGACCAGTTGTAGACGTGCAGCGTCTTGTCGTCAGCCTGAACAGCGGTAGCCATGGCACCCATCAGGGCCGCGGCCAGCAACGTCTTGCCCATTTTCTTCATGCGTAATGCTCCAGAATTTATTATCAAGCCATCTGTTCAGCAGCCAAGATCCCACGGTACAGCGCTGGGCGACTGAAACAGCCGCTAGTCTGGCAAGTTACAAGGCGCTGTTTCAAGGAAAGCAAGGCCCTGTAACCGCTTAATGTCGCTTTGCCAGCCTAGCAGACCGTCACTTGATCGCTTCGTACGTCAAATCCAGGCACTTGCGCGCCTTTTCAATCAACTCGTCGATCTCCGCGTGGCTGATCACCAGGGGTGGCGCGATGATCATGGTGTCGCCCACCGCACGCATCACCAGCCCGTTCTCGAAGCAGTGCGTACGGCAGATCATGCCGACGCCCTTGCCCTCGTGACGGGTGCGGGTCGCCTTGTCCTTGACCAGCTCGATCGCACCGAGCAGGCCAAGACCGCGTACCTCGCCCACCAGCGGGTGGTCTTGCAGCTCACGCAAACGCTTTTGCAAATAAGGTGCCGTTTCGGTCCTGGCGCGCTCGACGATCTTCTCATCGCGCAGGATGCGCAGGTTTTCCAGGCCCACGGCAGCGGCCACCGGGTGGCCTGAGTAGGTGAAGCCGTGGTTGAAGTCACCGCCTTCGCTGAGAACCTGGGCCACGGTGTCACGCACGATCACACCACCCATGGGGATGTAACCGGAGGTCAGGCCCTTGGCGATGGTCATCAGGTCGGGTTCCAGACCGTAGTAGTCCGAGCCAAACCACTCGCCGGTACGGCCGAAGCCGCAGATCACCTCGTCGGCGACGAACAAGATGTCGTACTTGGCGAGGATCTCCTTGATCTTCGGCCAGTAGGTGTCCGGTGGAATGATTACCCCGCCGGCACCCTGGATCGGCTCGGCGATGAACGCCGCGACATTGTCTTCGCCCACTTCCAGGATTTTCTTTTCCAGTTGTTCGGCAGCCCATACACCGAACTCATCCGGGGTCATGTCGCCGCCTTCACCGAACCAGTACGGCTGTGGAATGTGCACGATGCCCGGGATCGGCAGGCCGCCCTGCTCGTGCATGCCGCTCATGCCACCCAGGCTTGCGCCGGCGACAGTGGAGCCGTGGTAGCCATTGATGCGGCCGATGATGGTCTGCTTGCCAGGCTTGCCCTTGAGCGCCCAGTAGTGACGGACCATGCGCAGCACGGTGTCGTTGCCTTCGGAGCCGGAGCCGGTGAAGAACACATGGGTCATGCCCTTGGGCGCCACGTCGGTGATCGCCTTGGCCAGCTCCAGGGCTGGCGGGTGAGCGGTCTGGAAGAACAGGTTGTAGTACGGCAGCTCCCGCATCTGTTTTTCCGCCGCCTGTACCAGCTCTTCACGGCCATAACCGACAGCCACGCACCACAGGCCGGCCATGCCGTCGAGAATCTTGTGACCCTCGCTGTCCCACAAATGCACGCCCTGGGCCTTGGTGATGATGCGCGGTCCTTTTTCCTTCAGCTGCTTGTAGTCGCTGAAAGGCGCCAGGTGGTGCTCACCGCTCAAGGTTTGCCATTCACGGGTTTGCGGGTTGTTGACGCTCATGTGCTTCTCCGTTATCCGACAGCCGCGCTCCAGCGGCCCCAACTTTGATCAGACGGCAAACAGCAGGAACTCACGTTCCCAGGAGCTGATTACCCGTTTGAAGTTCTCGTGCTCGGCCCGCTTGGTGGCCACGTAGCCGCTGATGAATTTCTTGCCCAGGTACTGCTCCAGCGCGCGGCAGTTTTCCATGCGTTCCAAGGCATCCTCGATGGTCAACGGCAGGCGCAGGTTGCGCCGCTCGTAGCCTCGGCCCTGGACCGGCGCGCTGGCGCCGATGCCCTCGACCATGCCGATGTAGCCGCACAACAAGCTTGCGGCAATGGCCAGGTAAGGGTTGGCGTCGGCGCCTGGCAGACGGTTTTCCACACGGCGGTTCTGCGGGCCCGCATCAGGCACACGCAGGCCAACGGTGCGGTTCTCCTCGCCCCATTCGACGTTCACCGGTGCCGAGGTGTCCGGCAGGAAACGGCGGAACGAGTTGACGTTGGGGGCGAACAGCGGCAGCGCTTCAGGGATGAACTTCTGCAGGCCGCCGATGTGGTTGAGGAACAGCTCGCTCATGCTGCCGTCCTCGTTGGAGAAGATGTTCTTTCCGGTGGCCACGTCCACCACGCTCTGGTGCAGGTGCATGGCGCTGCCCGGCTCGCCGGTCATGGGCTTGGCCATGAAGGTCGCGGCCACGTTGTGCTTGAGCGCCGCCTCGCGCATGGTGCGCTTGAACACCAGGATCTGGTCGGCCAGGTGCAGGGCGTTGCCGTGACGGAAGTTGATCTCCATCTGCGCCGTGCCGTCTTCGTGGATCAGTGTGTCGAGGTCCAGTTGCTGCAGTTCGCACCAGTCATAGACGTCCTCGAACAACGGGTCGAACTCGTTGGCGGCCTCGATGGAGAACGACTGGCGCCCGGTCTCCGGACGACCGGAGCGGCCCACTGGCGGTTGCAGCGGGAAGTCCGGGTCTTCGCTGCGCTTGGTCAGGTAGAACTCCATCTCAGGCGCCACGATCGGCTGCCAGCCTTTGTCGGCGTACAGCTTCAGCACCTTCTTGAGCACGTTGCGCGGCGACAGCTCGACCGGGTTGCCCTTCTTGTCGTAAGTGTCGTGGATGACCTGGGCAGTCGGCTCGATGGCCCATGGCACGAGGAACACGGCGCTCTCGTCGGGGCGGCAGATCATGTCGATGTCGGCCGGGTCCAGCAGCTGGTAATAGATGTCGTCGTCGACGTAGTCGCCGGTCACGGTCTGCAGCAGGACACTCTCGGGCAGGCGCATGCCCTTTTCGGCGATGAACTTGTTGGTCGGCGAAATCTTGCCGCGGGTGATGCCGGTCAGGTCGCTGATCAGGCATTCCACTTCGGTGATCTTGTGCTCTTTCAACCAATCGGTGAGCTGGTCGAGGTTGGTACTCATAAATACCTCAGGAGGTAATGTGGCCCGGCTGATGATAGTCGGGCGCCGCTGACGCCTGGCGTCGATCAAGACGGACGCTGCCTGGCCGCAAATGCCATGGCAGACCCGCGCCTTGATTCTGGATGCAGTGCTTGGCTAAAGCAAAAACCCACGCGCAAGACGACAGCAGATACACTCGAAACAAGCGTGTCCGCGATACAAACAAAGGGCAGAGAAGCGAAAAGACGTGCAGGAAACTGCTACGAACGGAGGATGGACCTGACCAGCCGTCAATTATTGCGAGCAGAGCACGCGCGCAGGACTCGATGCGTGCGATGCCTTCGCGGCGAATGCTGGGAATACCTGTGTGCGCGGCGCAGGCAGCGCTTTCAGGTCTCGGCAGGCGGACCATGTGACCCTCGTATTATTGTGTTCTGGGTTGAGTCCGAGCTTAGCCTTGTTCATTTTTTTACACAACCACTCCGTAAAAAATAAACCACGCTCAGCCTGCGATAGCCCTTTGGGGCCAAAATAGCGGATAATGAGTTGCCCCCAGATGCAGCATTTCTGCCGTTGCTGTGCCATTTCGGGGCATCATGGGGTTGGCTTGACTTCGCCAGGTCTTTCCGATTGACTGGGCTTGCAAGCCCCCCTTGATTGATATTTTTAACAACAAAGGTGTTGCATCATGTCGGTACCCCCGCGTGCCGTTCAGCTTAACGAAGCGAACGCGTTCCTTAAGGAACATCCTGAGGTTCTCTACGTTGACCTTCTGATTGCAGATATGAATGGTGTGGTGCGTGGCAAGCGCATCGAGCGCACCAGCCTCCACAAGGTTTACGAGAAAGGCATCAACCTGCCCGCCTCCCTCTTCGCCCTGGATATCAACGGTTCCACCGTCGAAAGCACCGGCCTCGGCCTGGACATCGGCGATGCCGACCGCATCTGCTACCCGATCCCCGGCACCCTCTCCAACGAACCCTGGCAGAAGCGCCCCACCGCCCAACTGCTGATGACCATGCACGAACTGGAAGGCGAGCCGTTCTTCGCCGACCCGCGCGAGGTCCTGCGCCAAGTGGTGAACAAGTTCACCGAGATGGGCCTGACGATCTGCGCAGCCTTCGAGCTCGAGTTCTACCTGATCGACCAGGAAAACGTGAACGGCCGTCCACAACCGCCGCGCTCGCCGATCTCCGGCAAGCGTCCGCAATCGACCCAGGTGTACCTGATCGACGACCTGGACGAGTACGCCGATTGCCTGCAGGACATCCTCGAAGGCGCCAAGGAGCAAGGCATTCCCGCCGACGCCATCGTCAAGGAAAGCGCCCCGGCACAGTTCGAAGTCAACCTGCATCACGTCGCCGACCCGCTCAAGGCCTGTGACTACGCCGTACTGCTCAAGCGCCTGATCAAGAACATCGCCTACGACCATGAGATGGACACCACCTTCATGGCCAAGCCCTACCCGGGCCAGGCGGGCAATGGCCTGCATGTACACATCTCCGTGCTGGACAAAGATGGCAACAACATCTTCACCAGCGAGGATCCCGAGCAGAACGCCGCGCTACGTCACGCTGTCGGCGGTGTGCTCGAGACCCTGCCCGCGTCCATGGCGTTCCTGTGCCCGAACGTCAACTCGTACCGTCGCTTCGGCGCGCAGTTCTATGTGCCGAATGCGCCGAGCTGGGGCCTGGACAACCGTACCGTGGCCCTGCGCGTGCCGACCGGCTCGCCGGACGCCGTGCGCATCGAACACCGCGTGGCCGGTGCCGACGCCAACCCGTACCTGATGATGGCCGCCGTGCTGGCCGGTGTGCACCATGGCCTGACCAACAAGGTCGAGCCGGGTGAGCCGATCGAAGGCAACTCGTACGAACAGCTGGAGCAGAGCCTGCCGAACAACCTGCGCGATGCCCTGCGCGAGCTGGACGACAGCGAAATCCTGAACAAGTACATCGATCCGAAGTACATCGACATCTTCGTCGCGTGCAAGGAGAGCGAGCTGGAGGAGTTCGAACACTCGATCTCCGACCTCGAGTACAACTGGTACCTGCATACCGTGTAAACGAAAACGCCGCCCCAATGGGCGGCGTTTTTCATTCCGGGGGCCGTCCTCCCACCCCCTCGAAGGCAACGCGCGAGTTCCACGCAGGTCCCCGTGGGGGCGGGTTTCCGCGAAGAGCTCAGCACAGACTCAAAGCGGCTTCTCGAAAATCTTCGAGTTACGCTGGTAGTTGTACAGCGACGCCCGCGCCGCCGGTAGCCGCTCCACGCCGCTGGGCGCAAAACCTCGCTCGCGGAACCAATGCGCGGTACGGGTGGTGAGCACGAACAAGGTGCTCAGGCCCTGCTGGCGTGCCCGGCTCTCGATCCGCTCCAGCAACTCGTCACCACGCCCGCCATGACGATACTCAGGGTTCACCGCCAGGCACGCCAGCTCCCCTGCATCGGAATCGGCGATCGGATACAGCGCCGCGCAGGCGATGATCATGCCCTCGCGCTCGACGACGCTGAACTGCTCGATCTCTCGCTCCAACACTTCACGCGAGCGCCGCACCAGAATCCCCTGCTCCTCCAGCGGACTGATCAGCTCCAGCAAACCGCCCACATCGTCGATGGTCGCCTCACGCACCACCTCGAACTGCTCCTGGGACACCAGCGTGCCCCCGCCGCCACGCGTGAAGAGCTCGGTCAGCAGCGCGCCGTCTTCGGCATAGCTGACGATGTGACTGCGCGCCACACCGCCCTTGCAGGCTTCGGCGGCGGCATCGAGCAGTTCGCCCTGATAGTCGCTGCCCAAACGCAACAGATGGGCAGGCACCTGCTGCGGACGTAGTTCACGCACCAGCTTGCCGTGCTCGTCCAGCAATCCAGGCTCGGCACCGAACAGCAGCAGTTTGTCGGCGCCAAGCTCGATGGCGGCGCGGGTCGCCACGTCTTCGCAGGCCAGGTTGAAGATCTCGCCGGTAGGCGAATAGCCCAGGGGCGACAGCAACACGATGGAGCGCTCGTCGAGCAGGCGGTTGATGCCCTTGCGGTCGATCCGCCGCACCTCGCCGGTGTGGTGATAGTCGACCCCTTCGAGCACCCCGATCGGCCGGGCGGTGACCAGGTTGCCCGACGCCACCCGCAGGCGCGAGCCCTGCATCGGCGAGGCCGCGATATCCATCGACAGGCGCGCCTCGATAGCCAGGCGCAGGGCGCCGACGGCATCGATCACGCAGTCCAGGGTCGCCGCGTCGGTGACGCGCATGCCGCGATGATAGTGAGGCGTCAGGCCGCGATCGGCCAGGCGGCTCTCGATTTGCGGGCGCGAGCCATGGACCAGCACCAACCGCACGCCGAGGCTGTGCAGCAGCACCAGGTCATGGACGATGTTGCCGAAATTGGGGTGTTCCACGCCATCGCCTGGGAGCATGACCACGAAGGTGCAGTCGCGATGAGCGTTGATGTAGGGAGAAGCATGGCGCAGCCAGTTGACGTAATCGGGCATGACAAGGCCTGTGGATAAGTGAACGGAGAACGGCGAACAAACGGCGGCGTTCAAAATCATCGTCGGAACAGGCTTGCGGTCACGCGCGGTCTCCTCTAGGCAGGGACGAATCAGGTCAATGGACGTTTAGGCGCTGTACGAAATGTATCCGCTCTCGCCCATGCTGCGTTGAAACAGGGCTCGAATGCGCTTGTACTCGCGCGCGAACACATTTCATACAGACCCTAGCTCAGGCAATAGTGCCGGATCAGGTCACGCAATAGACGCACGGTAGGCTCGATACGTGACATTTCAAGGTATTCGCCCGGCTGGTGGGCACAGGCAATGTCGCCCGGGCCCAGCACGATGGTCTGGCAGCCCAGTTGCTGAAGATAAGGCGCTTCGGTGCCAAAGGCCACTGCCTCGGCGCGATGGCCGGTCAGACGTTCGGCCAATTGCACCAGCTCGGCGTCGGCGGCCTGCTCGAACGGCGGGACTTCCGGAAACAACGGTGCATAGTCGATGCGCACTTCGTGGCGTTCGGCCACCGGCACGAGTTTTTCCCGGATCGCCGCGCGCAGCTGTTCGACATCCATGCCAGGCAGCGGACGCAGGTCGAACTCCAGGGCACATTGGCCGCAGATACGATTAGGGTTGTCGCCGCCATGGATGCAGCCGAAGTTCATCGTCGGGGTCGGCACGCTGAACTGCGGGTTGCGGTAGGCCTGCTGCCATTGCTGGCGCAGGCCCATCAGCTCGCCCATCACCGCGTGCATCGCCTCCAGGGCACTGTGCCCAAGGCTTGGGTCCGAGGAATGGCCGCTGCGTCCCAGGATGTCGATACGGTCCATGAGGATGCCCTTGTGCATGCGGATTGGCCGCAGGCCCGTGGGCTCACCGATCACCGCCGCGCGGCCCAGGGGCTGACCGGCCTCGGCCAGGGCGCGGGCGCCGGACATGGAGCTTTCCTCGTCGCAGGTCGCAAGAATCAGCAATGGTTGCTTGAAATCGTGTTCCAACAGCGGCAGCACGGCCTCGATGACCAGCGCAAAGAAACCCTTCATGTCGCAACTGCCCAAGCCCACCCAGCGGCCATCGACCTCGGTCAGCTTGAGCGGATCGCTGGCCCACAGTTGCGGATCATAGGGCACGGTATCGCTGTGTCCGGCCAACACCAGGCCGCCGGGGCCCGTACCACGGCTGGCCAGCAGGTTGAACTTGCCAGGCGTCACCTGGCGGATCTCGCAGGCAAAGCCAAGGTCGCCTAGCCAGCCGGCCAGCAAGTCGATGACCTGGCGGTTGGACTGATCCAGCGCAGCCTGGGTGCAACTGACCGACGGTGCGGCGATCAGGGCGGCGAACTGGTCTTTCAGCGACGGCAGGGGCATAGGCGCTCTCCTCGGGCTCGAGGCCCATCATAGCAATGCATCCCGACCTCGGAACAACCTTGTGGTGACCTCTTCGTGGGTAAACCCGCGAAGAACCTACCGTGACCCAACAGCCGGGAGCCGACTCCTGTAGACTGCACGGCAACGATGCCCCCTCCTTCGAGTCTGCGATGCACAAAGAAACCGAACTCAAGCTCCGCGCCAGCCGCGAGACCCTTGCCGCCCTGCGCGAGCACCCCCTGCTGAAGAAGCGCAACAAGTCCGGCTGGCAGACCCGCGAACTGCTCAACCAGTACTTCGACACCCCGGACCGCGACCTCGCGGCCGCCCGAGTCGCCCTGCGCCTGCGCCGGGACGGCGAGCTCATCATCCAGACCCTCAAGTGCCGCGGCCAGAGCGTGGCCGGGCTGTCCGAGCGCAACGAACACGAATGGCACCTGGACAAGGTCAAGCTGGACCTCAAGAAGCTCGACGACACCTGCTGGCCAGAGCAACTGGCGGGGCTGGACAAAAAGACCATCAAGCCGCTGTTCACCACCGATTTCACCCGCGAGTTCGCCGAAATCGCCTGGGGTCGCGGCAAAGCCAAGGTGGTGATCGAAGCCGCCCTTGACCAGGGCTTCGTCATCGCTGGCAAGCGCAAGGAAGAAATCTGCGAGCTGGAGCTGGAGCTGCGCGAAGGTGCCCCTGAAGCGCTGCTGGAACTGGCCGCCGAACTGGCCGCCAGCCTGCCGCTGATGCCCTGCGACATCAGCAAAGCCGAGCGTGGCTACCGCCTGCTCGAGCCCGACAGCTATGAGCTGAGCTTGCCAAACACCGAGCTTGAAGCCGAAACCTCGGTGGATGACGCCTTCGCGGCGCTGGCCTGGCAGTTGCTCGGCAGCAGCCAGCGCCTGGCCGAACAGTACCGTCACAGCGGTCACTGGCGTCTGCTGCAGGACTGGGTGCAGTGCCTGGTCGAACTGCGCGCGCTGGTCAGCACCCTGGGCCAGGCCGCCCCCCGCGCGACCACACGTGACCTGCGTCTGCGCCTGGACGCCCTGCTGGAAGACTGGCGTCCGCTGGTACAGGCCGGCAATGACGACGAAGACGTCCGCCGCGCCGCCCCCGAGCAGTTCGCCGACGAGCTCGAAGATACCCGCTGGGGCCAGTTCTCCCTGGAAACCTCGCGCTGGCTGCTGGCCCGTACCTGGACCGTCGATCGCGCCGGCCGGGGCGAGCGCCAGGGCAAAGCGCACCTGACCAGCTGGCTGGCGCACCTGCTGGGCGAGGAAGGCCGTTCACTGAAGTTGCCCCTGTATGCCCAACGTCCGGAAGACCTTGCCGAGCAACTGCCGCGCATCGAGCAATTGCTGGCCTGGCTGCACCATGCTCGCCACGTGCTCGAGGCGCCGCAGATGGACCGGTTGTATGGCGACCTGAAGAAACTGCATGAGCTGGCGGAACTGCCGATCAGCGATGAACTGCTGGAGGCTCGAATCGAGCAGGCTCGCGCCATCGATCAGAGCCGCGGCTGGAAGCATCTGCTCAAGGCCTGATACCGAGTCGTCTGGTTCGCAGGTGGACCCGCTCCTACAGGTGCGCCGCAGGCTGTGCGCAGCCCTGTGAGAAGGGGTTCACTCGCGAGTGCGTCACCTCGACAATGGCAGGCTGGTCGTGGACTTGATTTCGGACAAGGCCACGATCGAATTGACCTCCTGGATCCCCGGCACGTTGGACAACTTCTCGAAGAAGAACCGTTCGTAGGCTTCGATGTCCGGCGTGACGATGCGCAGCAGGAAATCAACCGATCCCATCAGCACATAACACTCCAGCACCTGCGGAAAGCCCCGGATCGCCTCGGTGAACTCGGTGAAGTTCGAACGCCCATGGGCGTTGAGCTTCACCTCGGCGAAGATCTGCGTGTTGAGGCCAACCTTCTTGCGGTCGAGCAAGGTCACCTGGCCACGAATGATCCCCTCTTCCTTCAAGCGCTGTATGCGCCGCCAGCACGGCGATTGGGAAAGGCCGATGCGCTCGGCGATCTGCGCGCTGGACAGCGACGCATCCTCTTGTAACAGCTCCAGGATGCGGCGATCGTAAGCGTCAAGTTCGCTTTGCATGAACAATTCTCCATTTCGCACGTATTCGAATAGAAATAGCTGCATAAGGGGCCATTCGTTGGAATCATAGCGAAAAAATACCCCCCTCGACCTGCCAGAATGTCTCCCTCGACGATGGAGACCGGCATGAACGCACTCGAACGCCCCGACACCCCGCAACGCACCGACACCTGGGCCGCCAGCGCCGCTCACTGCACCGCACGCTATCGTCTGCAGGCCGAGGTCGAACCGGACAGCCTGTGCCGGGTGCTCAATCTGTTCGCATTGCAGTTCCTCACCCCGCACAGCGTTCATGTGGAGCAGCAGGACGATCTGCTGGACATCGAAGTGGGTGTGGACGGCCTGAGCTGGCATCGGGCCGAAGTCATTGCACAGAAATTGCGCAACCTGGTGTGTGTCGGTGAAGTGCGCCTTGAGAACATGCCGCGGATGGCCGAGGTGGCTGCAAGTTGAGGGCTGCCAGATGGTGTTGGCCTCGTTCGGCTTTTCCTGAGCAAGATCCAGACACTCTTTGCCCCGACGCCTTGACCCGATGCCGGCTAGCCTTCCCCGGGACCGATCCACCCTGGCAAGGAAGCCGCCATGTACACCGACGACACCCACGCCCTCGACCTGAGTCGATTGCTAGACGCCCTGCTCATCGAACAGCACCTGGACGCCAGCGACACCCTACGCGTCCTCGAACAGGCCCATCGCCACCCAGACCAGCATCCGCTGGAGACCATCGCCAGCCTCGACCTCCAAGACCGTCGCCACTCCGACCGACGCCTGGACCTGGACACCCTCTGCCAATGGCTCGCCAACCGGGCCGGCCAACCGTTCATGCGCATAGACCCGCTGCACGTCGACCTGCAGCAGGTCAGCGGCCTGATGTCGCCGGCCTTCGCCCAGCGCCACGGCATCCTTGCCGTGGCCGTGGATGACAGTTGCGTCACAGTGGCCAGCGCCCAGCCCTACCAGTGCGAATGGGAGGCCGACTTGGCCCGCAGCCTGGGCAAGCCGATCCGCCGCGTCCTGGCCAGCCCCGTGCAGGTTCGCCAATTGGCCCAGACCTTCGTTCGCCTGGCCCACTCGGTCAAGGGCGCACAGCGCCAGCAGACTACTGGCCTGGGCGAACTGGAGCATCTGCTGGAGCTCGGCCAGCGCCACACCGAGGCCAGCGCCGACGACGCCCACATCGTGCACATCGTCGACTGGCTGCTGCAGTACGCCATCGAACAGCGTGCCAGCGATATCCACCTCGAACCGCGCCGGGAACAGGGCCAGCTGCGATACCGCATAGATGGCTTGCTGCATACGGTCTATGCATTCCCGGCAGGTGTCATCCTGGCGTTGGTCAGCCGCCTCAAGCACCTGGGGCGCATGGATGTCGCAGAGAAGCGCCGCCCCCAGGACGGCCGGCTGAAAAGCCGCCTGCCGGGCGGTGGCGACGTGGAACTGCGACTGTCCACCTTGCCCACGCCTTTCGGCGAAAAACTGGTACTGCGGCTGTTCGACTCCCAGCAATCGCACCAGGACTTTCACCACCTGGGCCTGGAAGGCGACTTGCTACGCCAATGGCAAGGGCTGCTGAACCACCGCCAAGGCATCGTCCTGGTCACAGGCCCCACAGGCTCGGGCAAGACCAGCACGCTCTATGCCAGCCTACGTCAACTGGCTACACCCCAGGTCAACCTGTGCACCATCGAAGACCCCATCGAGCGCCTGGAACCTGCGTTCAACCAGCTGCAGGTCCAGCCAAGCCTCGACCTGGGGTTTGCCAATGGCGTACGCGCCCTGCTGCGCCAGGACCCGGACATCATCATGATCGGTGAGATACGTGATCGCGAGACCGCCCAGGTCGCGGTGCAGGCAGCCCTGACGGGGCACCTGGTGCTTTCCACCCTTCACACCGACGACACCTGCAGCGCGATCACCCGCCTGCAGGAGCTGGGTGTGGCGGACTACCTGCTCAAAGCCACGCTGCTCGGCGTCATGGCTCAGCGTCTGGTGCGTACCTTCTGCTGCGACTGCCAGGGCACGGCAGCCCTCGACGGTCTTGCCTGTCGTGCATGCCGGGGGACGGGGTTTCATGGCCGCACGGGGCTGTTCGAGCTGTTGGTCCCAAGCGAAGGGCTACGCGCCAGCATCGGCTCCAACAGTGATCTGGCCGCCCTGCGTCGGATGGCTCTGGCGGAAGGGTTACAGGACCTGCGCCACTGCGGTGAGGTGAAAATCAGCGCCGGGCAGACCAGCCTGGCGGAGGTGCTCAGGGTCTGCTCCTGAGGAAAATTCCCTTGTATTCAGGGAACTTGCGTCACTCAGACACGATCCAAACGGCCACTCCCACAACCCTCACCACTCGAGGTGAATGCACCATGCGTCTCAAAACCGCCATCGCAGCCGCCGCCCTGCTCTCGCTGCCTGTTGGCTCCGCCATGGCCGATACCTTCTGGCGTAACGTCATGACTTCCGGCGCGACCACCGCGTCGAGCTACCTGACCTCCCGAGACCACAAGATGGTCGTGGCCGCCCAGGACGATGCCGGCAGCTTCGTTGCCAGCGAAGGCGCCATCCGTGGGCCATACCTGGAGGCAGCGATCCGTAAGGTGCGCGCCGACAACCCTGGCATGCAAGCGACCGACATGGACCTGGCCAACGCCATCCTGGCCAAGAACGCCGTCGTCGAGTAACAGCGCAGGGCCCTTCCGACAGATCCATCTCGGGCCTGTACGAGCAACGGTCTTGCTCCGTGGCGTCTTGTTCGCGGGTAAACCCGCTCCCATTGGTCCGCGCTGGCCCTGTGGGAGCGGCTGACCCGCAAGCAGACGACTCAGACGCTGGGGTTATCTAACCGCTGCTTCGACCGCCCATTTCCCTCTGCTTCACCACCTACCTTGGATGGCCTGACATCGGCCTCAGCGATACGCCTCCACCGGCACGCACGAGCAGAACAGGTTCCTGTCCCCATACACGTTGTCGACCCGGTTCACCGCTGGCCAGTACTTGTGCAAGCGCACGTGAGCACTGGGGGCTACGCCTTGCTCCAGGCTGTAGGGGCGCGTCCAGGGCGCTAGCACATCGGCCAGGGTATGCGGGGCATGCTTGAGCGGGTTGTCCTCGGCGGGCCAGTTGCCGTCCTTCACTTCATCGATCTCCGCCCGGATCGCCAGCATCGCCTCGACAAAGCGGTCCAGCTCAGCCTTGGATTCGCTCTCGGTCGGCTCGACCATCAAGGTACCCGGCACCGGGAAGGACATGGTCGGCGCATGGAAGCCGTAGTCCATCAGGCGCTTGGCCACGTCCTCCTCGGTGATGCCGGTCAGCGCCTTGAGCGGGCGCAGGTCGAGGATGCATTCGTGGGCCACACGCTCGTTGCGGCCCCGGTACAACACCGGGAACGCGCCATCGAGCCGGTGGGCCAGGTAGTTGGCCGAAAGGATCGCCACCTCGCTGGCATCGGCCAGTTGCGGCCCCATCATCGCGATGTACATCCAGCTGATCGGCAAGATGCTCGCACTGCCCCAGGGCGCAGCGCTGACTGCACTGTTGTTCGGGTCGAGCCCTGGCACCGGCACCACCGGGTGGCTGGCAACGAACGACTTGAGGTGGGCACGCACCCCGATCGGCCCCATGCCGGGGCCCCCACCGCCATGGGGGATGCAGAAGGTCTTGTGCAGGTTCATGTGCGAGACGTCGGCACCGATGTCGGCCGGCCGTGTCAGGCCGACCTGGGCATTGAGGTTGGCGCCGTCCATGTACACCTGGCCACCCTGCTGGTGGATGACTTCACAGATCTCGCGAATGCCTTCCTCGTAGACCCCATGGGTCGAGGGGTAGGTGATCATCAGGCAGGAAAGCCTATCGCCAGCAGCGCGTGCCTTGGCCTTGAGGTCGTCGAGGTCGACGTTGCCATCATCGTCGCAATCGACGATCACCACCTCCATGCCAGCCATCTGCGCCGACGCAGGGTTTGTACCGTGCGCCGATGATGGAATCAGGCACAGGGTCCGCTGCGGCTGATGGCGGCTCTGGTGATAGCGGGTGATTGCCATCAACCCTGCATATTCGCCTTGGGCGCCCGAATTGGGCTGCATGCAGATGGCATCGAAGCCGGTGATGGCGCACAACCAGCTTTCCAGCTCGTCGATCATGCCCTTGTAGCCCTGGGCCTGGCCTGCGGGGACGAAGGGATGCAGCGAGGCGAAGCCAGGCCAGGTGATGGGGATCATCTCGCTGGTGGCATTGAGCTTCATGGTGCACGAGCCCAGCGGGATCATCGACTGGTTCAGCGCCAGGTCCTTGTTCTCCAGCTGCTTGAGGTAGCGCAGCATCTCGGTTTCGCTGTGGTGCAGGTTGAACACCGGATGCGTGAGCAACGGCGTACGCCGGACCAGAGCCCCCGGAATGCCTTCGGGGAGTGCCAAGGCGTCGAGGTCGGCGATGCGCAGTCCATGGTCGACGCCCAGGAAGATATCGAACAGGCGCATCACCGTCGCCTCGGTACAGGTCTCGTCCAGGCTGACGCCCAGGTGTCCGCGCCCAAGAATGCGCAAATTGATCCGGGCCTTCTCGGCGCTTTCGATGATCGCCGCCTGGGTACCGCCGACGTCGAGGGTCAAGGTATCGAAGAAGTGCTGGTTTACCCGCTTGATGCCCTTGGCCTCGAGGCCTGCGGCAAGGACGAACGTCAGCCGATGAACCCGCTGGGCGATGCGCCTGAGCCCTTCAGGACCATGGTAGACCGCGTAGAACCCGGCGATGTTGGCCAACAGCACCTGAGCAGTGCAGATGTTGGAATTGGCCTTCTCGCGGCGGATGTGCTGCTCGCGGGTCTGCAAGGCCATGCGCAGGGCGGTATTGCCGCGGGCATCGCGTGAGACGCCGATGATGCGCCCCGGCATCGCCCGCTTGAACTCATCACGACAGGCAAAATACGCGGCATGGGGGCCGCCATAGCCCATGGGTACGCCAAAACGCTGGGTCGAGCCCAGCACCACATCGGCCCCCAGTTCTCCGGGCGGGGTGAGCACCACCAGGCTGAGGATATCCGCCGCGACGCAGGCCAGGGCGTGCTGGCCATGCAGTTGGTCGATCAGCGGACGCAGGTCGCGCACTTCTCCATGGGTGTCGGGATACTGCAACAAAGCGCCGAACACCTGATGCTTGCCCAGGTTGTCCAGCGAATCGACGATCAGCTCGAAGCCGAAGCCCTCGGCGCGGGTGCGCAGCACCGAGAGCGTTTGCGGATGGCAGTGCTCGTCGGCAAAGAAGACATTGCTCTTGCTCTTGGCCATCCGCTTGGCTAGGGCCATGGCCTCGGCCGCCGCAGTGGCTTCATCGAGCAACGAGGCATTGGCCAGGGCTAGGCCGGTCAGGTCGATCACCGTCTGCTGGAAGTTCAGCAGCGCCTCCAGCCGCCCTTGGGCGATTTCCGGCTGGTAGGGCGTGTAGGCGGTGTACCAGCCCGGATTCTCCAGCACGTTGCGCAGGATGACGGTGGGCGTGATGGTCCCGTGGTAACCCATGCCGATCAGGCTGGTCCAGATCTGGTTCTGCTCCGCGTACCCGGCCAGCTTGGCCAGGGCAGCTTGCTCATCCAGGGCGGGCGGAAGGTCCAGCGGGCGGGCCAGGCGGATGCCTGGGGGGACGGTCTGCTCGATCAGTTCGGTGCGACTGGCGATACCGAGGGCATCGAGCATGGCCTTCTGCTCCGAGGCATCAGGCCCCAGGTGACGACGCAGGAAGGGGTTGAGCTCTTGCAGTTGACTCAAGGATGGCGACTGGGACATGGCGATCGTCTCTTCCTGGACCAGGTCTCATGGAGACTTACAAGTCTAGGAAGGGATTGCCCATGCTGCGTGAAAACTTGCGTTGTTCAGTGACTTCTTCGCGGGTAAACCCGCTCCCATAGGCTTCGGATCACGCCTGCAGGAGGGGTTTACGTGCGCCAGGAAGGCTTACTCGCCGATGGCAGCTTGGTAGCCAGCAGCGTCCAGCAGGTTGTCCAGCTCGGCTGGGTTGCTTGGCTTGAGCTTGAAGATCCAGGCACTGTAGGGCTCTTCGTTGAGCAGTTCAGGGCTGTCAGCCAGGTCTTCGTTGACGGCGATGACTTCGCCGGCCACAGGTGCGTAGATATCCGAAGCGGCCTTGACCGACTCGACCACGCCCGCGGCGTCACCGGCGGCAAACACCTTGCCCACTTCTGCCAGTTCGACGAACACCACATCACCCAGGGCTTGCTGGGCATGATCGCTGATACCGACGGTCACGCTGCCGTCGGCTTCCAGGCGTGCCCACTCGTGGCTTTCGGCAAAACGCAGTTCGGCGGGGATATTGCTCATCTGTTGTCTTCCTCGATTGGCTCAGCGGTCAGCCCGCCGGTAATTGTTCAGATCAGAATCTTTCCATGGCGCACGAAGGTCGGCTTGACCACCCGCACCGGATACCACTTGCCACGAATCTCCACCTCGGCACGCTCGCCCGTGGCCATGGGCACACGCGCCAAGGCGATGGATTTGCTCAGCGTAGGCGAGAAACTACCACTGGTGATCTCTCCTTCGCCAATCCCGGCTACCCGCACCACCTGATGGGCGCGCAGTACACCACGTTCCTCCAGCACCAGGCCGACCAGTTTCTCCTGCACACCCTGCTCGATTTCCGCAAGCAGGCCGGTACGCCCGATGAAGTCGCGCTCGGCCGGTTCCCAGGCGACGCTCCAGCCCAGGTTGGAGGTCAGCGGGGTATGGTTTTCGTCAATGTCCTGGCCGTAAAGGTTCATGCCAGCTTCCAGGCGCAACGTGTCGCGCGCACCGAGGCCGCTCGGCGCAATGCCTGCACCGACCAGATCGTTGAAGAAGGCCGGGGCCTGCTGGCCGGGGAAGATGATCTCCAGGCCGTCCTCGCCGGTGTAGCCGGTGCGGGCAATGAACCAGTCACCTTCGGCGACCCCTTCGAACGGGCGCAGCTCACGCACCAGCGCAGCGCGCGAGGCACTGAGCAACTGGGCGACTTTTTCGCGGGCATGAGGGCCCTGGATGGCGAGGATGGCGAGCTCGGAGCGCTCGACGAAATTGACGGCGAAACCGGCGCTCTGCGCCTGCAACCAGGTGAGGACTTTGTCGCGGGTGGCGGCGTTGGCCACCAGGCGATAGCCGATTTCCGTGCGGTAGGCGATCAGGTCGTCGATAACGCCGCCGTCGGCGTTGAGCAACGGGCTGTACAGCGCCTTGCCGGGGCTGTCCAGACGGGCCACATCGTTGGCCAACAAACGTTGCAGCCAGGGTGTGGCCTGGTCGCCGGCAACGTCGATGACGGTCATGTGGGATACATCGAAGACGCCGCAGTCACTGCGCACCTGATGGTGCTCTTCGACTTGCGAACCGTAGTGCAGGGGCATGTCCCAACCACCGAAATCGACCATCTTGGCGCCGAGCGCCAGGTGCAGGTCATACAGAGGCGTACGCTGTCCCATGGGTTTCTCCTTCCGGGCGTGGCGAGGCAGCGGCGGTCGGCAACGTTGATTCGTTACCTGATCTTGTTCAGGACCCGCCGCAGCGAATGCCGCGCATTGTAGCCGCAAGGGCGGAGCCTGGCACCCTCAGTGACGATGCCCGGGACGTCGAGCCGAACGGCGGATCAACCCGATGACCGGCAGCAGGCCGACCAGCACCAGCGTCAGCGCTGGCAGCGAGGCACGTGCCCATTCGCCTTCGCTGGTCATCTCGAACACCCTGACGGCAAGGGTGTCCCAGCCGAACGGTCGCATCAGCAGCGTCGCCGGCATCTCCTTGAGCACATCGACGAACACCAGCAGCGCCGCACTCAGGGCCCCCGGCACCAGCAATGGCAGATACACCTTGAAAAACAACCCCACGCCACCGACCCCCAGACTGCGCGAAGCCTCCGGCAGCGACGGCCGGATACGCTCCAGACTGCTCTCCAGCGGACCGTAGGCCACGGCCATGAAGCGCACCAGGTAGGCCAGCAGCAAAGCCCAGAGGCTGCCCAGCAGCAACGGTTTGCCGGCGCCGCCCAACCATCGGGACAGCGGTACCACCCATTGATTGTCCAGGTAGCTGAAGGCAAGCATGATCGACACGGCCAGTACCGAGCCGGGCAGGGCATAGCCCAGGTTGGCCACGCCCACCCCGACGCGGATGCCCCGGGTTGGCGACTGGCGCCGCGCAAAGGCCAGCAGCAGGGCCACGCTGACCGTGATCAAAGCGGCCATGGCGCCCAGGTAGAGGGTATGCAGCACCAGGCCGACGTACCGCTCGTCAAGGTCATGCCGACCCCGCTGCCAGAACCACGCCAGCAACTGCAGCAGCGGGATGACGAAGGCACAGGCGAATACCAGCAGGCACCACCCGGTAGCCGCCAGCGCCTTGAGGCCGCGCAGGTGATAGAGCACCTGCCCCCGGGGCCGCTCGTTGCCCTGGCGGGTTTTGCCGCGAGCCCGCCGCTCACCGTACAGCACCAGCATCACCACCAGCAGCAACAGGCTGGCCAGCTGCGCCGCGCTGGAAAGGCTGAAGAAGCCATACCAGGTCTTGTAGATGGCCGTGGTGAAGGTATCGAAGTTGAACACCGCAACGGCGCCGAAATCTGCCAGGGTTTCCATGAGAGCCAAGGCGATGCCCGCACCGATGGCGGGCCGGGCCATGGGCAGCGCCACGCGCCAGAATGCCTGCAGCGGCGACAGTCCAAGCACGCGTGCCGCCTCCATCAACCCCTTGCCCTGGGCCAGGAAGGCGCTACGCGCCAGTAGGTAGACGTAGGGGTAGAACACCAGCACCAGCACGGTGATCACACCGCCAGTGGAGCGTACCCGTGGCAGGCGCATGGGCCCGAACACCTCACGCAGGGCAGTCTGCACGGGGCCAGCGAAATCGAGCAGGCCGACGAAGACGAATGCCAGCACGTAGGCTGGGATGGCGAAGGGCAGCATCAGCGCCCAGTCCAGCCAGCGTCTACCGGGGAACTGGCAAAGGCTAGTCAGCCAGGCCAGGCTCACGCCCAGCACCGTCACCCCGACGCCCACCCCCAGCACCAGCGTGAGCGTGTTGCCCAGCAAGCGGCTCATCTGGGTGTCGAGCAGGTGCGACCAGATCTGCATGTCGATCGACTGCCAGGCCAGCAGCAGCACACTAAGGGGCAAGAGCACCAAAGCAGCGACGAGAAAGACTGGGAGGTACCAACGGCGTTGGAGGGTGTGGGGCAAGGCGAACGTCTCTGTGCTGATGGCGACCGCTGCGCGGTCGTTCGCGGGTAAACCCGCTCCCACCAGGACCTGCGCACGCTCAAGGGAGCAGGTGTTCCTGGGGAGCGGGTTACCCGCGAAGGGCCTTTGCAGGCCCTGAAGGATAAAGCCTGGGGCTTAGTTCCAGCCAGCCCGGTCCATCAAGCGGATGGCCTCGGCCTGGCGTTTTCCGGCCACTTCCACCGGAATGCTGTCGGCCTTGAAACTACCCCAGGCCGCGACTTCCTCGGACGGTTGGACCTTCGGGTTGGCCGGGAATTCCTGGTTGATGTCGGCAAACAGCTTCTGCGCCTCGACGCCGGTCATCCACTCGACCAGCTTCTTCGCCGCCTCCGGATGCGGCGCGTGCTTGGTCAGGCCAATGCCCGACAAGTTGACATGCACGCCACGGTCGCCCTGGTTGGGCCAGAACAGCTTGACCGGCAGGTTGGGCTTTTCCTTGTGCAGACGACCGTAGTAGTAAGTGTTGACGATGCCCACGTCGCATTGGCCGGCCTCGATGGCCTGGAGCACAGCAGTGTCGTCGGAGAACACATCGGTGGACAGGTTGTTGACCCAACCCTTGATGATTTCCTGGGTCTTGGCCTCGCCGTGGTTCTCGATCAGGGTCGCGGTCAGCGACTGGTTGTAGACCTTCTTGGCCGTGCGCAGGCACAGACGGCCTTCCCATTGCTTGTCGGCCAGGGCTTCGTAGGTGGTCAGTTCCTGGGGTTTTACCCGCTCGGTGGAGTAGGCAATGGTCCGCGCACGCAGGCTCAGGCCTGTCCAGTCGTGGGAGGAAGCGCGGTACTGGGAAGGGATGTTCTGGTCGATGACGTCCGATTTGATCGGTTGCAGGATGCCCATCTGCTCAGCCTGCCAGAGGTTGCCAGCATCGACGGTGAGCAGCAGGTCGGCCACGCCGTTCTCGCCCTCGGCCTTGATGCGTTGCATCAATGGGGCTTCCTTGTCGGTGATGAACTTGATCTTGACGCCGGTCTTGGCGGTGTAGGCGTCGAACACTGGCTTGATCAGCTCGTCGATGCGCGAGGAATACACCACCACTTCGTCCGCCGCCTGGGCAGTGCCGCCGAACAGGGTCAGGGCCAGGGCGGCCAATAGGGGCTTGCGTGGCAACATCGGGGTATTCCTCGCTGAGTTGAGAGGTGCAAATGGTAGTGAATCCCATTATCCACCTCACCTGCGCAGACGTTACCGAATGTTGCCAGACTATCCCTCAGGCCTTGGCCAACGCCGGCAGGTCCCCGGAAAGCCCCAGCGCCTGGCGCACGAACAACGCCTTGGCCTCCGGCATCTGCTCCACCAGCTTCAACCCGCTGTTGCGTAGCCAGCGCAGCGGCAATGGATCGGCCTGGAACAAGCGCTCGAAACCTTCCATCGCTGCCATCAACGCCAAGTTGTGCGGCATGCGTCGCCGCTCGAAGCGGCTCAGCACCTTCACGTCGGCCAGCCGTTCGCCACGCTCGCAGGCGCGTTCCAGCTCCTCGGCCAACACGGCAGCATCCAGGAAGCCCAGGTTGACGCCCTGTCCTGCCAGCGGATGGATGGTGTGCGCGGCGTCGCCGATCAGCGCCAACCCCTCGTCCACATAACGCTTGGCATGGCGCTGGCGCAGCGGCACGCAAACCCGCGGATCGGCACTCAACACCTCACCCAGGTGTCCCTCGAAAGCACGACCGAGCGCCTCGCAGAAGGCGGCGTCATCCAAGGCCATGAGTTTCTCGGCCTGCTCCGGCGTGGTCGACCAGACGATCGAGCACCAGGCCTGCCCGTCATCACGGGACAACGGCAGGAAGGCCAGAGGCCCTTCATCGGTAAAGCGTTGCCAGGCCGTGGCCTGGTGCGCCTCGCTGCAGCGCACGCTGGTGACGATGGCATGGTGCAGGTAATCCCACTCACGGGTTTCACAACCGGTCAGCTTGCGGACCGCGGAGTTGGCGCCATCGGCGGCCACCACCAGCGGCGCACGCAGGGTCCGCCCATCGGCCAAGGTCAGCAGCCATTCGTCGCCAGAGCGGCGCATCTGCTCCAGGCGAGCATTGGGCAACAGGCCGACGTCACTGTCGTGAAGACGCTCCAGCAGGCCATCCTGCACCACCCGGTTCTCGACGATATGGCCGAGCACCTGGGCGTGCACGCTGGCTGCCGAGAAGTGGATCTGACCCGTGCCGCTGCCATCCCAGACGTGCATGTCCGTGTACGGCGAGACCCGCCGCCCGGCGATGCCTTCCCAGGCGCCCAGGCGCTCGAGGATGCGTTGGCTGGCCGCCGACAGGGCACTGACGCGCGGTTCGAACGGCCCTTGGGCGTCGAAGGGTTTGACCGACAGCGGGCTGCCGTCGAGCAGGAGAATTTCCAGGCCGCTGTGGCGCAAGGCCAACGCCAGGGCGCTGCCGACCATACCGGCACCGACAATCAACAGATCTGCGCGCATGTCCATGCCTTACGCCTGCCTCGCTTGCGGCTTGAGCCGCACATAAAGGGTTTTATCGACCCGCGCCACCAGCTCGCCGGCGCCGTCGCGGATATCGACCTGCAAACGAGGCAGGTACTTCTTGCCGCTGGCGGTCTGCTGGCGAATGTCCTCCAGCAACGCGTCATCGATATGGAAATCAGCGAACACTGGGCCTTTGCCGGGTGCGATGAAGTCGATGCTGGCAGCCTTGTCCCAGACGATGTATTCACGCCCGAGTCGCTCGATCAATAACAACATGTAGAAAGGATCGACCATCGAATAGAGGCTGCCGCCGAACTGGGTGCCGACATAATTACGGTTCCAACGGGTCAGCTTCATCCGCACCCTGATGCTGCGCATGTCGGGACTGATGTGCTGCACACGGATCCCGGCGCCCAGGTAGGGTGGGTAGAGATTGAGCAGCCACCGCAACATGCGGGCCTTGCGGGCGAGCCTGCGCGAATCGCTCATGCACGGCCTCGCGGGTCGGGACGTGTACCCAGGCCCATGGCCTGGCGGGCAAACCAGCGCTTGGCCGGAGGCAGCAGGTCCAGGCCGAGCAGCCCAAGGTTGCGACCGGCGGCCAGCAAGGGCTGGTTGCTGCCGAACAAGCGGGTCACCTGGTCGGAGAAACCGATGGTCATGGCCTGGTCCAGTTGCTGGCGCTGATGGTAGGCCTGCAACGTGGCCAGGTCGCCCAGCGGCTGCGGGCCGGCCAGCAAGGCCTCGGCCAGCGACTGCACGTCACGCAGCGACAGGTTGAAGCCCTGCCCTGCGATCGGATGCAGGCTGTGGGCCGCGTTGCCCAGCACCACCAGATGTGGACGCACCTGTTCCTGGGCTTCGATCAAGGCAAGCGGATACAGATGGCGCACCCCTACCTGACGCAGGGCGCCCAGGCGGTAGCCGAACACGTCCTGCAGTTCACGCAGGAAGCTGCGCTCATCGATCTCGGCCAAGCGCTGGGCGTCCATCCCTTGGCGGGTCCAGACGAGCGCACAGCGGTTTTCCGGCAGCGGCAGCAAGGCCATCGGGCCCTGCTCGGTGAAGCGTTCGAAGGCCTGCCCGCGATGGGCTTCGCCCGGGGTGATGTTGGCGATCAGTGCGCTTTGCTCATAGGGGGTACGCCGGACATGGATGCCCAGCTGTTCACGCAAGCCCGAGCGGCCACCGTCGGCGAGCACCGCGAGGTCGCATTCGAGGCTGGTGTCGTCGTCCAGCAACAGGCGGTAGCCGCCAGCGATGGCCTGCATGGCCTTGACCTCAGCCGGACAACGCCAGCTCACCACATCGGCATCCAGGCTCTGCCACAGGCATTGGCCAAGCCAGGCGTTCTCCACCACATAGCCCAGCGCCGGCACGCCTTCCTCGATCGCATCCAGGCGGGTGGCGCCGAAGCGGCCACGGTCGGACACCTGGATCTGGCTGATTGGCTCGGCGCGTTGGCTGATCACCTGCCACAGGCCCAACTGCTCATAGATTTGTCGGGTGCCATAGGACAACGCCGAGGAGCGGGCATCGTAGCTGGGCTGGAAACTGTGACCCGGGGCGAAGGGCTCGATCAGCAGGATCTTCCAGCCCCGCGCCTTGGCGCCGGCCTGCAAGGCCAGGGCCAGGCTGGCCCCGACCAGGCCGCCACCGATGATCGCCAGGTTGACCCGGTTCATGCCACGTCCTTGCGGGCGTCGGCCATCAATGCCTCGATCTCGGCAACCGTACGCGGCACGTCGGAGGTCAGAATCTCACAGCCTTGCTTGGTTACCACCACGTCGTCCTCGATCCTTACGCCGATGCCGCGCCATTTCTTCGCGACGTTCTGGTTGTCGGCGGCAATGTAGATACCCGGCTCGACGGTCAGCGCCATGCCCGGCTCGAGCACGCGCCACTGCCCACCCACCTTGTAGTCGCCCACATCGTGCACATCCATGCCCAGCCAGTGGCCGGCGCGGTGCATGTAGAACGCACGATGGGCCTCGCTGTCGATCAGCGCCTGCACGTCACCCTTGAGCAACCCCAACTCCACCAGCCCTTCGGTGATGACCCGCACGGTCGCCTCATGGGCGTGATTCCAGTGCTTGCCCGGCGCGATTTCGGCGAACGCGGCGGCCTGGGCCTTGAGCACCAGTTCGTAGATAGCCTTCTGCTCCGGCGAGAAACGCCCGCTGACCGGGAAGGTCCGGGTGATGTCGCTGGCATAGCAATCGATTTCACAGCCGGCGTCGATCAGCACCAGGTCGCCATCCTTGAGCGGGGCGTCGTTCTGCTGGTAGTGCAGGATGCAGGCGTTGCGACCAGCCGCGACGATCGAGCCATAGGCCGGCATCTTTGCGCCGCCCTTGCGGAACACGTAATCCAGCTCTGCTTCCAGGCTGTATTCGTGCAACCCGGCCCGGCACGCTTGCATGGCCCGCACGTGAGCCTGCGCGGAAATCTTCGCGGCGGTGCGCATCACCTTCACCTCTGCCGCCGATTTATACAGGCGCATGTCGTGCAGCAGGTGATCCAGGGCAACGAATTCGTTCGGAGGCTGGGCGCCGAGCCGCGCCTTGGAGCGGATCACGTTGATCCACTCCATCAGCCGACGGTCGAACTCGGGATTGCTGCCCATGGCGGTATAGACCCGGTCGCGGCCTTCGATCAGACCGGGCAGGATCTCGTCGATATCGGTGATGGGGAAGGCGTCGTCGGCGCCAAAGTCGCGGATCGCACCTTCCTGGCCGGCACGCAGGCCATCCCACAGCTCACGCTCAGGGTTGCGCTCGCGGCAGAACAGCACGTACTCGCCATGCTCACGGCCAGGGATCAGGGCGATGACCGCCTCGGGCTCGGGGAAGCCGCTCAGGTACTGGAAGTCGCTGTCCTGCCGGTAAACGTGCTCGACGTCGCGATTGCGGATGGCAACCGCGGCCGCCGGCAGGATGGCGATGCTGTTGGGGACCATCTGCGCCATCAGCGCCTTGCGCCGACGGGCATATTCGGCCTTCGGAATATGGCTCATGGGCAGGACCCCCGGGGTATCAGTGCAGCGATGGCTTGGGCGCGGGCGCGGCGGGTTTGGCCAACTCCGTGTACAGCAGCAACGGGGCGACGCGCAGGTATTCCATGACTTCCATGTAGTCGCTCTCGCCGTCCTCGGACTCTTCGAGGGCGTCCTGAACCTGGGAAATGGCCACCAGGTCCTGCAGGACTTCCTTGGCTTCGTCGGAGAGGTCCTTGCCGCCGGCATTGAGGCCGAAGCCTGTGATGAAGCCCTGGCACCATTGGCCCAGGGCAGTGGCACGCTCGGTCAGCGGCGCATCGTCGCCCGGCAGCAGCAGGACAATGGCGATGTCCTCGCCAGTGAGCTCGGCCTTGACCATTTCCTGCAGGCCGAGCAAGGCGGCGCGCACGGCGTCCACCGGCTCGTTCTCCAGCGCACCGGCGGCGTCGGCCAGCCAGGAATCGGCGTCGAAGCCTGCGCCGGCGCAGCTGCGACCGATCAGCAGGCCGTGCAGTTCGGCGGGGGAGACAGGATGGCCATTGCTGGAGAGCAGCGTGGCGAAGGCAGTGTAGGGCGATTGGGTATTGGGCATGGGCAGCTAGGCGCCAGGCGGCGCAATGACTAGAATGAAGACCTTGTATCCTAGCACCGGCAGGCGCGCCAAGACCATCCGCACTGGCTGTACCGCCCCCGGAAGAGGCATGATCGCCAGGCAGTCAACGAGGGAGCGAATCGAGTGCAACCCATGCCAGAGAACGACTTGCAAGCGCTGATGAGCCGATTCGAGTTGCTGATCGAGCGTGTCGAGCAACTAAAACGGCAAAATGCACTCCTACTAGCGCAGGAAAAATCCTGGCGCGAGGAGCGCGCCCACCTCATCGAAAAGAACGAGATCGCAAGGCGCAAGGTCGAGTCGATGATTTTACGCCTCAAGGCCCTGGAGCAAGACTCATGAGTTCAAGCAATAGCGTCACCGTCCAGATCCTCGACAAGGAATACTCGATCATCTGCCCGCCGGAAGAGCGCAACAACCTGGTCAGCGCCGCCCGCTATCTGGATGGCAAGATGCGCGAGATCCGCAGCAGCGGCAAGGTGATCGGCGCGGACCGCATCGCGGTCATGGCAGCCCTGAACATCACCCACGAACTGTTGCACCGTCAGGAGCGTCCGGATGTTGCCGCCAGCGGCACCACACGCGAGCAAGTGCGCGACCTGCTCGAGCGGGTCGACCAGGCGCTGTCCGACGACGCGGATACCAAAATCGGCTGAGCTTGGTATACTGGCGCCACTCCCTGGGGGATGCGCCAGTCGGTTATGTCCCTGAGCCGATACGCACAACCACGGGGGTTGCACGCTGGGGCCGGTGTGCATGTCCGCCCGACGGAAAGCCTTAACGCCCCCTGCAATCTCCACCTTGAACTTTCGGGTTCAAGGGCTACACCGATAGCGGTCTTGTCGGGGAGCCTGAATTTTTCTTGCCCGCCTGCCCTGGCGGGCAAATCGTCCGGTCGCCACGGCGTCCGGCACATCTGGGAACGCCTGTGCCATGACCGACACCGCGCCGCTCACCCGCCCCCAATTGCGCCGTCTGCTTCGCAATGCCCGCCGCGCACTGACACCCGCCCAACAACGCCAAGCCTCCCTCGGCGTCTACCGACAGCTGGCCCAGCATCCGTTGTTCCGCCGCGCCCGACACATCGCCCTGTACCTGCCCAACGATGGCGAGATCGATCCGCGTCTGTTGCTGCGCGAGGCCCAACGACGTGGCAAGCGTGTCTACCTGCCGGTGCTGCATGCCTGGCCGCGCACGCGCATGGTGTTCCAGCGTTTCGAGCACGGCGAAAAGCTACGCCCCAACCGCTTCCGCATTCCTGAACCTGTGGTCGAACGCAAGCGCCAACGGCCGATCTGGTCACTGGACCTGATCCTGCTGCCATTGGTGGGATTCGACGAGGTGGGGGGGCGCCTGGGCATGGGTGGCGGCTTCTATGACCGCAGCCTGGCCTATCAGGCGCGCCGCAAGACGTGGAAGAAACCGCTGCTGCTGGGGCTGGCCCATGAGTGCCAGAAGGTGGAGCGGCTGGCTCAGGCCAGTTGGGATGTTCCGCTCAAGGGGACGGTCTCGGACCGAGGCTGGTACCTGGCGCCGACTTGAACGGCGCCCGCGGCCAGATCAGCGCTGCGGCTGGGCTGGATCGACCGGCATCTGGTAGGCGGCGTCTACCTTGCGCTCAAGGAAACTCTGGGCATAACCGGTGGTGACGACACCCAGGCCAAAGATAAAGACCAGGATCCAGAGCAGGTCCGGTTTGCGTTGGTTCATTGATGATTGCCCCCCTAGGCAAACAGTCAGGCTCGGCAACCTTCTTGGTGCTGCCGGAGCGTCAAGCTTAAAATCGGCGCATTTTCCGACAACCTGAGTCGACACGCAAACGTTGACGCCAACCGACTGTCGGTTAAATGCGTCAGGTTATTTCAAACTTTTTCAGGAGCCTCACCCATGGCCTATTGGCTGATGAAATCCGAGCCCGACGAGCTCTCCATCGAAGCCCTGGCAGGCCTTGGACAGGCGCGCTGGGATGGGGTGCGCAACTATCAGGCCCGTAATTTCCTGCGCGCCATGAGCGTGGGCGATGAGTTCTTCTTCTACCACTCCAGCTGCCCGCAGCCAGGCATTGCCGGTATCGCACGCATCACTGCCTCGGCCTATCCCGACCCGACCGCGCTCGACCCCGAGAGCCACTACTACGACGCTAAGGCCACTGCCGAGAAGAACCCCTGGAGCGCCGTGGACGTGGCACACGTGAAGACCTTTCGCCAGGTGCTGGGCCTCGGGCTGCTCAAGCAGCAGGCCGCGCTCGACGAACTGCCATTGGTGCAAAAAGGCAGCCGGTTGTCGGTGATGCCGGTCACGGCCGAACAATGGGCGGCGATTTTGGCGCTGACGCCCTGACCCAGTGCATGGGGCCGCTTTGCGACCCTTTGCGGTAACGCCGCTCCCACAGGCCCGGCGGTAATCCTTGCGGAAGCGGGTTCACCCGCGAAACAGCCTTTACTGCACGATCAGGTTATTGAACAACAAGTCCTCGACAATCGGCTTGCCTTCCTCGGCCTCCATCACCTGCTGGACCTGCTTGAGCGCTTCTTGGCGCAGCTTTTCCTTGGCCTCGACATTGCTCATGTTGTCCACACCCTGCTGGGTGAACAGTGCCACCAGCTGGTTGCGAATCAGCGGTTCATGGTGCTTGACCGCGCTGGCCGCGGCATCACCGGTCACGCGCAGGGCCACGTCGGCCTTGTACACCCGCAGCTTGGGGCTGCCGTCGAGGGCATAGTTGCCGACGAAAGGTGGGCTCAGGCTGATGTAGGACACCTTGGGCTCTCCTTCCTTGGCTTCCTCGGCCAGGGCCGTCACCGGCAACAGCAAGGCCAGCATCATCAAGATCCACGCTTTCACGAATTCGCTCCTCAATACAGTTGGCGCCAGCTTACCCAGCACATCGCTCAAACCCAAGCCCGGGCTTATGCCGCCCCATCAGGGCGGGGCATGCTCGTTGACCCGTCTCGTGCCCCTCCTACACTTATCGGCCAACGCACGCAAAGGAATAGCCCCGATGAAAGCAGTGTTGTGCAAAACCCTCGGCCCTGCGCAAAACCTGGTGCTGGAGGAGGTTGCAAGCCCGGTACCGAAGAAGAACGAGCTTCTGCTGGACGTTCACGCCGCCGGTGTCAACTTTCCCGACACCTTGATCATCGAGGGCAAGTACCAGTTCCAGCCACCGCTGCCGTTCTCCCCCGGTGGCGAAGCGGCCGGCGTGGTGTCGGCGGTCGGCGAGAAGGCCGGCGCCTTCGCGGTCGGCGACCGGGTCATGGCTTTGACCGGCTGGGGCGCCTTCGCCGAGCAGGTCGCCGTGCCCTTCTATAACGTGCTGCCGATTCCCGCGTCGATGGACTTCGCCACCGCTGCAGCGTTCGGCATGACCTATGGCACCTCGATGCATGCCCTGCGCCAGCGCGGCCAACTCAAAGCCGGCGAAACCCTCCTGGTGCTCGGCGCGTCCGGTGGCGTGGGCTTGGCCGCAGTGCAGATCGGCAAAGCCATGGGCGCCCGGGTAATCGCGGCGGCCAGCAGCGCCGAGAAGCTCGCCGTCGCCAAGGCCGCCGGGGCCGATGAGCTGATCGACTACGGCCAGGCCAGCCTGAAGGATGAAATCAAGCGCCTGACCGGCGGCCAGGGCGTGGATGTGGTCTACGACCCGGTGGGTGGCGAACTGTTCGAGCAGGCTGTACGCGGTCTGGCCTGGAACGGCCGACTACTGGTGGTGGGTTTTGCCAGCGGGACCATCCCCCAGCTACCCGTGAATCTGGCACTGCTCAAGGGTGCCGCAGTGCTGGGCGTGTTCTGGGGTGCTTTCGCCCAGCGCCAGCCCGAGGACAACGCTGCCAACTTCCGCCAGTTGTTCGCCTGGCATGCCGAGGGCAAGCTCAAGCCGCTGGTGTCGCAGACTTATGCGCTGGCAGAAGCCGGAGCAGCCATCGAGCGATTGGCGCAGCGCAAGGCCGTGGGCAAGTTGGTGGTGCTGACCAAATAGAACGTCATGGGGCTGGCGAGGCCTGCTCAGGGCGGCAAGGCAGCCCCGAGGGTCGCAAGCACTCAATGGGGAACAGGCGTTTCCTACACCTCACGCAGGTTATGGCACCTGCGGAACCGCGCTTCCAGATTGCGATCGGGCATCTGATGGCTGCGCAAGGCGTTGAGCGTTTGTTCGACATAATCCCGGGTACTGCCATAGCGCCCCTTGGCGCTGGCCAGAATCTGGCTGAGCAACGCGTCCGGCAGATTGCCCGCATAGCACGGCAGATGTCGCTCCAGCACAAAGCCCAGGGCCTGCACCTTGCTGCCGTCGCTCAACCGGCAGTTGAGCCAATGCGGCCGGTAGGCCGGGTACGGCATCTCGCGTTGCCACAGGGCCATCAGCGAGTCATCCAGGTTGTTCTCGTCCAGGCGGTAGGCAAAACCGCTGCACGAGCCGCCACGGTCCAGGCCGAACACAAGCCCCGGGCAATCGGGCGTGCCACGGTGCTCGTGGGACCATAGATACAGGCCCCGGTGATACCCATGCACCCGCGCCCGCTGGCGCTCGACCGAATTGCATTCCGGTCGCCAGATCAGCGAACCGTAGGCGAACAACCACACCGGCCCACCTTCGTGGCGCGACATGGTCAGTTTCATGGAGTGATGCAACTGCTCATGGGTCAACTGCTGACCGAAATCCAGCGAAGGTGGATATGTCACCTGCCACGATGAACTTTCAAGTGCCGACATCATGCTGCCGCCATTATTCCCCGTAAACTACCGAAGGCTGTCACTGTAAAAGCCGTGACGCCCCGCTGGAATTACCGTACGGCAGAAAGTGCCTTGAACTCAAGCCAAAAGTGTTGCCTCAGGCCAGTATTCATCTGCCTTTGCGGATAACAGCCAAGTATTGTTCCGAGTATAGTGAAAGTTATTAACCGCGGCGGCAACAATGAGCGCCTTATAATACTGACGAAACTCTTCGGTTATTAAAAACGGCACACCCTTGCGGCGTGCCGTGTGCTGTTTCAGGCCCGCGGCGCGTAGGCGAAAACATCGGCGCGCATGCGATGCGCGTCCATGCCGGCCTCGACCAGCGCATCCAGGGTCGCATAGACCATGGTGGGCGAGCCGCTGGCATAGACATGCACGTGATTCAGGTCAGCGATATCTTCGCAGACCGCTTCATGCAACAGCCCGCAGCGTCCTTCCCAACCGCACAGATCACTCACCACCTTGTGCAGGAACAGATTCGGCAACTGCTCCCACTCGGCCCAATGCTCGATCTGGTAGAAGTCCTCGGGTCGACGCACGCCCCAATACAGGTGAACCGGGTGCTTGAAGCCTTGAGCGCGACAATGCTCGATCAGACTGTGCATCTGGCCCATGCCGGTACCGGCGGCGATCAACACCAGCGGCCCGTCCGGCAATTCGGCCAGGTGCGCGTCACCGAACGGCAGCTCGATACGCGCCACGCCATCGCGCTGCAACTGGCTGATCAGTTGCCGGGCGCTGTTTTCACGTGCCAGCACATGCAGCTCCAGGTCACGACCGCCATGGGGGGCCGATGCCAGGGAGAAGGCCGCCTTGTCGGCTCCCTCACGCTCGATCATCAGGTATTGTCCGGCGTGATAGCGCGGTGGCTTGCCGGCGGGGGCGCGCAGGCGCACGCGCCAGACATCGCCACCGACCTCGACGCACTCACTCAAGGTGCAGGCCAGCTTGCGCACCGGCAACTCACCCAGGGCCAGCACACCATCCCAGAGCACCACGCAGTCCTCCAGCGGCTCGGCGATGCAGGTGAACAGCTCGCCATGATCGCGAACTTCACCCTCTTGGCGCACGCGCCCCTCTACCAGCAGCGCGGCGCAAACGTGGCAATTGCCGTTGCGGCAGCTGTTGGGGCAGTCATAACCCAGACGCCGGGCCGCATCCAGAATCCGTTCTCCGGGCTCGACGGCCAGTACCGCTCCGGACGGCTGCAACGTTACCTGCATCAATCTATTCCCAACTGATCCCACAGCTCATCGATACGGCGGGTGACGGCCTCGTCCTTGACGATGGCACGCCCCCATTCGCGTGTAGTCTCGCCCGGCCACTTGTGCGTGGCATCCAGGCCCATCTTCGACCCCAGGCCCGATACCGGCGACGCGAAGTCGAGGTAGTCGATCGGCGTGTTGTCGATCATCACCGTATCACGCTTGGGGTCCATGCGCGTGGTGATGGCCCAGATCACGTCGTTCCAGTCGCGGGCGTTGATGTCATCGTCGGTGACAATAACGAACTTGGTGTACATGAACTGTCGCAGGAACGACCACACACCCAGCATCACGCGCTTGGCGTGCCCTGGATACTGCTTTTTCATGGTCACCACCGCCATCCGGTACGAGCAGCCTTCCGGCGGCAGGTAGAAATCCACGATCTCCGGGAACTGCTTCTGCAGGATCGGCACGAACACTTCGTTCAGCGCCACGCCCAGGATCGCCGGCTCATCAGGCGGACGGCCAGTGTAGGTGCTGTGGTAGATCGGCTTTTGCCGGTGAGTGATGCGCTCGACGGTGAAGACCGGGAAGCTGTCCACCTCGTTGTAGTAACCGGTGTGATCGCCATACGGCCCTTCCGGGGCCATTTCGCCTGGGTGGATCACCCCTTCGAGGATGATTTCGGCAGTGGCTGGCACCTGCAGGTCGCTGCCACGGCATTTGACCAGCTCGGTGCGATTGCCGCGCAACAGGCCTGCGAAGGCGTATTCGGAGAGCGTGTCCGGCACCGGGGTCACGGCGCCGAGGATGGTCGCCGGGTCCGCACCCAAGGCAACGGCCACGGGGAATGGCTGGCCGGGGTGCTTCTCGCACCACTCACGGTAGTCCAGCGCGCCGCCACGGTGGCTCAGCCAACGCATGATGACCTTGTTGCGGCCAATCAGCTGCTGGCGGTAGATGCCGAGGTTCTGACGATCCTTGTTGGGGCCGCGGGTGACGGTCAGGCCCCAGGTGATCAGTGGCGCCACATCGCCTGGCCAGCAGTGCTGGATCGGCAGTTGGGTGAGGTCGACATCTTCGCCCTCGACCACGACTTCTTGGCACACCGCATCCTTGACGACTTTCGGCGCCATGGACACGACTTTCTTGAAGATCGGCAGCTTGGACCAGGCGTCCTTGAGGCCTTTCGGCGGCTCGGGCTCCTTGAGGAAGGCCAGCAGCTTACCGATTTCACGCAGCTCATCGACCGACTCGGCGCCCATGCCCATGGCCACTCGCTCCGGCGTCCCGAACAGGTTGCCCAGCACAGGCATGTCGAAGCCGGTGGGCTTCTCGAACAGCAGCGCCGGGCCCTTGGCGCGCAGGGTGCGGTCGCAGACTTCGGTCATTTCCAGGATGGGGGAGATCGGAACCTGGATGCGCTTGAGTTCACCGCGCTGTTCCAGGCCACGGATGAAGTCGCGCAAGTCGCGATACTGCATGCAGGAGCCTCGTGTTGGCCGTATCGATCGGGTTGCAGAGTGTAGCGCCGTTCAAGGCTTTGTTGGGGGCAAAAATGACTTGGGGCCGCTTCGCGGCCCTTCGCATGTAAACCTGCTCCCACCAGGATCGCACGAAACCTGTGGAAGCGGATTTACCCGCGAAGGGGCACGAGGCGGCCCCAATTACATCCTGATCTGCAGCGCTTACTTGCGCTTCATCGACAGGAAGAACTCGTCATTGGTCTTGGTCTGCTTGAGCTTGTCGACCAGGAATTCGATAGCGGCAACTTCATCCATCGGGTGCAGCAGCTTGCGCAGGATCCACATGCGCTGCAGTTCGTCGTCGGCGGTCAGCAGCTCTTCGCGACGGGTACCGGACTTGTTGATGTTGATGGCCGGGAACACGCGCTTCTCGGCAATGCGACGGTCCAGCGGCAGTTCCATGTTGCCGGTGCCCTTGAACTCTTCGTAGATCACTTCGTCCATCTTCGAGCCGGTTTCGACCAGCGCGGTGGCGATGATGGTCAGCGAACCGCCTTCCTCGATGTTACGGGCAGCACCGAAGAAGCGCTTTGGCTTTTCCAGGGCGTGGGCGTCGACACCACCGGTCAGGACTTTGCCGGAGCTCGGAATGACGGTGTTGTAGGCACGGGCCAGACGGGTGATGGAGTCGAGCAAGATGACCACGTCCTTCTTGTGCTCGACCAGGCGCTTGGCCTTCTCGATGACCATCTCGGCAACCTGCACGTGACGGGTCGGCGGCTCGTCGAAGGTCGAGGCGACCACTTCGCCGCGCACGGTGCGCTGCATCTCGGTCACTTCTTCCGGGCGCTCGTCGATCAGCAGGACGATCAGGTGGCACTCGGGGTTGTTACGGGTAATGTTGGCCGCGATGTTCTGCAGCATGATGGTCTTGCCCGCTTTCGGCGGAGCGACGATCAGGCCACGCTGGCCTTTGCCGATCGGAGCGCACAGGTCGATGACACGACCAGTGAGGTCTTCGGTGGAGCCGTTGCCGGCTTCCATCTTCAGACGTTCGTTCGGGAACAGCGGGGTCAGGTTCTCGAACAGGATCTTGTTCTTCGCGTTTTCCGGACGGTCGAAGTTGATGGTGTCGACTTTCAGCAGGGCGAAGTAACGCTCCCCTTCCTTCGGCGGACGGATCTTGCCGACGATGGTGTCACCGGTGCGCAGGTTGAAGCGACGGATCTGGCTGGGCGAGACGTAGATATCGTCAGGGCCGGCCAGGTAGGAGGCATCCGCCGAACGCAGGAAACCGAAACCATCCTGGAGAATCTCCAGCACGCCGTCACCCGAGATCTCTTCGCCGCTTTTCGCATGCTTCTTCAGCAGGGCGAAAATCACGTCCTGTTTGCGCGAACGGGCCATGTTTTCGATGCCCATCTGTTCGGCCATTTCCAAAAGATCGGTAATCGGCTTTTGCTTGAGTTCAGTCAGGTTCATAAGGGGAGTGACGTAATCATGTAAGAAGGGAGAATTAAGCGTTGGCTTAATGAGGCCGCGCCGCTAGATGGCGACAGGATCGCGTACTGATTCGAATTAGGGATGCTTCGGCGACGGCGTGCAGAGGGCACTGGAGAAACAGTGCGAGGCCGAATGTAACACTTGATTTTTTCGACGTCTAGGGGTTTTGACTGGGTAAATCGTGCCTCATGGGACCGGGTTTACCTGCGAGGGCGACCGTGGCTTCCCCCTCGAATTCGCGGGCAACGCCGCGCTCACAAGCCCCTCGGGCCAAAAAAAAGCCCCGCATTTGCGGGGCCTTTTCACATCACAGGTGGGCGTCGAGGAACGCAGCCAGCTGGGACTTGGACAGGGCGCCGACCTTGGTCGCCTCGACGTTGCCGTTCTTGAACAGCATCAGAGTCGGGATACCACGCACGCCATGCTTGGCAGGGGTTTCCTGGTTTTCGTCGATGTTCAGCTTGGCGACGGTCAGCTTGCCTTCGTAGGTAGCCGCGATGTCGTCCAGGACCGGAGCGATCATCTTGCATGGGCCGCACCATTCAGCCCAGTAGTCGACCAGCACCGGGCCTTGAGCCTGCAGTACGTCGGCCTCGAAGCTGGCGTCGGTGACGTGTTTGATTTTGTCGCTCATGGAAATCTCCAAGGTCGTAAGCAATAAAAAACGTTGCCCATCATAGCCGCACCTACGTCCTACAGGAAGTCGCGCACGATTGAGTGTAACTATAGTTGTGCAAGACGCCACGAATCGAAACTGTCACATCACTGTCATAGCATCGAGTGGCACATTGCCTTGCATCAATCCCGACTATTGTCATGCGTTGGCGCAAGCCATGGATCATGGCAGGATTGGCGGGTTATCGACCGAGAACATCGAGATCATGCCGCATACCACCGCGAAGAACCTGTCTCTGATCGCCGCCATCGACCTTGGCTCCAACAGTTTCCACATGGTCGTGGCCAAGGCCCACCACAGTGAAATCCGCATTCTCGAGCGGCTCGGGGAAAAAGTGCAGCTGGCCGCCGGCATCAGCGAAGAGCGTCAGTTGAGCGAAGAAGCCATGCAGCGGGGCCTCGAATGCCTCAAGCGCTTCTCGCAACTGATCAACGGCATGCCCCAGGGCGCCGTGCGCATCGTCGGCACCAACGCCCTGCGCGAAGCACGCAACCGCAACGAATTCATCCTGCGCGCCGAAGCCATCCTTGGCCATCCGGTCGAAGTCATCTCCGGGCGCGAGGAAGCGCGCCTGATCTACCTGGGCGTCTCCCACACGCTGGCCGACACCCCGGGCAAGCGCCTGGTCGCCGATATCGGCGGCGGCAGCACCGAGTTCATCATCGGCCAGCGCTTCGAGCCGCTGCTGCGCGAGAGCCTGCAGATGGGCTGCGTCAGCTTCACCCAGCGCTATTTCCGCGACGGCAAGATCACCCCGGCACGCTACGCCCAGGCTTATACCGCCGCACGCCTGGAGTTGATGAGCATCGAGAACGCCCTGCACCGCCTGACCTGGGACGAAGCCATCGGCTCGTCTGGCACCATCCGTGCCATTGGCGCTGCGATCAAGGCCAGCGGTATGGGCAGTGGCGAGGTCAACGCCGAAGGCCTGGCGGCGCTCAAGCGCAAATTGTTCAAGCTCGGCGAGGTCGACAAGATCGATTTCGAAGGCGTCAAGCCGGATCGTCGCGCGATCTTCCCGGCAGGCCTGGCGATTCTCGAGGCAATCTTCGACGCCCTCGAACTGCAACGCATGGACCATTGTGACGGCGCCCTGCGCGAAGGCGTGCTGTACGACCTGCTAGGCCGTCACCACCACGAGGACGTACGCGAACGCACCCTTAATTCGTTGATGGAGCGCTACCACGTCGACCAAGGCCAAGCGGCACGCGTCGAACGCAAGGCGCTGCATGCTTTCGACCAAGTGGCCAAGGCCTGGGGCCTGGAAGAGGGCAACTGGCGAGACCTGCTGAGCTGGGCGGCGAAAGTGCACGAAGTGGGGTTGGACATCGCCCACTACCACTATCACAAGCATGGTGCCTACCTGATCGAACACTCCGATCTGGCCGGCTTCTCCCGTGAGGACCAGCAGATGCTGGCCCTGTTGGTTCGTGGCCACCGCCGTAATATCCCCAGAGACAAGTTCGCGGAGTTCGGCGATGAAGGCGTGCAGTTGATCCGTCTGTGCGTGCTGCTGCGCTTCGCCATCCTGTTCCACCACATCCGCGGTACACAGCAGATGCCGAAGGTGGAGCTCAAGGCAGGCGAGGACAACCTGGAAGTGGTGTTCCCGCAGGGCTGGCTGGAAGAAAACCAGCTGACCCAGGCCGACTTCGCCAACGAGGCGCAGTGGCTGGCCCGGGTCAACTTCATCCTCAGCGTACGTTGAGAACCGGATTGCTCAGGCGCTCGAGCAGGGCGGCCTGGGCATTGCGCGGGTTCTGGTTGCCGGTCGGCGTGCTGCGCACGTAGCGGCCGTCCGACTGCAAGATCCACGCGTGGGTGTTGTCGGTGAGGTAACCCTCGAGCTCCTTCTTGACCCGCAGCACCAGCTTTTTACCCTCCACCGGGAAGCAGGTCTCGACGCGCTTGTCGAGGTTGCGCTCCATCCAGTCGGCGCTGGACAGGAACATCTGCTCCTCGCCGCCATTGAGGAAGTAGAACACCCGCGTGTGCTCCAGGAAGCGACCGATGATCGAGCGCACCTGGATATTGTGTGAAACCCCCGGAATCCCTGGGCGCAGGCAGCACATACCGCGGACCACCAGATCGATGCGTACGCCCGACTGGCTGGCCTTGTACAAGGCTTTGATGACCTTGGCATCGGTCAGCGAGTTGAACTTGGCGATGATGTGCGCGGGCTTGCCTTCCAGGGCGAACTGGGTTTCCCGGGCAATCATGTCGAGCATGCCCTTCTTCAGCGTGAACGGCGCGTGCAGCAGCTTTTTCATGCGCAGGGTCTTGCCCATGCCGATCAGCTGGCTGAACAGCTTGCCGACGTCCTCGGTCAGCGCATCGTCGGACGTGAGCAGGCTGTAGTCGGTGTAGAGGCGCGCATTGCCGGCGTGGTAGTTACCCGTGCCCAGGTGGGCATAGCGCACGATCTCGCCCTGTTCGCGGCGCAGGATCAACATCATCTTGGCGTGTGTCTTGAAGCCGACCACGCCATAGATCACCACCGCGCCCGCAGCCTGCAGACGGCTGGCCATTTGCAGGTTGGACTCTTCGTCGAAGCGCGCACGCAACTCGATCACCGCCGTGACCTCCTTGCCGTTGCGCGCCGCATCCACCAGGGCGTCGACGATCTCGGAGTTGGCGCCGCTGCGGTACAGGGTCTGGCGCACGGCGAGCACGTGTGGGTCCTTGGCGGCCTGGCGCAGCAGATCGACCACCGGGGTGAAGGACTCGAACGGGTGCATCAGCAGCACGTCCTGCTTGCCGATCACGCTGAAGATGTTGTCGGCGTTCTGCAGGATCTTCGGAATCGCCGGGGTGAACGGGGTGTATTGCAGCTCAGGGTGGCTGTCCAAACCGGTGATGCTGAACAGCCGGGTCAGGTTGACCGGGCCATTGACTTGGTAGAGCTCGCTCTCGCTCAGGCTGAACTGCTTGAGCAGGTAGTCCGACAGGTGTTTAGGGCAATTGTCGGCCACCTCCAGGCGCACGGCGTCACCGTAGCGGCGCGAGAACAGCTCGCCACGCAGGGCCCGCGCCAGATCTTCGACATCCTCGGAGTCCAGCGCAAGGTCAGCGTTACGGGTCAGGCGGAACTGGTAGCAGCCCTTGACCTTCATGCCCTGGAACAGGTCATCGGCGTGGGCGTGGATCATCGAGGACAGGAACACGAAGTTGTCCCCGGCTCCACCGACGTCTTCCGGCACACGGATCACTCGCGGCAACAGGCGCGGTGCCGGGATGATGGCCAGGCCCGAATCGCGGCCGAAGGCATCGACACCCTCGAGCTCGACGATGAAGTTCAGGCTCTTGTTGACCAGCAGCGGGAAGGGGTGGGTCGGGTCCAGGCCGATCGGGGTGATGATCGGCGCGATTTCGTCACGGAAGTAGCGGCGTACCCAGGTCTTGAGCTTGGTCGTCCAGTGGCGGCGGCGAATGAAGCGGATCTGGTGTTTTTCCAGTTCTGGCAGCAGCACGTCGTTGAGGATCGCGTACTGGCGTTCGACCTCGCCATGAACCAGCTCGCTGATGCGCGCCAGCGCCTGGTGCGGCTGCAGGCCGTCGGCACCGGCTTGCTCG
Source organism: Pseudomonas sp. PKS (assembly GCF_051913525.1). Taxonomy (NCBI): domain Bacteria; kingdom Pseudomonadati; phylum Pseudomonadota; class Gammaproteobacteria; order Pseudomonadales; family Pseudomonadaceae; genus Pseudomonas; species Pseudomonas sp. PKS. Next base: position 31,668 of record NZ_JBEGDO010000007.1, on the reverse strand, counting down.
CGGGCGAAGGTGATCTGCTTCTTCAGGCCTGCCACGCGGATCTCGAAGAACTCGTCCAGGTTGCTGGAGAAGATCAACAGGAATTTCAGACGCTCGAGCAGCGGGTAGGATTCGTCCAGCGCTTGCTCCAGCACCCGAATGTTGAACTGCAGCTGCGAAAGCTCGCGATGAATGTACAGGCTGCTGTCGTCCAGGCTCGGAATGGCGATGGCCGGCGCGGGCGCAGGCGCGACGGCTTCGGCCACAGGCTCGGCTACCGGCGGAAGGTCCGGCGGGGTCTGCACCATTTCTTCGGGAACCGCCTGGGCATCCTTGATCGCGACAGGTGTTAGCACTTCATTGTTCATCTGACGTTCCTGGAGGGCGTGACTGCCCTTTCGACAATTGAGCGGCGCGGGCAGCGCAAAGAGGTCAGGATGCCATCGGCGCCTGCCCGTTTGAAGCGGCACCGGTCTTGTGCAGCTTCCAGCGGTACATCGAGGGAGAGGATCCCGGTGGAAAACGCATCCCGACGGTCACTGCGCAGCCTGGCGGCACGGGAAGGAGGATGGGCGGGGCAACGCTCACGGCAGACTCCTGGGCCCGCGCACGCGGGCTGGCGCGACAGTTATAAGCCGCCATTATGACGCTGGGATGACAGTATTGGGCAACCCTTTGACCAGAGGCCAAAGCGACCTTTCCCGTAGGAATTGTTCACGTCGAGACACATTTGGACACTTTCCCGAATGCGCGCGAAGGGGTAGGCTGCGCGTTCATTTCGCTAGCACCCCAGAAAATGCTTCAACAATTCCTGCAGGATTTCGGCTACTTTGCCCTTTTTCTCGGCACGTTTTTTGAAGGCGAGACCATCCTGGTTCTTGCGGGCTTCCTTGCGTTCCGCGGATACATGGACATCAATCTGGTGGTGCTCACAGCGTTCTTCGGCAGCTATGCCGGCGACCAACTGTGGTACTTCATGGGCCGCCGTCACGGCCGGGCCATCCTCGCGCGCAAACCGCGCTGGCAGGCCATGGGCGACCGGGCACTGGACCACATCCGCCGTCACCCGGACATCTGGGTCCTGAGTTTTCGCTTCGTCTACGGCCTGCGCACGGTCATGCCCGTGGCCATCGGCCTGTCCGGCTATCCACCCCGGCGCTACCTGTTGCTCAACGGCATCGGCGCAGCGGTCTGGGCCCTGGCCCTGGGCGCTGCGGCGTACCACTTCGGCGCGATCCTCGAAGGCATGCTGGGCAACGTGAAGAAGTACGAACTATGGGTGCTCGGCGGCCTGCTGGCGCTCGGTGGCCTGCTCTGGCTGCGCCGCCGGTTCCGCACCCTGCGCGCCGAGCGCAAGGCGGCCGCAGCGGGCCAAGCCCCAGAGGCTGACAACGCTGTATCCCAGGAGCAGGAGCCACCCCAAGGGCGTGACCGGTCCTAAGCCCATGGCACCGGCCAGGTACAGCGCCGGTGCATTCGATGCCAGCCGCGCCAGCTCCAGGCGCCTGGCCCAGGGCCGATTCTCGAGCGCAGCGCCGAGCACGAACAAACCAAACGCCATGACTGTCCAGCCCAGCACCAGGCCGGCGGTGGGCGCCTGTTCGGCCACCTGCATGAGGTAGCTGCCCAAAGCGACGTAGACCGCAAACTGCGCCACGACGTAAACCTGTGACCCTCGCCCCAATGGAATCTCGAACTTGCGAAACCGCGCCAGGTCCGGCTTGGCCTGTGGATAACGTGCCGCGACGTCTGCCGGGCGCCAACCGGTGGGCATGAACCAAATACGCAGCTTGTCCCGCAGCGAGTGGGTACGCCGGGCATCCTCCCAGAGCTGTGCATAGAACTGCAGGTTGGCCCACAGCGGATTCCAGCTAGCCAGGGGTGTGGTCACGCCGAACACCACAGGCTCACGCGGGTCCTCTTCCTGAAAGGTACCGAACAGCCGATCCCAGAGAATGAACACGCCTGCGTAGTTGCGATCCAAGTACAGAGGGTTTTGCGCATGGTGGACGCGATGATTGGACGGCGTGATCAGCACCCATTCGAGCCAGCCCAGCTTGGGGATGTGTCGGGTATGTACCCAGAACTGGTAGAGCAGATTCAGCGAGGCCACGGTAACGAACACCAGCGGTGGTACGCCGATCAGCGCCAGGGGCAGGTAGAAGATCCAGGAGAAGATGAAGCCGCTGCTGGTCTGGCGCAGGGCGGTGGTGAGGTTGTATTCCTCGCTTTGGTGATGCACCGAATGGGCGGCCCAGAGAATATTGCGCTCATGCCCCAGGCGGTGCAGCCAGTAGTAGCACAGGTCGTACAGCACGAAGGCCAACAGCCAGGTCCACCAGGCGTCCCCCGGCAGGCGCGAGAGGGCCAGGTATTCCCAGGCCAGGGCGTAGCTCACCAGCCCCACGCCTTTGGTCAACAGGCCGGTGCTGGTCGACAGCACGCCCGTGCTCAGGCTGTTGATCGCATCGGCCAGCCGATAGTTGCGCTGACCCCGCACGCGGTCGGCGATCAGCTCCACGGCAATCAGCACGAAAAAGAACGGCACGGCCAGCAGAATCAGGTCCATGACAAGCATCTCCGGGGTTATCCCCAAAGATTAGGCCTCACGCCTGGGAAACCCTATGGCGACATCTGCCAAACTAGAGGACATTTAGCGCCTCGACACAGGAGTAATGAGCATGACGAAAAAAGTTGCGGTGATACTTTCCGGCTGTGGCGTCTACGATGGCGCCGAGATCCACGAAAGCGTGATCACGCTGTTGCGCCTCGACCAGCGCGGCGCCCAGGTGCAGTGCTTCGCGCCCAACATCGCCCAGATGCATGTGATCGATCACCTCACCGGCCAGCCCATGCCTGAGTCGCGTAACGTGCTGGTGGAGTCGGCGCGCATCGCCCGTGGCCAGATCAAGGACATCCGCGAGGCCAAGGCCGAGGACTTCGACGCGCTGATCGTTCCGGGTGGCTTCGGTGCAGCGAAGAACCTGTCCAACTTTGCCGTCGAGGGCGCCAACTGCACCGTTAATCCGCAGGTGCTGGCACTGGCCGAAGCGTTCGCCGAGGCGGGCAAGCCGGTGGGGCTGATCTGCATTTCCCCGGCGCTGGCGGCGAAGATCTACGGCCCGGGCGTGGTCTGCACCATCGGCACCGACGCCGACACCAGCGCGGCAGTGGTGAAGATGGGCGGCACCCACGAGGAGTGCGATGTACACGACATCGTCGAGGACACCCAACGCAAGTTGGTGACCACGCCCGCCTACATGCTGGCCACGTCCATCAGCGAGGCGGCCAGCGGTATCTACAAGCTGGTGGATCGAGTGCTGGAGCTGACCCACGAGAACGATTGACCAGCTCCGCCCCCAAGCAGTTGGATACCCATCCACCCCTTGGGGGCTGTTCGTCACACCTTCGACAGCCGGGTGAGAATCCGGTCCAGGGCATTGGCGAACGCCTGCTTCTCCCGCTCGCCATAAGGCGCCTGCCCTCCTCCGACCTGCCCTTGCTCGCGCAACTCCGTGAACAGGTTGCGCACCGCCAGGCGCTCACCCATGTTGCGCTCATCGAACTCACGCCCACGCGGGTCGAGGGCGGATACGCCCTTCTTGATCAGGCGATCGGCCAATGGCACGTCGCTGCAGATCACCAGCTCGCCCGGCACGGCGTTTTCCACCAGATAGTCATCGGCCGCGTCCATGCCGCTGGGCACCACGATCAGCCGCACACAGGCAAACGCCGGTTTGATCTGGGCCTGGCCGGCCACCAGCACCACCTCGAACTTGCGCTTGAGGGCGAACTTGACGATCAGGTCCTTGGCCGCCTTGGGACAAGCGTCGGCATCGATCCATACACGCATTGCAGGTATTTCCTCGAAATCGTTGGGGAGGGCTTGACCCTCCAATCGCAGCCCAAGGCCGCTCCCACAGGTTCACAGTATGCTTGGGGGAGCGGCTTTCAGCTCGCCGCGGTCCGGCGCTTCTCGGCCAGGCGCGAACGCCCATAGAGGAACATGATCGCCAGCAACGCCAGCGCCTGCGCGCCCAGCGAGTAGGCATCGGCATGAATACCCAGCCAGTCGAACTCGAAGAACGCCACGGGCCGCGTGCCCAACACGCCAGCTTCCTGCAGCGCCTTGATGCCATGCCCGGCGAACACCACCGACAAGACGCACAACAAGGCCGCATTGATCGTGAAGAACAGCGACAAGGGCAACTTGGCCGAGCCGCGAAGGATCACCCAGGCCAGGCCCACCAGCAGCACCAGCGCGGTAGCCCCCCCGGCCAGCACGGCGTTGTGGCCCGCTGGGCCTGCCTGCAGCCAGAGGGTTTCATAGAACAGGATCACCTCGAACAACTCGCGGTACACCGAGAAGAACGCCAGCACCGCAAAGCCGAAACGCCCACCGCCGCTGACCAGGCTGCTCTTGATGTAGTCCTGCCAGGCCGCAGCGTGGCGACGGTCGTGCATCCACACTCCCAGCCACAGCACCATCACCGCGGCGAACAGCGCCGTACAGCCTTCGAGCAGCTCGCGCTGGGCACCACCGACGTCGATCACGTAGGCCGCCAGGGCCCAGGTGGCAAAGCCTGTGACCAGCGCCAGGCCCCAGCCGAGGTTGACGCTGCGCACTGCCGATTGCTGGCCGGTATTGCGCAAGAAGGCCAGGATCGCCGCCAGCACCAGGATGGCCTCGAGCCCTTCACGCAGCAGGATCAGCAGGCCGGAAACGAAACTCAGCGACCAGCTCAGTCCATCGCCGCCCAGCAGCTTGGCGGCGCCGTCGAGCTTGGCCTTGGCCTCGGCCAGGCGCTGCTCGGCCTGGGCGACCGGCAGCCCGTCCTGCAATGACTGACGGTAAGCCATCAGGGCTTTCTCGGTGTCTTTGCGTGCCACGGTGTCGATGTTGTCCAGGGAGCTTTCGACCAGTTCGAAGCCTTCAAGGTAGGCCGCTACCGAGAGGTCATAAGCCTGGTCATGATCGCCTTCGCGGTAGGCGGCCAGGCTCTTGTCCAGGGTGCTGGCGGTGTACTCGAGCAACTGCGCAGGGCCACGCTTGACCTGCGGCGGCTGGGCACGCTGGGCGCGGAAGGCGGGCACGGCTTCGGCGCCTTCGCTGGCAGCGACTTCGGCCGGGGTCTGGCGCGCCAGGTCGGCCAGGTTCCAGGTCTTGTCGCCCTTGGCAGCCTGCGGGTCGGCCGTGAGGCTCGCTATGTAGGCGGCCACATCCCAGCGCTGACGTTCGTCGAGCTGGTCGGCGAACGACGGCATCTCGGTGCCTTCGATGCCCAGCGCCAGGGTGTTGTAGAGATCGAACAAGCTTAGCTGGTCGAGGCGCGCGACACTGCGCAGGTTCGCCGGCGGCGGCTCCAACCCCAGGCCCGCCGGGCCATCACCGGCACCGGTATCACCATGGCAGATGGCACAGTTTTGTGCGTACAGCGAGGCGCCACGGGCCGGATCGGGGGTGATGATCGGCGCCTGGCTGACCTCATAAGCCACCGCCAGCCGTGCGCCCAGCTGGCGGGCCTGCTTGGCCACGACCGCCCCCTCCTGGCGTTGATCGATGGCTTGGCGCAGCGCCTGCACCCCTTGCTCGAGCCCGTTGCGCTCAGGATTGTCCGGCAGGGCCTTGAGCACTTCGGCCAGGACGGCGCTGAATTCCTGCTGCTCGCGGTATTCACCCGCATCCACCACCTTGCCGTCGTGCACGGTCGGTGGGTAGTCGGCACCGATGTAATCGAGCAGGTGCAACGCCTTGGCAGCTTCGGCGGGGGATTCGGCGAGTGCCGGGGTACTGCACAGGGCCAGTATCGGGCCGAGCAACAAGGCGGGCAGCCAGGCGAGCAGACGGGAGGGGGACATCATGGCCATTCTCGCGGTAAATACGAAAGAGAACATTGTTCACTTCCAATCCCTTTCGCTCAAGGCTCGTGGGCGGATTTCATGAAAAATCTTGTGACAAACTGACGATTCTTCCGCCGCCCCGAGGGCGCTGCCCTCAATCATGAAGCTCGCGAATGGGCCCTCAAGGCTTGGCCGCCGCGCCCTGCCATCCCCCCCCCAACGCCAGGAACACACCGATCTGCCCCAAGGCCACCTGGGTATTGGCGGCCGCCAGCTGTGCGCGCACATCGGTATAGGTGCGGGTTGCCTGCAGGTCCGCCAGGAACGACTCGCGTCCCACCTGATAGCGCAGATGCGTCTGGTCCGCCGACTCCTTCGCCGAGCGCTCGGCGTCGGCCAGGGCATCGCGGCGATCCAGCAGGGCGCTGTATTGGGCCAGGCGGGTCTGGGTCTCGCGGATGGCATTGAGCACCACGCCATCGAAGTGCGCCAACGCCGCCTGGGTCGACGCCTCGGCCATGCGGATGCGCGCCCGGGTGCCGTTGGTGGGGATCGTCCAGCTGACCTGCGGGCCGAAGCCCCAGCGGTTGGTCGACGGGTCGCCGAGGTTTTCGAGGATACCGATGGTGCCAATCTGGGCGCCGATGCTGATGTCCGGATACAACGCACCGGTGGCCACGCCGATGGTGGCGGTGGCAGCGGCGAGCTGGCGTTCGGCCTGGCGCACATCGGGGCGGCGCTTGAGCAGCGCAGCGCCATCCCCCACCGGAATCAGCTGGGCGATGTGTGGCAGTTCCGCGCAGTCAGCGGTGCCGGCCGGCAGTTGCTCGACCGGCTTGGCCAGCAGGGCCGCCAGGGTGTAAAGGCCAGCCTCACGCTCGGCCTTGAAGCGCGGCAGCTCGGCGCGCAAGGATTTGAACTGGGTCTGCGAACGGGTGACCTGGGTTTCATCCCCGCGACCCGCGTCGCGCAGGCGCTGGTTCAGTTGCACGCTCTGTTCCTGCAGGTCGAGGGACTCACGGGCGATGTGGTACTCCTCGTTGGCCGAGCACACCTGGGTGTAAGCCTTGACCACGTCGGCCACCAGGGTGATGCGCGCAGTATCGGCCGCGGCCTGCACCGCGTCGGCATTGGCCTTGGCGGCCTCGGTGCCACGCTTGAAGGTGCCCCACAGATCGAACTGGTAGCTGGCGCTGATGATCGCCTCGCCGATATTGGCCACCGGCACCTTTTCCGGCAGCAGGAAAGCTTCGCCGGACTCCTGCAGCCGCTGGGCGCCGAGCTTGACCCCACCGTTGAAGCCCCCCTGGGACTCGGCCACTTCCACCTGGGCACGAGCCTTGGCGATGTTGGCCGCCGCGACGCGTAGCTCGGTGTTGGCCGCCAGGGCCTGGCGTACCAGCTCGTTCAAGCGCTGATCCTGGTACAGCTGCCACCAGTCGTCTGGCACCGGCGCCGAGACCACGCTGTCGGCGTCCTGGCGCAGCGGGCCGTTGAGGTCGCCGCGCTGCACGGCGGCGTCCTCGGGCACTTCGTAGTCCGGACCGACCATCATGCAGGCGCCCAGGGACAGGCACAGCCCCGCCAGGATCAGCTGTTTCATGGCCGCTGACCCTCGATGATCGACACCGTGGCGGTACGCCCGGCGATCATGCGGAAGTCGTCTGGCACGTCATCGAAGGCGATACGCACCGGGATCCGCTGGGCCAGGCGCACCCAGCTAAAGGCCGGGTTGACGTTGGGCAGCAGGTTGGCGCCGCTGCTACGGTCCCGATCTTCGATGCCCGCCGCCAGACTCTGCACATGGCCACGCAGCCGGGTGTTGTCGCCCATCACGCGGATGTCCACGGCGTCCCCGATGTGGATACCGCCGAGCTTGGTTTCTTCGAAATAGCCATCGACGTGGTACGAGGCGCTGTCGACCACCGACAGCACGGGCCGCCCGGCGGTGACGAATTCATGGGCACGCGGCGCACGGTCGTTGAGGTAGCCGTCCACCGGGCTGCGCACCACCGAACGGTCGAGGTTGAGCTGGGCCGTGTCCACCGCCACCTGGGCCTCGCTGACCGCCGAACGGGCGCGCGCCTCGCGCGACTGGCTCTCTTCCAACTGTTCGGCCGCCACCAGGTTGCCCAGTTTGCGGTTGCGCTGCGCCTCACGGGAGGCCTGGGCCAGGGTTTCCTGACGCTCGGCCAGGGTCGCCTTGGCCTGGCGCAGGGCCAGGGTGAAGCGGTCCTGGTCGATGGTGAACAGCACATCGCCGCGCTTGATCATCTGGTTGTCGCGCACTTCGACCTTCTGGATCAACCCCGAAACGTCCGGGGCGATCTGGATCACGTCGGCACGAATGTGCCCGTCACGCGTCCAGGGCGCGAACATGTAGTACACGACCATCTGCCAGACCAGCACGGCCGCGAAGGTCACCACCAGCAATGTCAGGACCACTCGGCCCAAGGTCAACAACGGTTTTTTCATGGCAGCATCAGGTTTCGACAAAAGTGATCCACCGCGCCAAGCAGCACGGCGTAAAGGGCAACGTTGAACAACGCCCGGTGCCAGACCAGGCGGTAGAAGCCAAGGCGCACCAGCATGGCGTGCACGCCCAGGAACAACAGGTAGGTGAAGACCATCATCACCAGCAGCGTGGGCAGGAACACCCCGCTGATATCCAGATCACCGATCACAGTGGGGCTCCATCGATGCCCGGGGGCAATTGCGGTTGGTCGGCAGGTTCGAGCATCACCTCGACGCCCGGCAACAGCGCCAGGCGCAGGCCGCTCAGGGCGTGCAACAGGTGCACGCGGGCATCGCCTCGGTCGTTGTCGTGCGCATCCAGGGCCAGCGCCTGTCGGGCGCGCTCCATGTTACGCAGCAACGCCGCCGGGGCGTGCAGGCGCTCCTTGGCACGCAGGCACTGGGCATAATGGGCGCCCACCTCCTCCACCACGGTCTGAAGGCACTTGCGAGGCCCCTGGCCGACCCGCGGCATGTAGGCCAGCAAGTCCAGCAGATTGAGGCCCACTCGCAGATCGCGCAGCGCCACGCCACTGTCCTGGCCGGTCTGGGCTAGGCGCGGCAGGTGCTGCATCAGGCGATCGAGCATCTGCACGCCAACATGGCGATGCTCGGCCAGGGTCGCGGGCTGGGTCATCTCGACGATGTCCTGCCAACTGAAGCGGGTCAGGCGCTTGGCCGCCAGTTCTACGCCGAAGGGGCGCAGCAGCAGGGTCCAGATGAAGGCGAACAGCAGCCCCACGGGGCCCGCCATGTTGGCGTTGATGAAGGTCAGGAAGTCGGCGTCGTAGGCGCCCTGGATGCTGATGAAGGTGGCGGTGTTGACGATGGTCAGCAAGGTGCCGAGGTAGAAACGCGGCTGCACGGTCAGGGTGCCGACGCAGATGAACGGCACGGCGAAGGCCAGCACCAGCATCGGGAAGTCGTGCAAGTTGGGCAGCACCAGGAACAGGTAGACGCTGGAGAAGATCACCGACATCAGCGTCCAGAAGAAGAACCGATAGATCTGTGGTGCCGGGTCATCCATGGCGGCGAAGAAACTGCACGCCACAGCAGCGAGGATCACCGCGCTGCCGCCATCGTTCCAGCCGAGCAGTATCCACAGGCCACTGGCGACGATGATCGCGGTGACAGTGGAAAACACCGAGTAGAGCATCAGCCCGCGGTCAAAGAACGGCGTCAGCCGGCCCAGGCGCCAGTGGCGGTACACCGCACGCCAAGGCGTGGCGTCATCCTTGCGCAAGGCGTGCTGCAGCGCGCAGCAGTCCTGCCAGAGGTCGATCCATTCGCTCAGTCGGTAGAGGGCGTTGGAGAGCAGCAATTGCTGGCGTTGGTCCAGTGCGGCTGCGCTGGGTTGCAGGCGCTCAAGCTGCTCGTGCAGGGCAGTCCAGCGCGCCAGCGAGGCGTCTTGGGCGGTGCCTTCTAGCCAGGTGCGGGTTTCGGCCAGCATTGGTTGGAGCTGGGCGAACTGGGCCGGGGCGCGGCTTTGCAGTGCGATCAGCGCATCGTCCAGGGCATCGATCACCGGCAGCAGGTGGATCATCCGTCCGCGCAGCTCCCGGGCATTTTTCAGGGTATGGGGACCGGTGCCTTCATGACCGAGCTGGCCGATCATCATCTCCAGGCTGTTGAAGGTGGCAACCATCGAGGCGCGCATGCCGGCGACCTTGTCGGCGGCGACTTCGCGGGCCAGGTAGGTGTCGCTGTAGCGAATCGCCTCGTGGAACCAGCTGTTGGCCGAGCCGAGCACCACCGGCGCTAGGCGACGCGGCCAGAAGATCGCGCCGACCACCGCCGCGCAGACGATGCCCAGGCAGATTTCCTGGGCTCGGGAGGAAGCCACATCGAACACCGCCAGCGGATTGTCGACCACAGCCAGGGCGATCATCGGCAAGGTATAGCCGGCCAGCATCAGCACATAGTTGTTGGCCGTGCGCAGGTTCAACGACAGGAACAGCAGCGTGCCGGTCCACAAGGCAATGGCGACAGCCAGCAGCGCAGGCGACTGCACCAGCGGCGGCACCAGCAAGACCGCACCACCGGCGCCCAGCAACGTGCCCAGGGCGCGATACAGCGCCTTGGAACTGGTCGGCCCAACGAAAGGGCTCGAGACGATGTACACCGTGGCCATGGCCCAGTAGGGACGTGGCAATTGCATGAGCAGCGCAATGTACAGGGCGATCATCGAAGCGGCGAAGGTGCGCACGCCATAGAACCAATCGCGGGCCGGAGGGACCGAACTGAAGAAGCCGTTCATGCGGGCCCGCCCGGTGCGACTTGGCTGGCGTCTTCGAAGGCCTGGATCACCCGCAACGTGGCCTCAAGGTCGGCGTGGTCGATCCCGCGCAGCACCTGTCGGCGCAGGCGCACCAGCTCCTCTTCGATCGACTCGGCCAGACGGCGGCCCTCCGTGGTCAGGCTCAGGGCCTTGGCACGGCGGTCCAGCGGATCTTCGCTGCGACATACCAGCCCGGCCTTGCACAGCTGGTCGAGCAGGCGCACCAACGACGGGCTTTCCAGGCCTGCGGCCTGAGCCACCGCGACTTGGTGCACCCCATCGCCCAGGCGCACGATCATCAGCAACGGCACAGCGCAGGCTTCGGAGATGCCATAACCCGTCAGGGCCGCCTGGCAGATACGTCGCCAGTGGCGGGCGGCCACGACCATGCCGCTGCTGATCTTCATGTGCAGTGCATCAAGCGTCATGAGAGGAACCAAGGATATTCATAGTTTGCTAACTATCAATACTACGCCTTGCCCTCCCCCTGTCGTCAACCGGGGGCGACGGATCGCCTGGATGAATTGTTGTTCATCTTGGAAGCAGCCCGGCCGCTTCCTGCAGGATCACGTGATCCTGCAGAAGCAGCTGCCAGGCCTCAACGCCACTCGCTGTAGGGTTCCAGCGGTTCCACCGGCAACAGCAGGTTGCCGCGCCAGGGTTCGAACAGATACCGCACGTAGAGCATGGCACTGCTCGGCGCGTAGTCATCGCTGTGCTGCCAGTCGAAGCCCCCGCCCAGGGCCCAGTGGTCGCTCAGGCGGCGCTCAAACAGGCCTCTGAGGTGATAACCCACGCCGTTGCTGGAACTGCCATCGGATTTAGGGGAATCCATGTTTGGAAAGCCGTAGCGCTCCAACACCTTCCTGTTCAGCGATTTGTCGGGATAGAGTGCTTGGCGCCCGCTCTCGGACTGAGACCAACTGACAGACGTTTCCAGCAACACCGACCAGTCGTAGTTGCGCCAGGCATAACTGAACGGCACGCCGATGGAGCTGTAGCGCTCCGGGCTGTAATAGCCGCCCTGGCCCAAGTAGTAATCACCCAAGTCCTTGTCATGGCGCCAGTGCATTACGGTCAGGCCGATGCGCATGCGCTCGTCGGCCTTTTCCACAAGACGGTAGTAGTAACCTGCCATGGCCCGGGTGCGTTGGTTGTCAGCCACGTTCTCACCGTACAGCCAATGATGCCCAAGGCTGGCCCATACACCATCGTTGCCGCCTTGGTCCCAGCTCAGGCCCAGCGTTGCGCCGTTGGCAGTGACACCCCCCCAGCGTATTCCTGTACGGGAATCCTTAACGCCTCCGAACGAAAGCAAAGAATTGCTCATTGGGCGCCGCGAAGCGGTCAGCGACCAGCCAAGCTCACCCAGGTCACCGTTGACGGTCGCGCCACCCAGCCAGTTGTTGACCTCGAAACCGTCAGTGGTGCCCAGGTCAGCAGCCCAGCGCTCACCCTCCCATCCCAGAGCAATGACCCGGCCATTGGCCGTCTGGGACTCACCTTTGCACGGTGGCGGAGCCCCCGCTACTTGCGGTAGCTGACAGGTCCCGAATGCTTCGGTGTGCTCGTCTTTTTCATCCACGTCGAAGCTGCCCGCGTCCAGCCCGAGACGCTCCAGCCGGACGAACGCCTTGCCGTCCCGCAGGGGCATGTCGGCATGCAGCAGGGTCGTCTGCCTCTTGAGCTCGGAGATACCAGGAGTCCCGTCGTCATTGCGCCAGCCATAGTCATGCATCAACGTGATGCTGGGATTCTGCTGACGGTACAGCTCATCGACGTCGCTGCGCAGGCTGCGCGCCAGCCAATCGTCACCGTCCTTGGCACGGCTCGCATAGGTCAGCGCCCGATCATCACGCGGTTGCACCGCGCGTCGCTCGAGCAGGTCGGCATCGGCCATGGCCGCGGCATACAGGTCCAGCGCTCGCTGAGGATCGTGGGCAGCAGTCAGGCGCGCGGCGTCTCGGCGCAGCAGCGGGTCAGGCTGGGTCTGCTGGGCGACCAGGCGATCGAACATGGCCGAGGCTTTGACTCGCTCACCGACCGCCAGCCAAGCATTGGCGACGCGCCGCTGGGCATTGATCTCGCTGGCAGGGAACTGCGGCGGATCTTGCTCCAGGGCCTGGCGTGCACGGGGCAGATCGCCGGCTTCGATCCAGCTTTCGATCAGGCCAAGGCGCGCCTCGGGCTGCCCGGGCTGATGCGCCAGCACGCGCTCGTAGTAGCCCTGGGCAGCCTTCTGGTCGCCACGGGCCACGGCCCAGTCGGCCAGCGTCAGAAGGTCATCGGTATCGTTGTCACCGCCGGCCAGCCCAGCTTCCAGCAAGGCTGTGGCCTCGGCTTCACGCCCTTGGTCACGCAACTGCTGGGCTTGGGCCAGGGTCATGCGTCGGCGCACACGCTTGTCCAGCGCACGCATATCGTCGGTCCAGGCGACCTTCGGCACATTGGCCAGACTGTCCGAAGCCAAGCCGTCACGGTCGGTCGACTCAAGGTACAAACCATGGGCATAGCGCGCCGCAGGGTCAGCGGGGTGACGCTGCAGCAGCTTGGAGAAGGCGGCATCGGCCTCGCCCTGGCGGCCCTGCTGACGCAGACTGCCGGCTAACTGGTAGACCAGCCATGGCTCATCAGGCGCAAGCTCCACGGCTTTGCTCAACGCCTGGCTCGCACCAGCCCAGTCTTGGCGCTGTGTGGCGGCATCGGCCTGGCCACGCAGTTGCTCCAGCTCCAGGCTGCGGCGCAGATCGGCGAACGATGCCTGCTGCTTCGCTGGCAGGCCGTTGAGGAAAGCACGAGCCTTGTCGGGCGACTGCGCCTGATAGATACGCAACAGGCCGCGCACGGCGCTCTCGTTGGTGGGTGCCATACGCCGCGCTTGCTGGTACAGGCGCTCAGCCGTGGCCGGGTCGCCCTCGGCCGCAGCCACATCGGCCAGTCCAAGCACGGCGAATTCATCGTCGGGCCGTTGCTTGCGCGCCTGCTGATAGAGGGAGCGAGCAACCGGAAGATTCTGCTTCTCCAAGGCGCGATCGGCCTTCTGCAGCATCCCCCAATATTGGCTGGACGCTTCCAGATCCCGCCATTTGCTGATCCGGCGGGTGTTCTGCTCCTTCGCCGCGGCCAGCCGGAAGGAGGCGTTGGCCTCTTCGTAGCGGCGCTGGCCCATCAGGGCTGAGCCCAAGGCGCCGTGCAGTTCGGAGTCTTCCGGGTACTGACGCAGCGCCCGACGCAATTGTGCCTCGGCCTGCGCGTTGCGTCCTTGGGCCAGCAGACGCTGGCCAAGCTGGCCTGCCTGCCAGGCAGGATCGGCGACCAGGCGCTGTTGCTGCGCCAGGACCTCGCCAGCCTGATGCAGCAATGGCGATGCCGGGTAGCGTTGCACGAACGCCTGCCAGGCAGCCACGCTATCACGGCTGACCGGCTGTCCTGAGAGATAGTCGAATTCCCGCTGAGCCGCGGCATCGCGGGCGGCCGGGTCGCGCGACAGTTGCTCGAGCACGGCCAGCGCTTCGGCGTTGCGGTTCTCGGCGAACAACAACCCCGCCAGGGTCTGGCGCAGACCCGCGTTACCCGGGTACTGGCGGTCGAGTGCCTGCAACCGGTCGATCGCCTCCAGCCGTTGGCCGGGCAGGCTGCTGCGCACACGCCAGTAATCCACGGCCAGGTCCATGCTGGGCGGATCGCCAGCAAACAGCTGATCGTACAGTTCCACCGCCTCGGCGCTACGGCCGGTCATGGCGAACAGGCGGGCTTGTTGCAGGCGTCGATTGACGTCTGGCTTTTGCAGCTCGATCAAACGCTTGGCATTGCGCTCCTGGGCGCTGCCCGGCGCCAGCTGGCTGATACGCGCCAGCAGTTGGTTGGCCTGCGCCTCGTCACGCTCGCGCAAGGCCAGGCGCAACGACGCCAGCAAGACCTCGGCATCACGGGGTTCGAGCAGGCGCAAGCGGCCCAGGGCATCGCGCACCAGGTCATCGCGATGCAGGGCCTCGCCTATGCGGACCTGCTCGAGCAACCATTGGCGTTGCTCGTTGCGGTCGGTCGGTTGTTGCGCGGCGGCCTGGCTGGCGAGCCCAGCGAGCAGCACGATGCCAATCATTCGGTACATGACACACTCCAGGCCGGCAATAGCCGACCCTGCTTGTCGAAGCGATATCGCGACTCATCCCAGCCCTGACCAAACAGTGCCAGTACCTGGCTGTAATAGGCACGTGGCTCGATCGGACGCTCCTGCAAACGCTGGCGCTGGGCTTGCAGGCCTTCGCCTGCGCCTGGCACCACGGCCAGCAATGGCAGCAGCGCTGCGGAGAAACCACCGGGGCCGCCGCCTTTCGCCTCGCCGCTCTGGGCATCCACGGTTTCCGGTGGCTGGCCGTTCTTCACCGTCAGCGCGGCCATCGGTGCAAAACGCCCAAGCAGTTCACTGCGTCGTGGCGAGTCCTTGGCCAGCATGCCAACCCACAGGTAGACGCGAATGGCATCGTAGTCGCCTGCGCTGCCATGCTGCGGGTCGGGTTCGATCTTGCCGGCGGGCGTCCAGAGCAGCCAATCGGGGGCGAAACCTTTCGGCGATGCCTCGAGCAGCAGGCGGCGGGTGTTGCCCGCCAGCTCGGCCCACAGCGGGTCGATAAGAGCGAAACGGTCGAGCAGTTGCAAGGGCAGGTAACTTGGGTTCAGGCGCCACCCCTGGGCATTGTCGAAGCCGTAGTCCGCCGGCAGCAGCATCACCCCCAAGCCAGGCATCGGTCGTAGGGTTTGGGCGGCGATGCGCCAAAGCAGATGGTGACCGAGCTGCGTATAGCCAGGTTCGTTCCACAGGCGCCCGGCCTCGAGCAGACTGTAGGCGATCCAGAGGTCGGCATCGCTGGCATTGTTGGGGTCGAGCACCTGCCATTTGCCCTTGGCGTCACGCCCCCACAACCAGGCCGGCAGATGACGCGACAGGTCACCGTCGGCCAGGTTGTTGGTGGTCCAGCGCAGCAGCTTGGCGAACGTTGCCCGATCGTTGCCGACCAGGGCGAAGAACAGGCCGTAGCTCTGCCCCTCCGAGGTGGTGATCAGGCGCTTGTCACTGGGGTCCAGGACGCGTCCATCCGCACTGACCAGCTCACCCTTGAAGCGCTCCCACGCCGGCCATGAACAGGCTGGCGAAGCGCTCACAAGCGCCGGCAGGCCGAGCGCCAGCAGCATTACCAGAACCCGCCGCATGGTCAGTCAGCCTCACCCAGTCGGCGTCGGGCAGCCCAACGCAGCGCACGCCACAGCAGGAAGGCGAACAACAGCACGCTGATGGTGGCAAGGACCGCGAGCAACAGGGGCTGCTCGGACAAGTGGAACCACAGCAGCAACCACCACGGCAGCTGGCCGACAAAATAATGCTCGCCCACGAACTGGCTGCTCACCCCGCTGGATCGTACCAGGGTGACCGAGCCGGCCACCGCATCGAGCTTGCCGGAGTCGCCGAGCGCCTCACGCAACAGTGCATAGTCGCCGTCGGTGTTGCCCAGCAAGGCGACCACGCTGCGCTGCTCGTGGAAGGGGGACTTGAGCCCGGTAATTGCGCCGATCGGCGCCTGGGCACTGATCGCCACATGGCTGCTGGCCGGCACGGGCGATGTATCGAAACGGTAGCGACCCGGCATGTTGATGGAGCGCCCTTGCGCCAGCCAGTCGCGCTGGGCATTGAGCAGCAGGCCGAGGTTGCGCTCCTGGGCCAGCTCCTGGGGCAATGTGCCGATGACCAGCAGGTCGGCATCCGCCGAGGCCGCTTGCTTCCAGTCATCGATCAGGCGAATGCCCAAGGCCGGGTAACCGACCTGGCCGGCAATGCTGCCTATCACATCGAGCAGAATTCCCACCTGCATCGGCGTCGGCGTGCCCGGCACCAGGACCTGGGTTTCGGACAGGTCGGCCATGCGGCTGAACGGGAAGCCGCTGCGGGCGAAGGCCCGCAGGTCTGGCATGGCGATGTAGTGGTGGTAACCCGAGAGGTCGATGGTGGAGTTCTCGTCGATGGCCGCGCGAACGTCCACCGGCAAGGAGGTCTGGCATTGATCGCGTTGGGAGCTGCCGAGCTTGCTGGCGAAGCTGAAGTCGAAGCGCAGGCGGTTACGGTCGCCGATTTTCAGCGCCGGCACCAATGCCTGCTCGCTCAACGCCGTGCTGTCGCTGGACAGCACGCTCAGGCGCAGCTCTTCGAGCGTGCCGCCACGACGATCGTTGCCCACCAGGGGCATGCTGGTGATGTACTGGTCGTTGACACTGATGGTCAGGCGCGACTCGTCCGTGACCGCTGGCGGCGTGTAGCGATACAGCGTGCGTAGTGGAATGCCCTGGTTGCGCCAGACGAACAGGTCCGGCGGCAAGTTCACGTCAAGGATGATCGCGTTCGGCTGCAAGCCACTGACCTGCAACTGCTGCGGATAATCGAGCAGCTCGGCGAAACGTACCGGACGGTCAGTGCGGGTCCAGTTCGGTGCATCGTACGGCTTGCGCGGCTGCAGATCACTCATCTGCTCGATCTTCACCCGGTCGCCACGGAACAGGTTATTGCCCACCGCCAGTGCCGAGGCTGCCTTGACCAAGTCCTCGTCATTGCGCCCCAGCACCAGCAACAGCTTGCTCCAACGGTCGCTTGGATGGTCGATCAGTTGCACGACCGGACCGTCCACCCGTGGGAACTTCTCGAAATCGGCCAGGAAGGCCGGGCGGCGCTCGTTGCTGGCAAAGACGATCGCCGGCTTGGGCTTGTCCCCTGCCGCCGGCAGGCTGTCGAAGAGCACCGGGAAGGTCGCCTTGCGCCAACCCGCCTGGCTGCCGAAATAGGAGGCGAGAATCGTGGCGGCGCGCTGCTCGCCCAGCGTCGGGCTGGCGGCGAAGACCACCGGCAAGTCGACCTTGCCGGTATCGCGCGCGTCAAAGAACGGTAACGGGAAGAACGCCAGATCGTTTTCCATCGCCAGGGCCTGCTCGCGCAGGTGCACCTCGCTCTTGCGATTGAGGTTCAGCCACAGGCCGCTGTGCGCCGGGTCTTCACAGATGTCGGCGTAGTGCCCGACAAACTCCAGGCGCACCCGGTTGAAGTCGCTGATCAGCTTGGGGTCGAGCGGCAGTTGGCGCTGGACGCGCTGGCCAAGCTGGTCCTTTTCTACCGGCAGCACGCCCATCAGCTCGTCATTTAGGTAGACGCGCAGGTGCGACAGGGTCGGCAGCAGCGCCGGCGATGGGGTGTAGTCCAGCTGCAGGGCCGCCTCGGTGGCGAGGCGGTCGCGACGCAGGCCGAATTCGATCTGCTCGCTGTTGCGCACCCCGAGCAACAGGGTGTCGGCAGGATGCCCGAGCTGCTCGAACGTTCTCGCCACGGGCCAGTTGGGTACCACCGGCTCGGCAACAGCCTCGGGGGTGGGCGGGGTGGTGTCGGCGGTGGCCTGGAACACGCAGGCGAGCAGCGCCATCGCCAGGCCCCAGGTACGTGCGGGGTAACGAGTCATGATGCGTCTCGGGTTAAAAGATTCGTGGAAGGAAGAGGCCGCGGGGTGCGCGGCATGAAGGTGGCCAGCCAGCGCGCCAGCACGACCAGCGGTCGTACCGGCCCCAACAGCCGCAGCGGAACGTACTCGAGCAGTCGCAGGTAGCCGACACCACCCAGCTTCAGGACATCGACCAGGCTTTGCAGCGGGCGATCGTGCTGATGCGCCTCCTGCCAGGCCAGCCATGCGTCGGCACGGGCGAAAGTGCAGTGCACCAGGTCGATGCGTTGCTGTGTGTCCAGCTCATCGAAGGTCAGCCCGAGGTGGCGCCCAACCCGGCGGGTGATCCGTGCATTGAAGGCAAACTCACGCTCCCCTCGACTGAGCAGCAGACGCACGCGGCCACCGGTCTTCGGTGCCAGGCCTTCACCCAGCTCAAGGCCGATACCGCTGTCCGAATAGTCCACCAAGGTGCACGGATAGCCGTGACCGTTCTCCAGGACCAGCGCAGCTGGCAGGTGCATCTGCACCCGGTGCGCACGTCGCACCTGGCGCACCTCGGCAGCCACAGCCGTCGCAGCACCGATGATCAACAGGTTGTAGGTCACCCAGAGCGAACTGACGATGACCGTGCCGATCTCTTCGGTCGGGCCGGTGAACAGGCGCCAGACCGCGAAACCGAGCCCGACGAAGTTGAGCACCGCCAGCAACAGGTAAGGCTGGGCGATACGCCAGTCGAACTGGCTCTCCTCCATCAGCCCGCCTTTGGCGGTGACGTTGAACTTGCCCTTCTTCGGCGCGAACAGGGCCACCGTGGTGGGCCGTGCGATGTACCACGCCAGCACGGTCTCGTAGACCTCGCCCCAGAAGGTGCGCCGGTATTTGCCCTGCATGCGCGAGTTGGTCAGGCTGGCGTGGATCATGTGCGGCAGTACGTACAGCAGGATCATCACCGCCGGGGCGTAGATGATGTAGGCATGCAGCAGCAGGAACGCCAACGGTGCGGTCAGGAATACCAGACGCGGCAGACCGGCCAGGAAGTGCAACATGGCATTGGCATAGCACACCCGCTGGAACAGACTCAGGCCGCGACCGAACAACGGGTTGTCGGTGCGGAAGATCTGGACCATCCCGCGCGCCCAACGAATGCGCTGGCCGATGTGCGCCGACAGGCTCTCGGTGGCCAGACCGGCCGCCTGCGGCAGGCGCAGGTAGGCGGAGTTCCAGCCATGGCGGTGCAGGCGCAAGGCGGTATGGGCGTCTTCGGTTACGGTCTCCACGGCAAACCCGCCGATGTCTTCCAGGGCGGTGCGCCGCAACACGGCACAGGAGCCGCAGAAGAAGGCTGCGTTCCACATGTCGTTGCCGTCCTGGATCAGACCGTAGAACAACTCGCCTTCATTGGGGCGGTTACGGAAGGTGCCCAGGTTGCGCTCGAACGGGTCAGGCGAGAAGAAATGGTGAGGTGTCTGCACCAGCGCCAGGCGTGGGTCCTTGAGGAACCAGCCCACCGTCATCTGCAGGAAGGAGCGCACCGGCACATGGTCGCAGTCGAAGATCGCAACCAACTCGCCGTCGGTGACACCCAGGGCGTGATTCAGGTTGCCAGCCTTGGCGTGCTTGTTGTCGGGACGAATGATGTAGCCAACACCCATTTCCTCAGCGAAGGCACGGAAGTTATCGCGGCGACCATCGTCGAGCAGGTAGATGCGCAGACGCTCGCGCGGCCAGTCCAGGCCCAGCGCCGCGAGCACGGTGGTGCGCACCACCGAGAGGTCCTCGTTGTAGGTGGGGATCATCAGGTCCACGGTCGGCCACTCGGTCAGCTGCTCCGGCAGGTTCGCCGGCTTGCGCTCCAGTGGCCAGCAGGTCTGGATATAGCCCAGGATCAGCACGAACCAGGAGTAGGTCTCGGCAATCAGCAGGGTCAGCCCGCACACCAGGTCCAGCGTGTCGTTCCAGTTGAGCGTGGAGGTGTAGCGCCACCACAGGTAACGGCAGGAGATGATCGTCGAGAGGATGATCAGCATCAGGGTCGGGAAGCGACCGGGCATGTGCCGCACCAGCATGGCGATGCCCCACAGCAGCAGAATGAACATCAGCTGGGCCAGGTAGCCGAATGGCTCGGTCACGCACAGCAGCGCCAGTGCAAGGGCGCACACCGTGAGCACAAAGTAGAACACGCGCCGGGCACCTTTGCTCAGGCCGCGAAGCCGCTGTGCTGCATCACGCTGCCAGGTGCTGGTGCGCACTTGGCCCGGTACCTGGCGCAACCGCTCGACCAGGTGCGCGCGGAGCAGCCGGATGCGTTGCCGCAAAGCGACGGCGCCCTCGCACAAGGCGCGCCAGCCACGTGCCAGCACCGACGGGGCGCGAGGTACCGGCTCGCGCCGGATCAACAACCAGGCGCCCTGGATCAGCAGACGCAGCGGATCGCCCAAAGTCGGGCGCTTACCCGCCACTTGCGGGAACAGCCGCTGACGATCGGCCAGCAACGCTTGCCAGGCCGGGGATTCCAGGCGCAGCAGAAGAAAAGCCAACCAAGTGCCCAAGGTGAACACCAGCGCGGTCAGCCGCCCGGCACCTCGAGTGGTGTAATAGCGGTAGGCGTTCGACGGCGAAAGCTTCACGACCGTCGCCTCGTCAGGCAGCGCACGGCCAGGCTCTGCACATCACGGGAGGCCAGGCTCTGTGGCGCGTAGTGACCGACCGGTGCCTTACAGGCCAGGGCTTCGACGAACGCCTCGTCGCGGTGCACTACCTGCAACGGTAGGCGACTGTGATAAAGCTTGCGCCAGACCATCAACACGTCGCTTTGCAAGCGGCTGGCCGGGTCGAAACGGTTGACCAGCAGCAGATCGAAGCGCTCTGGTACCTGGCGCTCCAGCAGTATGTGACTGCTCATTTCAGCTTCCGCGACCAGCACGCGCACATCCACCGCCAACTCGCTCAGAGCGCCAGTCGACGGCAGGTCGAACAGCAGCCAGTCGAAGTGCCTGGCCAATTGCGCCGTACGCGTGCTCCAGAGGGCGGGGTCGAGCGTTCCAGTCAGCCTGGCCTGGGCCGACTTGCCCACCTCGCCGAACGGCATCACGCACAAGCCGTCGAACACTTCGTAGACCTGCTCGCCAAAAGGACGACCGTCCAGCTCGGCACAGGCCCAGCCGTCGCAGCCAATCAGCGGCAGGTTGAAGTGAAGACCCAACAGGTTTTCCGGGCACAGATCGACCAGCAACACCCGCTCGCCCAACTCCCGCAGGGCATGTCCCAACGCGGCGAGCACAGCGCTACGTCCCAGGCCGCCACGCAGCCCGTGCAGCGCGAGGCTGGTCATCGCGCGGTTGCCTTGGGCGTCGGGGTTATTTCCTGGGCAAGCTCACTCATGGACTTCGCACAGCTTTCGCCCAGCAAGGGCCAGCGCCGCAGGGCCTCGCGCACCCCCACCATCAAGGAAATGTCCTGGTAGTTCAGCTCTGGCATATCCAGATGCTGACGCAACCGGGCGATGTCATCACTGCGATCAGCGGGGTCGGCTTTCCTTGTCATCAGTTGCTCTCCTTCGGGATCGGTTGCCAGCTAGGCTGGCCTTTGAGACGCATATAACTGGTGCCCTGGAAATCCATTACTTGGGCACCTGACGTTTCAGCGACATGTTCGGTGGGGGGCAGGTCTTTCAGCACGCCCGGTAGGTCCAGAACCTGGCCGGCCCCCTGGTTGGCATAGACACGCGACAGCAGCTCGGACAGTGCCAGGTAGCTGGTAGGCGCCGAGACATGCAGGGGTTCGTTGCGCGCCGGTTGGTCCATGCCGATGAACTTGATCCCCACGGGTACGTGGGTGATCGACGGCGTGGGGATCTCGCGCATGCCCGGTAGTTGCATGCGGTCGCCGTGCAGCGCCGCGCCATGTTCTGGCACGATGGCCACGACAACCCGCCGACCGCTGCGCTGCAGCTCATCGAGGAACTTGCCCAAGTCATCGAACAGACGGGTCGCGCGAGTGTTGTAGTCCGCCGCACGCGTACCGCCATCGGCGGTCACCACTCGGTTACCGTCGTGCAGGCTGATGGTGTTGTAGAACAGCGACACATGCGCAGCTCCCGATGCCTTGCGGCGTCCCCACCAACCCTGCAGGACCTCCAGGTCGCTGGCGATCGGCGAGCCGTCGAAACCGACCAGCGAACGGCGGAAGTCGGTGCTCGAAAGCGCCGGCGGCGGCATGTGCTGGCTGGTGATGTCCCCCAGGAAGTCGTCGAAATGGCCACTGTGGTTGAGCAGCGTTTCGCGCTCGAAGCCCAGCCGGGCGAGGTTCTCGAACAGCAGGCACTGCTCGGGCGCCGGCTTGTAGAGCATTTCATGCGAGGGCTGGCCACAGCTGGCCCGCAACACGCGGATCGCGGCCGGGCCACTGTACGAGGTAGCCGAGTTGAACTGGTCGAAGATCACGTCCAGGCGCGAGAACAGCGGGTTTTCATGCAGGCCGACAGCGGAAAGGTCATCCCAGGCCAGGGAGCAGACGTTGATCACCAACAGATCGAAAGGTTGCTCGTCGGGCTTGACCACCGGGAACGCGGTGACCCGCTGACGCTCGCTATCGAAGAAGCTGTCCAGCTTGGCATTGAGCGTGGCATCGTCTGCTGCCACGGCGGCTGCCTCCTGCGTGGCAACGTTGGTCACGACCTGGCGCGAGGTGACCGGCGCGATCGAGGGCAATCCGCTTGCGGCCAGCCACAGCAGCCCTGCCACACTCAGGGTGCTCAGGCGGAACCAGTGTCGCAGGTAGAAATAGCCCACCACCGTCAACAGCAGGGCGCCCATCAAGTACCAGTTGATGAAGCGGCCCAGCAGTTCCAGCATGTAGTCAGGCGTGAAATCGAGCACACCGGGTTGCGCGAGCAGACGTTCGAATGGCGGAAGCCAGGTGTCCTGGTAAAACAAAGCGACGCCGATCGGCACCGCCACCAACTGCCGAACGACACGCAACCAGCGCCCTGGCAGCGGCACCATCAGGAAGGCCGCGAACAGCAGGTTGGGCAATGGCTGGAAATCCAGCAGCCCGGCACCGAGCATGACGAACTTGGCCAGGAAATACAGGTTCCAGGCGCCTAGCCCCGGCCAACGGGACAGTGGGTGGGCGATGACTATAGAACTACTCATGCTTCTCCCCGCGTCGACGCACCCCAGCAGCCTTCATGTGACGCGGCGGCAAACGGTGCTTCAACCACTCCTGCACCCAGGCTTTCAGGCGCAGCAGGACGAACGCCAGGGCCAGCGTGCCAAGCGCACTAATGCCGATGACTTGCAGCAGTTGCTCGAAATTCATGCCTTGCCTCGTCGTGGCAGCGATATGGGCCTAGGCTGCAACACGGCACGGACCTTGGACATCGGCACGGTGGCCGCATCGGCAACCGGCGCCACCGGCTGCGTCTCATCCATGAATGCCGGCGCACCGAGGCTTTCAGGCGTGACAAGCAGTTCCCGGCCGATGAACAACTCCCGCCAAGACAGTTGAAAGATATGATCCAACGCTTGCTCGACGCCTTCGGCGCGGCAAGCGAACAGGAACAGGTACAGCATGTCGTCGACCACGCAGGCGATATCTCCGTCGCGGCGGAAGATACTGCGTGAGCATGCTTGCAAGGAAGACAGGCCAGGAGCGGGGCGCAGCACCAGTAGTTGGTGGACGATTTCCCCGTTGCGCATGCCCTGCCACATCTGCAGCACGGCATCGGCGAAGGCGCGCGGTGAGACCAGGCCCGATATCGGCAGCGGCCGAAGACGAGCCAGCAGCGCATCGAAGTCAGCCGGCAGCCGGCGGCGCCAGGTATAGCCCTGGATGCTGTCGACCTGGGTCAGGAAGCGCGACAGGCTGGCACCGAAAGGCACGATCAGGCTGGCACCGCAGGCCAGCAGCAATTGCTCGTCCTGATAGCGCAGGGTCGGTGCCATTTCGCGCACCACCAGTTTCAGTGCGTTGCCCCGTAACAAGCGCAGGGTATGCAGTTGCCGCGCGAGAACATCCAGCCGCTGCCCGCCGTCCATGGGGAAGATCACGGTGGCTGACACCGCCACACCAGCCCTAGCACCCAGTTCGCTGATGCTATCGAACAATTGCCAGTGCTCGGAGAAGGCCGGCGCACCTTCCAGCACCTGACGCTGGGCCAGGAACAGAAGCTCGTCGCCGCCGGTCTCGGCCAGCGGCTGAGGACGGCCGGCAAGCACGAAACCACCGGTGTGACGCGTCAGTTCGATATCTTCGGTGCCAACGACACCCAGCGCGTTGCGCCAATAATGCAACAGGTAGCGCACCCCCCCCTGGCCACGATAGAGCTGTGCCAGCCCATCGAGGTCCTGGTTGCACCTACGTAGTTGCTCGAGCAGCCAGACACTCTGCCCTTCGCTGACCATCAACAGGACGCTGCCCGCATCACGAAGGCTGTCGGCAATCTCGCGGCACCAACTCCCAATGTCGCTGTCCTCCCACTCCGCCGCCGATACCCGGGCCACGATCACGCGACCGGTCGGGTCGATGCGTGGCAGGTCCTGGGCCAGATGGCGTGCGGCATGGGGCTGGGCCTGGTACAAGGCGAGTTGCCCCGGCCCACGGTCCGGCGCAAGCCCATCGACGATCTCACGCCCCCCTTGGGCACTGTCGATCAGCGTCGCTTTGGCATCGCCTGCCATTGCCTCGATGACCTGGCGACAAATCGCGCTGGCATCTTCGGCCGTGTCACAGGCCACCCAGTACAGTCCTTGAGTGTGGAACTGGCAATGCTCGGCACCCAGGCCGGGGATGGCCACAGAAGGAATGGTTTTCGCCAAAACTATGACTCTGAAATTCAAGACCGACGTTTTACCGATAGATGCCGCACATCCATTTGTCGGAGATCAAAAATATCGGTGCACTTTGTCAGAACGCAAAGCGTCAAAAAAACATCAGACCAAAGAGCACAGCTTCGTAAGCGTCAATTGTACAGCAGTCCCAAAGGATAGTGTCAATTCGCTGGTCGGCATCCTCAGAAGCCAATCCGGCACGCCTGTTCCAGACAGCCTAGACGCCGATTCACAGGAAACAAGTTTCATTGCGTCCACGTGACGATCGTCACAAATCTTCTGAAATCGCCCTGCGCAAACGCTTGCGCATCATGCCTTGTAAAGCTTCAAAAATCGCTGGCTGGAGCGGATTTTCCTCCATGAAAAGTAGCGCTTCCCTTACCCGAGGACTTCCTTCACGATAGCCCTTCTTCGCGCCCTGCCATTCGGCTCAGCGCCTGTAATCGCGTTGGTTTGACACCCCCTTCGCCGCTCTCTAGTGTTATTGGATCCAACTTCTATCAAGGCAGACGTCCACGTGGCCGAAAAACCCCGACTTCTGAAAACTGTTCTGGGCGGCGAACAGGTGCCAGCGCATCTGGCACGCAGCGTGATCGAAGAGCGTCTGCGCAGCGCCATTGTCGACGGTCGCCTGCCGCCTGGGACCGCCCTGCGTCAGCAGGAGATCGCCACGTTGTTCGGCGTCAGCCGCATGCCCGTGCGCGAAGCCCTGCGCCAGCTGGAAGCGCAGTCCTTGCTGCAAGTGGTGATGCATAAGGGCGCCGTGGTTGCCCCTCTGATCGGTGAAGATGCGGTCGATACCTATGAATTGCGAGTCATGCTCGAGTCCGAGGCGCTACGCCAGTCGGTTCCCCTGCTCGAACCAGAAGACATCGCCCTGGCGCGCGGCTATATCCAGCAACTGGAGCACGAAACCCGCCATGCCGAAATCGGCCGCCTCAACCGCTTGCTGCATATGACGCTCTACAGCAAGGCGCGCAACCAGAAGCTGCTGCGCATGATCGAGATCGAGCTCAACGAGGAAGAACGCTTCCTGCGTTTCCACCTGTCGTCGATGGGCCTGGGCAAGCTGACTCAGGACGATCACATTGCCTTGGTCGATGCCGCCAGCGCAAAGCAGGTGGACGAAGCCGTCAGCGTACTGGAGCGGCACCTGAACAACGCATCGCGCACCATTCGCAACTACCTGGACAGCCAGGCAGCCCGCTGAAGCCCGGAGGCAGGGCCCGCAGGACGCGGGCGCCGCTCAAGGCAGTTGCAAAATAATTCCAGCCCGCCAACAATGAGACTTATTATCATTAATATCTGACCCGCACAGCGCGCCTCCATGTCTTTCAGAGATTCCGTGCATACGCTCTACAGCCATCATCACGGCTGGCTGCACAATTGGTTGCGCAGCAAGCTGGGCAATGCCGCCGATGCCGCAGACCTCGCCCATGACACCTTCGTGCGTCTGCTGCAACGCGATCACCTGGAACTCAACGCCCCGCGCGCCTTTCTGCGCACGGTAGCGCGTGGCCTGGTGATTGATCACTGGCGACGCGAAGAGCTTGAACGAGCCTACCTCGAAGCGCTGGCCAACCTACCGCTGGCCGAAGCGCCCTCGGCCGAAACCCGTGAACTGATGCTGGAACTGCTCGAGCGCATCGCTCGCATGCTCGACGGCCTCAAGCCCAAGGTCCGCCGCGCCTTCCTGCTAGCCCAATGCGAAGGACTGAGCCACAAGGCAATCGCCGAACAAATGGGCATCTCCCTGCGCTCTGTCGAACGTTATGTGGCGGACGCGCTGTATCACTGCTACCAGCTGCGTTATGACGATGAGCCATGACCCGATAGGCGCCTGCCCGCCTTCGCCCAAGGTAGTCAAACAAGCCATCCAGTGGCTCCTGCGCCTGCGTGAAAGTGGCCATACCCCTGCGCTGCAGCTGCAATGCGAACAATGGCGCAGCGCCGATCATGCACATGAAGTGGCCTGGCAGCGTGTCGTGAGCCTGCACCAAGATCTGGACCTGCGTGCCATGGCTGGCGTCAACGTCGCCCTACAGACCCTCGAAACCAGCCAACACCGCTTGCACCGACGCCAGGCACTCAAGCTGCTAGGCGGGGTCGCCCTGGTCGGTACGGCTGCCTGGCTGGGCAAGGATCAACAGGCACTGAGCAGTTGGGCCTCGGACTACGCCACAGGCACAGGCGAACGCCGAAACATTGCGCTTGGGGACGGCTCATTGCTACAGCTCAACACCCGTAGCGCCGTGGATTTGGCCTTCGACGAACGACAGCGGCTCATCCAGCTACGCCAGGGCGAACTCATGCTCACTTGCACTGCCGCACAGGGCCCCTTGTTGATCCAGACCCACGATGCCCTACTCGAAGACTTCGGCGGTCAGGTCGTGGTGCGTCAGGACGCCGATTGCACACGCATCAGCGTCAATCAAGGCAAGGTGGCCCTGCACCTGCCCGGTGGCGCTGCATTGCAGTGGGTCACCCCTGGCCAGGCCTGGCGGGTGGATGCCCTCGGGTCGCGACCGATCGAACAACAGCCGATGGACGCCGGCGCCTGGGCCGAGGGGCTGATTGTCACCCGCGACATGCGCCTGGCCGACTTCCTGGCGGAGGTGAGCCGCTATCGCCATGGCTACCTGGGATGCACCGAGGACATCGCCGAGCTGCGGCTGTCTGGCGTGTTCCGCCTGGAGGACACCGACAAACTGCTGCAATTGTTGCCGCAGACGCTGCCGGTACTCGTTCGTCAACGCACCCGCTGGTGGGTCCGCCTGGAACGGCTGGCCTGATTTTTCATTTTCTGCAGGTTTTTCTGGCGGGTTTTTCCCGCAAGTCCGGCTAGGACAGTAAACGACTCCTTCAGCCCTTACCGAACCCACGGACCTTTTCCATGCCAGATGCCTTGTCTCAACTGAATATCGTCGATACGAATGATTTTCGACCTGTCTTGAATTGCGTTTTTCTCGGTCGAGCCATACGCGCAGCCCTACTCAGCACGACCCTCGGCTTCATGGGCGTTGCTCCGCATACCCTGGCCGCCGATCCGGTGGGTATGAACCAGCCGTACTCGATCCCCGCCGGGAATCTGGATGACGTGCTCAACCAGTTCGCCCGCCAGGCGGGCATCACCTTGTCGAGCACCCCGCAGATGACAGGTGAGCGGCAATCGCCTGGCTTACGGGGCCGGTACGCCATCGACCAGGCCCTGCGCCAGTTGCTCAATGGCACTGGGCTGGAAGCCGTCAGCCAAGACGGACGCAACTATGTGCTACGTGCGCAGCCTGAGGATGCTGCGCTGTCGTTGCCAAGCACCGACATCCGCAGCTTCACCCTGGGCAATGCCTTGGGCAGCATGGAAGGCTACAACGCCACTCACAGCCAAGTGGCCACCAAGACCAGCATGCCGATCCTGGAAACCACCCAGTCGGTCTCGGTGGTCACTCGCCAGCAGATGGACGACCAGGGCTCCCAGACCGTCGCCCAGGCCATGCGTTACACCCCCGGCGTCTTGACCAACCCCTATGGCGCGACCCATCGCTACGACTACGTAGCCATGCGCGGCTTCAACGACGGGTCTGTGGATAACATCTACGTAGACGGCCTGAAATCCATGGGCGATAACGGTACCTACAGCACCATGCAGGTGGACCCGTACTTCCTCGAGCGCATCGACATCCTCAAGGGGCCCTCCTCCGTGCTGTATGGCCGCAGCTCGCCAGGCGGGTTGGTGGCACTGACCACCAAGAAGCCACTGTTCGATCCTTACCATCAGATCCAGGCCACAGTTGGCACCCAGGGCCAGCGTGGCATGGGTTTCGACTTCAGCGGCCCGCTGGATGACGATAAACGCATCGCCTATCGCCTGACCGGCCTTGCGGACGCTTCCGACACTCAATTCGATCACAACAAGGAAGAGCGCTACGCGATCGCACCTGCGGTCAGCATCGACTTCAGCGAAGACACATCACTGACCTTGCAGGCCTACCTGCAGCACGACCCCAATGGCGGTTATCACGGCGGAAACCCGGCCGATGGCATGCTGCACCCTCGCAACGGCCTGCGTTTGTCCGACCACTTCTTCGAGGGCGAACCGGACATCGATAATTACGAGCGCACCCAGCAGTCGTTCAGCTACCAGTTCGAACATCGCTTCAATGACGTCTTCACCGCACGCCAGAACTTTCGCTACCAGGATTCGGATGTGTCGATGGACCAGGTCTATTCGGCCGGCTGGGCGGACGCCACCAGCAACATCCTCAACCGCGCTTACACCGGAGGCGACGAACGTCTGCATTCGTTCATCGTCGACAACATGCTCCAGGCGGAATTCTTCACAGGCGCGGCTAAACATACCGTTTTGCTCGGCGCCGACTATCAGCGGCGCAAGGCCGATGTGACCTGGCGCTACGGCACTGTCGATCCATTGGATGCCGGTAACCCGCACTATGGCAACGGCAACCTTCAGGTTCTCGGGGAAAACAACTACCTGCGGCGTCTGCAGCAATCCGGCGTGTACCTGCAGGATCTGGTCGAACTGGACCAATGGCGTATCTCCCTGGGCCTGCGTCAGGACTGGGTCAAGGTATCGGAGGAGAACCGCGACACCGATACCCAGGTCAACGACGACCGTTCCAAGTTCACCACCCGCGCGGGCGTGCTGTACCTGTTCGAAAACGGTATTGCGCCTTACGTGAGCTACTCCTAGTCGTTCAACCCCAACACCGTGTCCGACCAGAGTGGCCGCCCCCTGGCGCCGACCGAAGGCACGCAGTGGGAGGCCGGTATCAAGTACCAACCGCCCGGCACGGACAACTTGTTCACCGCCTCGGTGTTCCGTATCGAGCAGGAGAACCTGGCCTCCAAGCAACCGAACGAAGAGTTCTATCGCGCAGTGGGCGAGGTTCGCTCCCAAGGCCTGGAGTTGGAAGCCCATGTGCAGGTGACTGACAGCCTCAAGCTGATCGGGAGTTACACCTTTACCGACATCGAATACACCAAATCGATGCCGAGCCTGGTGGCCCCAGGCCTGGACAATAAAGGCCGCTCACCGACCCAGGCGCCGGAACAGATGTATTCGCTGTGGGCCGACTACAACTTCCTCCAGGGCCCGCTTGATGGGCTGCGTCTGGGCGGCGGCGTGCGTTATGTGGGTTATAGCTGGGTCGATGCGGAAAACAGCATGAAGGTGCCCTCCTACACCTTGTTCGACGCCTCGGTCGGTTATGACCTAGGCAAGGTCGGGCTCAAGGGCATGGATGTGCGGCTCAATGCCAATAACCTAACCAACGAATCCTACGTCGCTTCTTGCGCGAGCCTGAACTACTGCTACATGGGCGAAGAACGCAATGTCAGTGCCACGGTCAGCTACCAGTTCTGACACTTTCCTTTCCGTGCTCGAAGCCAGCACCTGATCCAGGTGCTGGCTTTTTCGTTTCCGGCGTTTTTCTGGAGCCCTGCAAATGCGTCAACTCTATGTCCTGCTGCACCGCTACCTTGGCCTGGCCACAGCAGCGTTTCTCGCCCTCGCCGGCCTGACTGGCAGTGTGCTGGCCTTCCATCACGAACTCGACGAGTGGCTCAACCCAAGTTTCTACGAAGCCTCGGCCACCGGCGCGCTCCAACAACCCGGCGAGCTTGTGGATAAGTTGCAGACGCAGTATCCGCGGCTTCAGGTCTGGTACATGGAATATCCACAGGAGGCGGGGCACTCCGCGCTGCTGGCCATGGTTCCACGCAATGATCCACAGTCCGGCCAGCCCTATGACGAGAAGAACACCGTGTTCTATCTCGATCCGGTCAGCGGGGAGACTTTGGGTCAACGCTACTGGGGCGAATGCTGCTTCTCGCGCGAGAACTTCATGCCGTTCATTCTGGAGCTGCATTACAGCCTGACTCTGCCGGGCAATTGGGGGATTGTGCTGATGGGTGTGGTGGCGATCCTCTGGGTCGTGGATTGCCTCATCGCTGTACTACTCACCCTGCCACGCGGCCGGCCGTTCTGGCGCAAATGGAGCACCGCCTGGAAGATCAAGGGCGGGCATGCGTATCGACTGAACATGGATATCCACAGGGCCAGCGGTTTATGGCTGTGGCTGCTACTGTTGCCCATCGCAGTCAGCAGTGTGGCGATGAACCTGCCAGCTCAGGTCTTCAAACCCGCCGTCTCGTTGTTTTCACCCGTTGAGCCGAGCGTCTACGAAGCCCGGGGAGTGATGCCCAAAGAAGCACTGGGTGTAACGGAGCTTACCTATCAACAGGTCTACCAACGTGCGCAGGAGGAAGGCGCTAAGCTTGGGTTGAGTGCACCGATCGGTGAGCTCTATTACAGCTTCGAGTACAACTTCTATGGCGCGGGGTTTGGCCGGCATGATACGCAAGCCCATGGTAAGTCCTGGCTATTCTTTCACGGCACCGATGGCCAGCTGATAGGCCAGGAAATAGCTGGCCAAGGCACGTTGGGTGAGCAGTTCTATCGCTTACAGCTTCCCATCCATGGCGGACGCATCATCGGAGTCGCAGGGCAGGTGCTGATTGCGGTTTTGGGGGTGGTGATCGCAGTGTTATCGATCACGGGGGTGTACATCTGGTGGCACAAGCTAAAGGCACGACGTAGCGGCAAGGTGCGCAGAACAGCAATGTGATAGCCGGAAAAGACAAAGCCCCTGTTCGCATCGCGAACAGGGGCTTTGGATTTGAATCTTGACGATGACCTACTCTCACATGGGGAAGCCCCACACTACCATCGGCG
>NZ_JBEGDO010000006.1:0-263267 GCF_051913525.1 Pseudomonas sp. PKS | reverse complement strand
GTTGTGCCTGCCGACGCCTTCGCGGGTAAACCCGCTCCCGCAGAGGATGCGCTGGCCGAACCCTGGTTTTTGAGTACCGACAGCATGTCCACCAACGAACACCTCAGCGATCTGATCCGCGCCCGCGATCTCGAGGGCGTCGATGTCTGGGCGTTGCCCAGCTTCGACCCAGAGCCAGAGCCGGAGCCTGAACCGGAACCTGAGATCGTCGAGGAAGAAATCGAGGAAGTGCCGCTGGAGGACGTCCAGCCACTGACCCTCGAAGAGCTCGAAGCGATCCGTCAGGAGGCCTACAACGAAGGGTTCGCCACCGGTGAGCGCGAAGGTTTCCACAGTACCCAGTTGAAGGTGCGCCAGGAGGCCGAGGTGGCCTTGGCGGCCAAGCTGGCCAGCCTGGAACAGCTGATGGGCCAGCTGCTCGAACCTATTGCCGAACAGGACACCCAGATTGAGCGTGGCCTGGTGCAGTTGGTGGCGCACATGACCCGCCAGGTGATCGGTCGCGAGCTGCGCAGCGATTCGAGCCAGATCACCCATGTGCTGCGCGAGGCACTCAAGCTGCTGCCCATGGGCGCCGAGAACATCCGCATCCATCTGAACCCTCAGGACTTCGAGCTGGCCAAGGCTCTGCGCGAACGCCACGAAGAGCGCTGGAAGCTGCTCGAGGACGAGTCGCTGCTGCCGGGTGGTTGCCGGATCGAAACGCTGCACAGCCGCATTGATGCCACTATGGAAACGCGCCTGGAAAAGGCGCTGGCGCAATTGTTCGACCAGTTGCACGACCAGTCCCTGCATCCGGCCGCGCCGGACCTTGCCCTCGAGCTGGAAGCAAGCATCCCGGAGCATGGCGATGCGTCTTGAGCGCACCAGCTTCGGCAAGCGCCTGGGCGGTTATGCGGCGGCGGTGAAGTTGCCGGACCAACCGGTGGTCGAGGGGCGATTGCTGCGCATGGTCGGTCTCACCCTGGAGGCCGAAGGCCTGCGCACCGCAGTTGGCAGCCGCTGCCTGGTGATCAACGACGACAGCTACCACCCGGTGCAGGTCGAGGCCGAGGTCATGGGCTTTTCCGGCGCCAAGGTCTTCCTCATGCCGGTGGGCAGTATCGCGGGTATCGCGCCCGGGGCGCGCGTCGTGCCCTTGGACGACAGCGGTCGGCTGCCCATGGGCATGAGCATGCTCGGGCGGGTGCTCGATGGCGCCGGGCGTGCCCTGGATGGCAAAGGTGGGATGAAGGCCGAAGACTGGGTGCCGATGGACGGCCCGATCATCAACCCGCTCAACCGCGATCCGATCAGCCAGCCGTTGGACGTGGGGATCCGCAGCATCAATGGGCTGCTCACGGTAGGGCGTGGGCAGCGCTTGGGCCTGTTCGCCGGTACCGGTGTGGGTAAATCGGTGTTGCTGGGCATGATGACGCGCTTCACCGAGGCCGAGATCATCGTGGTCGGCCTGATCGGCGAGCGGGGCCGCGAGGTGAAGGAGTTCATCGAGCACATCCTCGGTGAGGAAGGGCTCAAGCGCTCGGTGGTGGTGGCCTCGCCTGCCGACGATGCGCCGCTGATGCGTCTGCGCGCAGCGATGTACTGCACGCGAATTGCCGAATATTTCCGTGACAAGGGCAAAAACGTTCTGCTGCTGATGGATTCGCTGACCCGTTTCGCCCAGGCCCAGCGGGAAATCGCCCTGGCCATCGGCGAGCCGCCGGCGACCCGCGGTTATCCGCCTTCGGTGTTCGCCAAATTGCCAAAGCTGGTAGAGCGGGCCGGCAATGGTGAGGCAGGCGGTGGTTCGATCACGGCTTTCTATACGGTGTTGTCCGAAGGTGACGACCAACAGGACCCGATCGCCGATGCTGCGCGCGGTGTGCTCGATGGCCATTTCGTACTGTCTCGCCGTCTGGCCGAGGAGGGGCATTACCCCGCCATCGATATCGAGGCCTCGATCAGCCGGGTCATGCCCCAGGTGGTCGATGCCGATCACCTGCGTCAGGCGCAGCACTTCAAGCAGTTGTGGTCGCGCCTGTCCCAGAGCCGCGACCTGATCAGCGTCGGCGCCTATGTACCGGGTGGTGACCCGGAGACCGACCAGGCCATCGCCTTGCAGTCGAGCCTGGTCGGCTACTTGCGCCAGGGCCTGCAGGAAAACGTCGGCATGACCCAGAGCCACGAGCAGCTCGGCGCCATCTTCGCTTCGCCGGCAGGCGGCTGATAGGTCATGGCCTTGCCCAGTCGAGCCGCGCGCCTGGCGCCGGTGGTGGAGATGGCCGAGGAGGCCGAGCGTAAGGCGGCCCAGCGCCTGGGGCACTTCCAGCAGCAGTTGGCCCAGGCCCACGCCAAGCTGGCCGAACTCGAGCGTTTTCGCGAGGACTACCAGTTGCAGTGGATCAACCGTGGCGGGCAGGGCGTCAACGGCAGCTGGTTGGTCAACTACCAACGCTTTCTCGGTCAGTTGGAAACGGCCATGACCCAGCAGCGCCAGAGCCTGGCCTGGCACCAGAACAACCTCAACAATGCCCGGGGCATCTGGCAGCAGGCGCATGCGCGGGTCGAGGGATTGCGCAAGCTGGTGCAGCGTTACCTCGACGAAGCCCGGCGGGCGGAAGACAAGCGTGAGCAAAAGCTGTTGGATGAATTATCCCAACGTTTGCCGCGTCATCATCAGGTGTGACCTTCTTGGTCGCATCAGCGCCCATTTGCGATTGTCGGTAGCGCCTGCTAAACCTACTAGGATCGCATTCGCCATCATCATCGAAGGAATCGCTGGCATGGCTGTCGAATCCGATTTTTCACAGAACGAAAAAAAACTCACGATCACCGTCAAGGGGCGGTTTGACTTCGGCAGGCACCAAGAATTTCGCAACGCCTACGAACGACAGCCCGTACGCCCGGACTCGGTGGTCGTGGACCTCAAGGACGCCACTTACCTGGACAGCTCGGCATTGGGCATGCTGCTGTTGCTGCGCGACCATGAAGGCGGTGAAGACGCCTGCATCAGCGTGATCAACACCAGCCCTGACGTGCGCAAGATCCTCGCCATCTCCAATTTCGAAAAGCTGTTCGATATCAGTTGAGCGTCGACATGCCGGCCGAACGGGCGCTGAGCGTACTGGTCGCCGAAGACGGTGCGGCAGACCGGCTGTTGCTGGCGCAGATCGTCCGGCGCCAGGGGCATGAAGTGTTCACCGCGGAAAACGGCGAGCAGGCCGTGGCGCTGTTCGCCGAACGGCGGCCACAGCTGGTGCTGCTCGACGCACTGATGCCGGTGATGGACGGTTTCGAGGCGGCGCGTCAGATCAAGGCGCTGGCTGGCGAGGCGCTGGTGCCGATCATCTTTCTCACCTCGCTCAACGAGCAGGACGCCTTGGTGCGCTGCCTGGAGGCCGGCGGCGATGACTTCATGGCCAAGCCCTACAGTGCGGTGATCCTTGGCGCCAAGATCCGCGCCATGGATCGGCTGCGCCGGCTGCATGCCACGGTGCTCGAGCAGCGCGACCAGATTGCCCGGCATCATCATCACCTGCTTAACGAGCAGCGGGTCGCCAAGGCGGTATTCGACAAAGTGGCCCATGCCGGATGCCTGCGCGCGCCCAACATCCGCTACCTGCAATCGCCCTATGCGCTGTTCAATGGCGATCTGCTGCTGGCGGCTTATACCCCCAACGGTAACCTGCATGTGCTGCTGGGCGACTTTACCGGCCATGGCTTGCCCGCCGCGATTGGCGCCATGCCCCTGGCCGAGGTGTTCTATGGCATGGCCGCCAAGGGCCATGGTGTCGCAGAAACGCTGCGGGAGATGAACGCCAAGCTCAAGCACATCCTGCCGGTGGACATGTTCTGCTGCGCCCTGATGCTCGACCTGAGCTATCAACGTGGCACCGTGGAGGTCTGGAATGGCGGCATGCCGGATGGCTACTGCTTGTCTGCCGCAGGAGAGGTGCTGGTCACGCTGCAATCGAGGCACCTGCCACTGGGCATCCTCTCGCCAGAGCGCTTCGATGACAGCACCGAGGTGTTGCCGCTGGCGGTGGGCGAGCGGCTGTTGTTGCTTTCCGATGGCGTGGTCGATACCTGCGATGACCAGGAGCGGTTATTCGGCGTGCAGCGCCTGGAGCAGGTGCTGCGCGCCAATCGCGATCCGGCGCAGTTGCTGCCAGAGCTGATGCAAGCACTGGAGCATTTTGGCGGGCGCCCCCGGGACGATATCAGCCTGTGTGACGTGTCCATGGTCGAGTCCCAGTGGCAGGCGCCAGCAGCCGTGCCCGACAGCGAGGCCAGCCGTTCTAGTCCGTTGCATTGGTCGCTGCACTTCGAGTTGCGTGGCGAAAGCTTGAAACGTTTCAATCCCGTGCCATACCTAGTACAGCTGCTGCAGGAGATACATGGCCTGCGGCCAAACGGCGGCCTGTTGCACACGGTCCTGAGCGAGTTGTATGCCAACGCACTGGAGCATGGGGTGCTTGGCCTGGATTCGCGTCTCAAGCACGACGCCCAAGGGTTTGCCGACTACTACCGCGAGCGTAACCTTCGCTTGGCGCGGCAGGATGACGGCTTTGTGCGAATCGATCTGGAAGTTGAACCCTGGGCCAGGGGTGGACGTCTGAAAATCGACGTACGCGATAGCGGCCTGGGGTTCGACGTTGCCCAGGTGCTGTCCGGCCAGCGGCAGACCCAGGGGTTGAGCGGGCGCGGACTGAACCTGGTGCGCAGCCTCAGCCAGAGCGCCGAATGGCTCGAGGGCGGGCGTTGTGCGCGGGTGGTATTCTGTTGGTGAGCAGCTGGCGCCGGACCCTGCGCAAGCAGGCCCTATGGACTTGATCAAAGGAGTGAGCAAGTGGCTGACATGCATATCGACCCGAAGATCCTCAGCGACCTGCAAGAGGTCATGGAGGAGGGGTATCTGCAATTGCTCGAGACTTTTCTGGAAGACTCCGAGCGCCGCCTAGACCAATTGCACGGGGCCCGCAGCGCCGAGGAGCTGGGCTTGGCGGCCCACAGCTTCAAGGGCAGCAGCGGCAACATGGGCGCGGTGGGCCTGGCCGAGCTGTGCCGGCAGTTGGAGGAGCGTGTGCGAAAACAGCCGCTGTATGGCATCGAGGACCTGATCAACCGGATCGACCAGGAGTACCTCGAGGTTCAGCGCTTCTACCGCGCCGAGCGCGCGCGTATTTCCGCAGGTTGAAGCAACCTGGCGCGACTTTTGCGTGTCTTTGCCTGGACGATTCACGATTATTCAGCGCGGAGACCTTTCAATGCCTGTCGCATCCAATCCTTTGCTGCAAGCCAGTGTGGTGAGCAAGCCGTCGCGCGCGGCTACTCAGACGGCGGACAAGCCGCAGGCGGCGGGCTCCCAGAATGGTGGTTTCGATCAGGTCATGGCCCGCCAAGGACGCGATGACAAGGCGACCCAAGCCAAGGCCAAGGACAAATCCGAAAGCACGATGGAAGGCAAGACCGAGCCTGCCGATACGCAGCCGGTTGCCGATGGCGGCAAAACTTTGCCAGTGGCCGATCAAGCCGGCGACAGCAGCGAATCGAGCCTGCTCGATGCCAGCCTGGTGGCCGGGCAGGTCACCGATGCACAGCCTGGCGCGCAATTGATTCAGGCCCAGGCGGAGGCGGTGGCGCCTGTGCTACAGGCTGCGGTGCAGCCCCAGACCGCGCCTGTCGAGGCGCCGTCGGAACAGACACCTGCCATTGAGGATTTCGACCCTGCGGCCGATCCGTTGGCGAACCTGCCCACCTTGCGCCTAGCCTTGGAGCAAAGCGCACAGGCCAAGGGGACGACCTCCGCCCATGCAACCCCTGCCAGTCAAAGTGACAGCAGCCAGCCCGACGATGGGCAGGTAGCCGTCAATACCTTGGCGAGCCTGGTCGACAAACCGCAAGCCGAAGGCGATGCCTCGCAACCGGGTGAAAAGGCCTTCAGCGAGCTGCTCGATAACGGCTTGAAGGACACCAAGAGCGCGAGTAGCGACACGCGAGTCGATGACTTCGCCAATCGCCTGGCCAGCCTGACTCAGGCCGCCACCCCTAAGACCGCCAACGCCGTGCCGCCCAGCCCGTTGCACCAGCCACTGCCGATGAATAACCAGAGCGCCTGGGCCGAAGGGCTGGTGAATCGGGTCATGTACCTGTCTAGCCAGAACCTCAAGTCGGCGGACATCCAACTCGAGCCCGCCGAGTTGGGGCGCCTGGACATCCGCGTCAATGTAGCGGCGGATCAGTCCACGCAGGTCACCTTCATCAGTGGTCACGCCGGGGTGCGTGAGGCCTTGGACAGCCAGGTGCATCGCCTGCGCGAACTGTTCGCCCAGCAGGGGCTGGCCCAGCCTGATGTCAACGTTGCCGATCAGTCCCGCGGCCAGCAACAGCAGGCCCAGCAGGAGGGTTCGAACCTGTCCGGGGTCGCGGCGCGGCGCGCTAAGGCGGATGGCGAGGACGACAATGAACTGGCCGATGCCGCCCAGCCGGTCGAACGGCAGGTGGTGATTGGCGACAGCGCCGTCGACTATTACGCCTGAGGGCTGCGGCGTAGGCCATCGCAGGCCGTCGCCAGCTCCCACGCCTGCCGGTTCTCCCGGTCGGCTCAAATTTGGCATAACACTTGCTCAAGCCACGTCATCCTTCTTTGAAACCCCGATGGACGACGGATTATTGGCATGGCGAAGAGCGAAGCAGTCAAAGACCCCGCCACTAAAGGCAAACTCAAGCTGATCCTGCTGATGGTACTGGCCCTGCTGCTGGCCGTGGGCCTGTCGGTGGGCGCCACCTGGTTCGTCATGCACAAGAGCGAGTCGGCACCGGCTGTCGACCCTGCCCAGGCCAACGTCAAGGCGGCGGCGATCTACGAGCCTCTGGCGCCGGCTTTCGTGGTCAATTTCAACCAGAATGGCCGCCAGCGTTATATGCAGGTGAGCATCACCATGCAGGGCCGCAACCAGGCCGACCTGGACGCACTCAAGGTGCACATGCCAGTGATCCGCAACAACCTGGTCATGATGTTCTCGGGGCAAGGTTTCGACACCCTGGCCAGCAGCCCGGTAGGCCAGGAAATGCTGCGCCAGAAAGCGACCGCCGTGGTGCAGGAAGTGGCGCAGAAGGAAGTCGGCAAACCGGTCATCGACCAGTTGCTGTTCACCAATTTCGTATTGCAGTAGGAGCCCGAGATGGCCGTGCAGGACCTGCTGTCCCAGGATGAGATCGATGCCCTGTTGCATGGCGTCGATGATGGTCTGGTTCAAACCGAAAGCGCCGCCGAACCCGGTGGCGTCAAGAGCTATGACCTGACCAGCCAGGATCGGATCGTCCGCGGACGCATGCCGACCCTGGAGATGATCAACGAGCGGTTTGCCCGCTATACCCGCATCAGCATGTTCAACCTGCTGCGTCGCTCCGCCGACGTGGCGGTTGGCGGTGTGCAGGTGATGAAATTCGGCGAGTACGTGCATTCGCTGTACGTCCCGACCAGCCTGAACCTGGTCAAGATCAAGCCGCTGCGCGGCACTTCGTTGTTCATCCTCGACGCCAAGCTGGTGTTCAAGCTGGTGGACAACTTCTTCGGTGGTGATGGCCGCCACGCCAAGATCGAAGGTCGTGAGTTCACACCGACCGAGCTGCGCGTGGTGCGCATGGTGCTGGACCAGTGCTTCGTCGACCTCAAGGAAGCCTGGCAGGCGATCATGCCGGTCAACTTCGAGTACATAAACTCAGAGGTCAACCCGGCCATGGCCAACATCGTCGGCCCGAGCGAGGCGGTGGTGGTCTCGACGTTCCATATCGAACTGGACGGCGGTGGCGGTGACCTGCACGTGACCATGCCGTATTCGATGATCGAGCCGGTGCGCGAAATGCTCGACGCAGGCTTCCAGTCCGACCTGGACGACCAGGACGAGCGTTGGGTCAAGGCCCTGCGCGAAGACGTGCTTGATGTCAGCGTGCCCGTTTCGGCCACCGTGGCCCGTCGCCAGCTCAAGCTGCGCGACATCCTGCACATGCAGCCGGGCGATGTGATCCCCGTCGAGCTGCCCGAGCACCTGGTGCTGCGCGCCAACGGCGTGCCGTCGTTCAAGGCGCGCCTGGGCTCGCACAAGGGCACCTTGTCGCTACAGATCATCGACCCGATCGAACGTCGCTGACGGCGTGCCGGTCGTTCTTTCCGAATTGAATGCCTGTCGAGGACATCATGGCTAACGAAAACGAAATCACCTCCCCGGAGGAACAGGCCCTGGCCGATGAATGGGCTGCCGCCCTGCAGGAAACCGGTGACGCCGGCCAGGCCGACATCGATGCGCTGCTGGCTGCCGACAGCGGCAAGTCCGGCGCCGGTCGCCTGCCGATGGAAGAATTCGCAAGCTCCCCCAAACCCAGTGACATCGTCAGCCTCGAGGGGCCGAACCTGGATGTGATCCTGGATATTCCGGTGAACATCTCCATGGAAGTGGGCAGCACCGAAATCAGCATCCGCAACCTGCTGCAGCTCAACCAGGGTTCGGTGATCGAGCTTGATCGCCTGGCGGGCGAGCCGTTGGACGTGCTGGTCAACGGCACCTTGGTCGCCCACGGCGAGGTGGTGGTGGTCAACGAGAAGTTCGGCATCCGCCTGACCGACGTGATCAGCCCCAGCGAACGTATCAAGAAGCTGCGCTGAGTGAAGGGGTCGATGCGGGCCGCGCTGGCCTTTGGTGCGTTGCTTGTCAGCGAGACGGTGATCGCGGCCACCCAGGCGGTTGCACCCGCTTCGGCCGCGCCAGGCAGCCTTAGCGGGCAGTTGGCACAGATGGTCTTCGGCCTGCTGCTGGTGGTCGGCCTGATCTTCGCCCTTGCCTGGTTGCTGCGCCGCATGCAAGGCGCGACACCACGCGGTGGGCAGGTGATCGATATCGTCGGCAGCCGGACGATCGGCCCGCGTGACCGCCTGTTGCTGGTGCAGGTGGGCAAGGAGCAGATCCTCATCGGCCACTCGCCTGGCAACATCGAGGCGTTGCACGTGTTGGCCGAGCCTGTGGAGGTGCCCGCCAGTGCCCGTCCGGCCACGCCGGAGTTCGCCCAGCGGCTGCTCGAGCTGATGGGCAAGGATCAGAAGGACAAGAAGTGATGACCGGCGCACTGCGCTCATTGTTGACCCTGGCGTTGCTGTTGGCTGCGCCGATGGCCTTGGCTGCCGACCCGTTGTCGATCCCGGCCATCACCCTGTCCAATGGGGCGGACGGCCAGCAGGAGTATTCGGTCAGCCTGCAAATCCTGCTAATCATGACAGCGCTGAGTTTCATTCCGGCGTTCGTCATCCTGATGACCAGCTTCACCCGCATCATCATTGTCTTTTCCATCCTGCGTCAGGCCTTGGGTCTGCAGCAGACGCCCTCGAACCAGGTGCTGACCGGCATGGCGTTGTTCTTGACGCTGTTCATCATGGCCCCAGTGTTCGACCGGGTGAACCAGGACGCGATCCAGCCCTACCTGAACGAGCAGATGACGGCCCAGCAGGCCATCGACAAGGCCCAGGGGCCGCTGAAGGACTTCATGCTGGCACAGACCCGGCAAAGCGACCTGGACCTGTTCATGCGCCTGTCCAAACGCACCGACATCGCCGGCCCTGAGCAGGCGCCGTTGACCATCCTGGTGCCGGCGTTCGTCACCTCGGAGCTCAAGACCGCGTTCCAGATCGGCTTCATGATCTTCATTCCGTTCCTGATCATCGACATGGTGGTGGCCAGTGTGCTGATGGCCATGGGCATGATGATGCTGTCGCCGCTGATCATCTCCCTGCCGTTCAAGATCATGCTGTTCGTCCTGGTCGATGGCTGGGCGTTGATCATGGGCACCTTGGCCGGCAGTTTCGGTGGCGTCTGAGGCCATCAAGGAGAGCCCTGTATGACACCTGAAGTAGCCTTGGATTTGTTCCGCGATGCCCTCTGGATGACGGCCATGATGGTGGCCATCCTGGTAGTGCCAAGCCTGCTGGTCGGTCTGGTGGTGGCGATGTTCCAGGCGGCGACCCAGATCAACGAACAGACGCTCAGTTTCCTGCCGCGCCTGCTGGTGATGCTGGTGACCCTGATTGTCGTCGGGCCTTGGCTCCTGCAGCGTTTCATGGAGTATTTCAATCGCCTGTACACCAGCATTCCGCAGCTGATTGGTTGATGCGGCCATGCTGGAGCTGACCGACAGTCAGATTGGCACTTGGGTCGCCACGTTCATCCTGCCGTTGTTCAGAGTGACGGCGGTTCTGATGACCATGCCGATTTTTGGCACACGGATGCTGCCCGCGCGCATCCGCCTCTACGCTGCCTTGGCTATCACGGTTGTTATCGTGCCGGGATTGCCGCCATTGCCAGAATTCGACCCGTTGAGCTTGCGTGGCATGTTGCTGTGTGGGGAACAGATCATCGTCGGTGCAGTGTTCGGGCTTGCCCTGCAAATGCTCTTTCAGGCATTCGTGGTAGCGGGGCAGATCATCGCTGTGCAGATGGGTATGGCATTTGCCTCTATGGTTGATCCTGCCAATGGTGTCAACGTGGCGGTCGTCAGCCAATTCATGACAATGTTGGTCAGCGTGTTGTTCCTGGTGATGAACGGACACTTGGTGGTGTTCGAAGTGCTGACCGAGAGCTTTACTACCTTGCCGGTGGGCAGTGCGTTGGTAGTCAATCATTTCTGGGAGATGGCCGGACGGTTGAGTTGGGTGCTGGGCGCCGCCTTGCTGTTGGTGTTGCCGGCGATTACCGCGCTGTTGGTCATCAATATCGCTTTTGGCGTAATGTCACGCGCGGCGCCCCAACTGAACATCTTCTCCATTGGCTTTCCGCTGACCTTGGTATTGGGCATGGTCATCTTTTGGATCGCCTTGGCCGACATGCTTTCCCATTATCAATTGTTGGCCAGCGAGGCGCTGCAATGGCTGCGTGAGCTGGCAAGGGCGCGCTGAGCATGGCAGAGAGCGAAAGCGGTCAGGACAAGACAGAAGAGCCCACCGACAAACGCCGGCGCGATGCGCGTGAAAAGGGCGAGGTGGCCCGTTCCAAGGAACTCAACACGGTAGCGGTGACCCTTGCCGGTGCGGGCAGTTTGTTGGCATTCGGTGGGTTTCTGGCGGAAACGCTCATGGATCTGATGCGTTTGAGTTTTAGTCTCACCCGGGAGATGGTGGTGGACGAAAGCGCCATGGGAGGGTTGCTCCTGGCCTCGGGCAAGATGGCGATCTGGGCGGTGCAGCCAGTGTTGATCCTGCTGTTCGTGATTTCCTTCATCGCGCCGATCGCTCTGGGCGGTTTTCTGTTCTCTGGAAGTTTGTTGCAGCCGAAGTTCAGTCGCATGAACCCGTTGTCGGGTATCAAACGCATGTTCTCCCTCAATGCGCTGACTGAGCTGCTCAAGGCCCTTGCCAAATTCTTCGTGATCCTGCTGGTGGCACTGGCGGTGTTGTCCAATGATCGTGAGGCGTTGTTGGCGATCGCCAATGAGCCGCTTGATCAAGCCATCATCCATAGCGTCCAGGTGGTCGGGTGGAGTGCATTGTGGATGGCT
Source organism: Pseudomonas sp. PKS (assembly GCF_051913525.1). Lineage (NCBI taxonomy): Bacteria > Pseudomonadati > Pseudomonadota > Gammaproteobacteria > Pseudomonadales > Pseudomonadaceae > Pseudomonas > Pseudomonas sp. PKS. Next base: position 251,744 of record NZ_JBEGDO010000006.1, on the reverse strand, counting down.
GCCGGGTTGTTGTTGATCGCGGTGGTGGATGTGCCGTTCCAAATTTGGCAGGCGCATAACAAGTTGAAGATGACCAAGCAGGAAGTGAAGGACGAATACAAGGATTCGGAAGGCAAGCCTGAGGTCAAGCAACGGATCCGTCAGTTGCAGCGCGAAGCCTCGCAGCGGCGCATGATGGCGGCGGTGCCCGATGCCGATGTGATCATCACCAACCCCACGCACTATGCCGTGGCGCTCAAGTACGACCCGGAGTCGGGTGGTGTGGCGCCTTTGCTGCTGGCCAAGGGGACGGACTTCATCGCGTTGAAGATCCGCGAGATCGGGGTTGAGCACCAGGTGCAGATCCTTGAGTCGCCGGCGTTGGCGCGGGCGATCTACTACTCCACCGAGCTTGAGCAGGAGATTCCCGCGGGGTTGTACCTGGCGGTGGCGCAGGTGCTGGCTTATGTGTTCCAGATCCGACAGTACCGGGCGGGGAAGGGCAAGGCGCCGGAGCCTTTGAAGCCTGATTTGCCGATTCCGCCGGATTTGCGGCGTGATCGGTGAGTTGCTTTAGGTTGCATTGGTTGGTGTTGGGGCTTGTGGGCATATCCGTTTGATGTGTCGACGCTGATTCACCTTTGCGCCCTTACGGCGGGTCACTTGGTCTTGGTCAAAGTAACCAAAGCCGCTGCGCCTCAGCATTCGCCCTGCTCGTGGCGGTGAGCTGTTGGGCCTATTCGCGGGTTTACCCGCGAAAGGGCCGGAGCAGGCGAAAAGCGCCACCCCCAGAAAACTGGATACACACACGATCCAGAAAACTCCCCCAAAAAAGGCCCAACTCAAAAGTTGGAAGGCTTCTTGCAAAGGCAGCGCCAAACGCCCATTCAGGCGTCAAAGTTTTGCTTGAAGAGGATTTGCGGTGGATCGCACTCAGTTAATCAACAGCGCCCGAAACAACCTGGCTGGTCTCGGCCGGGGCAACCTGGGCGTGCCGCTGTTGCTGCTGGTGATGATGGCGATGATGATGTTGCCGATTCCACCGTTCCTGCTCGACGTCTTCTTCACCTTCAACATCGCCCTGTCGATCGTCGTCCTGCTGGTCTGCGTATACGCCCTGCGCCCGCTGGACTTCGCTGCGTTTCCCACCATCCTGCTCGTGGCAACCTTGCTGCGTCTTGCCCTGAACGTGGCCTCCACGCGTGTGGTCATGCTCCACGGCCAGGAAGGCCACGGCGCTGCGGGCAAGGTGATCCAGGCCTTCGGCGAGGTGGTGATCGGGGGCAACTACGTGGTCGGTGCGGTGGTGTTCGCCATCCTCATGATCATCAACTTCGTCGTGGTCACCAAAGGTGCCGGGCGTATTTCCGAGGTGAGCGCACGCTTCACCCTCGATGCGATGCCTGGCAAGCAGATGGCGATCGACGCCGACCTCAATGCCGGCCTGATCGACCAGGCCCAGGCCAAGGCCCGACGCGCCGAGGTGGCCCAGGAGGCCGAGTTCTACGGCTCCATGGACGGTGCCAGCAAGTTCGTTCGCGGCGACGCCATCGCGGGGCTGCTGATCCTATTCATCAACCTCATTGGCGGCATGCTCATCGGTATCCTGCAACATGGCATGTCGGCCGGCGAGGCGGGCAAGGTCTACGCCTTGCTGACCATCGGTGACGGTTTGGTGGCGCAGTTGCCCTCGCTGCTGCTGTCCACCGCCGCCGCGATCATGGTGACGCGAGCCTCCAGTTCCGAGGACATGGGCAAGCTCATCAATCGGCAGATGTTCGACTCGCCCAAGGCGTTGGGCGTTTCGGCGGCGCTGATGATCGTCATGGGCTTGGTTCCGGGCATGCCGCATATCGCCTTCCTGGGGCTTGGCGCGGCGGCCGGTGGCGGTGCCTACCTGGTCTGGCGTCGTCAGCAACAGGCCAAACTCAAGGCCCAGGAAGAGGCGCAGCGCCAGCAGGACCTGCTGCCATCGCCACAGCGTGCCTTGGAAACCAAGGAACTGGGTTGGGACGATGTGACGCCCATCGACATGATCGGCCTGGAGGTTGGTTATCGCCTGATTCCATTGGTAGATCGCAATCAGGGTGGTCAGCTGCTGGCGCGGATCAAGGGGGTGCGCAAGAAGCTGTCCCAGGACCTGGGCTTTCTCATGCCCACCGTACATATCCGCGACAACCTGGACCTGCAGCCGAGCGCGTACCGCCTCACCCTGATGGGGGTGATCCTGGCTGAGGCCGAGATCTATCCGGACCGGGAGCTGGCCATCAACCCTGGCCAGGTCTTCGGCACGCTCAACGGTATCGCTGCGCGCGACCCGGCGTTTGGTCTGGAGGCGGTGTGGATCGACGTCGGCCAGCGTGCCCAGGCCCAGTCGCTGGGCTACACCGTTGTCGATGCCAGCACCGTGGTGGCTACCCACCTCAACCAGATCCTGCAGAAACATTGCCATGAACTGATCGGCCATGAAGAGGTCCAGCAACTGTTGCAAGTATTGGCCAAAGGTTCGCCTAAACTTGCCGAGGAGTTGGTGCCGGGTGTCATTTCGTTGTCAGGCTTGCTCAAGGTCCTGCAGGCGCTGTTGGCCGAGCAGGTGCCGGTGCGGGATATCCGCAGTATCGCCGAGGCCATCGCCAACAATGCCGGTAAGAGTCAAGATACCGCCGCGCTGGTGGCGGCAGTGCGGGTCGGATTGTGTCGCGCCATCGTGCAAAGCATTGTCGGCGTTGAGTCCGAGCTGCCTGTGATCACCCTTGAACCCAGGTTGGAACAGATTTTGCTCAATAGTCTGCAAAGGGCCGGGCAAGGCCAGGAAGACGGTGTTCTCCTGGAGCCGAGCATGGCTGAGAAGCTGCAGCGTTCGCTGATCGAAGCGGCCCAGCGCCAGGAGATGCAAGGCCTGCCGGCCATTCTTCTGGTTGCCGGCCCCATCCGCGCCATGCTGTCGCGATTCGGCCGCCTGGCTGTACCGAATTTGCATGTTCTGGCGTATCAGGAAATACCTGACAACAAGCAAGTCACCATCGTTGCCACCGTGGGCCCCAACGGCTGAGGTAGTGGGTTATGCAAGTTAAGCGTTTTTTCGCCGCCGATATGCGTCAGGCCATGAAGCTGGTCCGGGATGAGCTTGGCTCCGACGCCGCCATCATCGGCAACCGGCGCATCGCCGGCGGTGTCGAGTTGACGGCCGCGCTGGACTACAAGCTGTCCGCCCTGGCCCCACGCGTGCCGAACATCGAGCTCGAAGACGAGCTGCGCAAGACCCAGACGCGCATCGCCACTGCCCAGGCTGAACTGAGCACACGCAACGAAAGCGACGAGACCGGCAATCGCCAACTGTTCGCCGGCCTTTCGTTGACCGCCTCCGAGCCACTGGTCGAGCCACAGGTCGACGCGCCGGCGCCGGTCGCTGCCCCAGCGCCGGCGCCGGTCGATCCGCGTCTGTTCGATGCCATGCGCTCGGAGCTGTCGGGCCTGCGCGAGTTGCTTGAAGTCCAGCTCGGGTCCCTGGCCTGGAGTCAACTGCAGGGCAACAAACCGCAGCAAGCCAACCTCTGGCGTCGCTTGCAGCGTATCGGCCTGTCGGGCCCGATCGCTCGCGAAGCACTGGAGCTTGCCGGCGAGATCGAAGACCCGCGCCATGCCTGGCGCATGATCCTCGCCCACCTGGCGCGGATGATCCAGGTCCCCGAGATCGAGCCGATCGAAGAGGGCGGTGTGATCGCGATGGTCGGTCCGGCCGGCATGGGCAAGACCACCACCCTGGCAAAGCTGGCGGCGCGCTATGTGCTCAAGTACGGCGCTCAGCATCTGGCGCTGGTGAGCATGGACAGTTTCCGTATTGGCGCCCAGGAGCAGCTCAAGACGTTGGGGCGCATCCTCAACGTGCCAGTCACTTATGTCGACCCGGGCCAGTCCTTGGCCCAGGCGCTCGATCCGCTGTTGCGCAAGCGCGTGGTGCTGATCGACACCGCTGGCCTGCAGGCCAGCGACCCGGCCCTGCGGCTGCAACTGGAGAGCCTCGCCGGACGCGGCATCGCCGCCAAGAACTACCTGGTACTGGCCACCACCAGCCAGAAGCAGGTGCTGACCGCTGCCTACCACAGCTACAAGCGTTGTGGCCTGGCCGGCTGCATCCTGACCAAGCTTGATGAAACGGCCAGCCTCGGCGAAGTGCTGAGCCTTGCCATCAGTCACGAATTGCCCGTGGCCTATCTGACCGATGGACCGCGCATTCCTGATGACCTGCAATTGCCGCGCAAACATCAGTTGGTCAGCCGTGCGGTCAGTGTGCAGATGCAGGACGAGCCCAGCGAAGAGGCGATGGCCGACATGTTCGCTGATCTCTACCACAACCCAGGCAAGCGTGCGGGTTGACGAATGGACAGCGCAAAGTACCTGCATCAGGAGCGTCGTGTTCAGCTCCTCATGTGGCCTGGGCCCCGAGACAAGGTAAAGAACAAACATGGGTAGCATGCATCCCGTACAGGTGATCGCCGTGACCGGCGGTAAAGGTGGCGTGGGCAAGACCAACGTTTCAGTGAACCTGTCCCTGGCGCTGGCTGAACTCGGCCGCCGGGTCATGTTGCTGGACGCCGACCTGGGCCTGGCCAATGTCGACGTCCTGCTGGGGCTGTCGCCCAAGCGCACCCTGGCCGATGTCATCGAAGGGCGCTGCGAGCTGCGCGATGTGCTGCTGCAAGGGCCTGGTGGTGTGCGCATCGTGCCGGCCGCCTCCGGTACCCAGAACATGGTGCACCTGGCGCCAGCCCAGCATGCCGGGCTGATCCAGGCGTTCAGCGAGATCGGCGACAACCTCGATGTGCTGGTGATCGATACCGCTGCGGGAATCGGGGACTCGGTGGTGAGCTTCGTGCGTGCCGCGCAGGAGGTGCTGCTGGTGGTCTGCGACGAGCCGACCTCGATCACCGATGCCTACGCCCTGATCAAGCTGCTCAACCGCGACTACGGCATGAACCGCTTCCGGGTCCTGGCCAACATGGCGCAGAGCCCGCAGGAAGGGCGCAACCTGTTTGCCAAGTTGACCAAGGTCACGGATCGCTTCCTGGACGTCGCCTTACAATACGTCGGTGCCGTGCCTTACGACGAATGTGTGCGCAAGGCGGTGCAGAAGCAGCGGGCGGTCTATGAGGCCTTCCCTCGATCCAAGTGTGCGCTGGCCTTCAAGGCCATCGCGCAGAAGGTCGACAGCTGGCCGCTGCCTGCCAACCCGCGCGGACACCTGGAGTTTTTCGTCGAGCGTCTGGTGCAGCCGACCAGCGCAGGACCGGTACTATGAATGCGAGCGGTTTCAAGATGTACAGCCGGGCGGCGCGTGATGCCCAGTATGAACTGGTCGAACGTTATGCCCCTCTGGTCAAGCGCATTGCCTACCACCTGCTGGCACGCCTGCCGGCCAACGTGCAGGTCGAGGACCTGATCCAGGCCGGTATGATCGGCCTGCTGGAAGTGGCCAACAAATACGATGCCAGCAAGGGCGCGAGCTTCGAAACCTATGCCGGTATCCGCATTCGTGGGGCCATGCTCGATGAGGTGCGCAAGGGGGATTGGGCGCCTCGTTCGGTACACCGCAACACCCGCATGGTCAGCGACGCGATACGCGCCGTGGAGGCCAGAACCGGTCGCGACGCTAAAGATCATGAAGTTGCTGCCGAACTCCAATTGAGTCTCGATGATTATTACGGGATTCTGAACGACACCCTGGGCAGTCGCCTGTTCAGCTTCGACGACCTCCTGCAGGACGGCGAGCACGAAGGGCTGCACGAGGATGGCGCCAGTGGCCTGCTGGAACCTTCGCGGGACCTGGAAGACGAGCGCTTCCAGGCCGCGTTGACCGAGGCCATCGCCAACCTGCCGGAGCGTGAGCGTCTGGTGCTGGCGCTGTACTACGACGAGGAGTTGAACCTCAAGGAAATCGGTGAGGTGCTTGGGGTCAGCGAGTCGCGTGTCAGCCAGTTGCATAGCCAGTGCGCCGCGCGCCTGCGCAGCCGTCTCGGGGAATGGCGGGCACGTTGAGTCAAGGTTCGCCACCGTCGTTGGATGTTGTACCGAATTGATTGAATGCGCGTCCGGGGGCCGGGCGCGTTTAGGACTGCTTGGAGGTCTAATTGAACAAAGATATGAAAATCCTCATCGTTGACGACTTTTCGACGATGCGGCGGATCATCAAGAACCTGTTGCGTGACCTGGGCTTCACCAACACCGAGGAGGCCGATGACGGCACCACGGCGTTGCCGATGCTGGAAAACGGCCACTACGACTTCCTCGTGACCGACTGGAACATGCCTGGCATGTCCGGTATCGACCTGTTGCGTAAGGTCCGTGCCCATGACCGCCTCAAGGGCATGCCGGTGCTGATGGTGACCGCCGAAGCCAAGCGCGACCAGATCATCGAAGCGGCCCAGGCCGGGGTAAACGGCTATGTGGTCAAGCCTTTCACCGCCCAGGTGCTCAAGGAGAAGATCGAAAAGATCTTCGAACGCGTCAACGGCTGAGTCACGTCAGGGGGCGCCATGGAGCAAATGAACACATCGTTGGGGGAGTTCGAATCGACCCTGAAGAAGCATGCCCAGGAACTGGTCCAGAGCCTTGAGCAGGGCCATTTCGGCGAGGCTGTGCAACTGATCCATCAGTTGAACCAGACCCGTGATCGTGGCCTGTACCAGGAAGTCGGCAAGCTCACCCGCGAATTGCACAGTGCAATCGTCAGCTTCCAGATCGACCCGCGCATGCCGCAGGCCGAGGAAGTGTCGCAGATCACCGACGCCACCGAGCGCTTGTCCTACGTGGTCAAGCTCACCGAAGGCGCGGCCAACCGCACCATGGACCTGGTGGAGGCGAGCACGCCGCTGCTCAACGATCTGCAGGCCGAGGCCCAGAACCTGAGCGTCGACTGGCAGCGCTTCATGCGTCGTGAAGTCGCAGCGCCGGAGTTTCGCGACCTGGTCAAGCGCGTCGACAGTTTCCTGACGCAAAGCGCCGAGGGGAGCCGCAAAGTCGCCGGCCATCTCAACGACATTCTCCTGGCCCAGGACTATCAAGACCTCACCGGCCAGGTGATCAAACGGGTGACCGCACTGGTCACCGAAGTCGAAAGCAATCTGCTCAAGCTCGTGCTGATGGCCAGCCAGGTCGACCGTTTTGCCGGTATCGAACATGACCACCAGCAGCTGCGTGCTGAAAAAGATCAAGAAAAACATCCGACTCGGGGTGAAGGTCCGCAGATTCATGCCGATAAGCGTGAAGATGTCGTGTCCGGTCAGGACGACGTCGACGATTTGCTGTCCAGCCTGGGTTTTTAGGGAGCACGTTCAATGAGCTTCGGCGCCGATGAAGAAATCCTCCAGGATTTCCTGGTAGAGGCCGGCGAAATCCTCGAGCAACTGTCCGAGCAATTGGTCGAGCTGGAAAGCCGACCAGAAGATGCGGACCTGCTCAATGCGATCTTCCGCGGTTTTCACACTGTAAAAGGGGGCGCCGGCTTCCTTCAGCTCAATGAGCTGGTGGAGTGCTGCCATATCGCCGAGAACGTGTTCGACATCCTGCGCAAAGGTGAGCGCCGGGTCGACGCGGAATTGATGGATGTGGTGCTCGAGGCACTGGATACGGTCAACAGCATGTTTGGCCAGGTTCGCGAGCGCAGCGACATTACTCCGGCCACGCCGGAGCTGCTGGCCGCACTGTCGCGTCTGGCCGAGCCGGCCGGTGCCGAGGCCCCAGCGCCTATGCCCCAGGCTCCAGCCGTCGCCGAAGCCGAGCCTGCCGTCGAGCCCGATATCACCGACAGCGAGTTCGAACAACTGCTCGACTCGCTCGATGCGGTGAAGGCCCAGGCCGAGGCTACTGAACAGCTGCAGGGTGAGGCCGCGGGCAGCGACAGCGACGAGATCACCGACGCCGAGTTCGAGTCGCTGCTCGATCAGTTGCACGGCAAAGGCCAGTTCTCTGCCCAGACGCCTGCGCCTGTGTCGGCTGACAGCGTCGCGGCGCCGAGCAGCGATGAAATCACCGACGATGAATTCGAAGCGTTGCTCGATCAGTTGCACGGCAAGGGCACTTTCGCCGCCGATGCGCTGCCCGGCGCCACGGCTCAGGCACCTGCGTCGGTCGAGGCAGGGGCCCAAAGTGGGGACATCACCGAGCACGAGTTCGAAGCCTTGCTTGATCAGTTGCACGGCAAAGGCAAGTTCTCCAGTGACGCGGCCGTGGCTACGCCTGAGGCCGTGGCTGCCACCGCCTCTGCCGTGGCCAAGGTCGACAGCAAGCCTGTCGCCAAGCCTGAAGCGGCACCGGTGGCCAAGCCTGCAGTTGCCAAACCGGCCGCGCCGGCCCGCGCAGCAGCCCCTGCCGCCGAAAAACCGACGGCCAGCGAAGCGGAAACCACCGTACGGGTCGACACCGCGCGCCTGGACGAAATCATGAACATGGTCGGCGAACTGGTGCTGGTGCGTAACCGCCTGGTACGCCTGGGGCTGAACAGCGGCGATGAGGCCATGTCCAAGGCCGTGTCCAACCTCGACGTGGTCACCGCCGACCTGCAGACCGCGGTCATGAAGACCCGCATGCAGCCGATCAAGAAGGTCTTCGGTCGCTTCCCGCGCCTGGTTCGCGACCTGGCCCGCCAGCTCAAGAAGGAAATCAACCTGGAGCTGGTCGGTGAGGAAACCGACCTGGACAAGAACCTGGTCGAGGCCCTGGCCGACCCGCTGGTGCACTTGGTGCGCAACGCGGTCGACCATGGCATCGAAATGCCTGAAGAGCGCGAGACCTCCGGCAAGGCGCGCACCGGGCGGGTGGTGTTGTCGGCCGAGCAGGAAGGTGACCACATCCTGCTGTCGATCTCCGACGACGGCAAGGGCATGGACCCCAACATCCTGCGTGCCAAGGCTGTCGAAAAGGGCCTGATGGACAAGGATGCTGCCGATCGCCTGAGCGAATCCGATTGCTACAACCTGATCTTCGCCCCGGGCTTCTCGACCAAGACCGAGATCTCCGACGTGTCCGGTCGCGGTGTGGGCATGGACGTGGTCAAGACCAAGATCTCCCAGCTCAACGGCTCGATCAACATCTTCTCGGCCAAGGGCCAGGGTTCGAAGATCGTCATCAAGGTGCCGTTGACGCTGGCGATCATGCCGACCCTGATGGTGATGCTGGGCAACCAGGCGTTCGCCTTCCCGCTGGTCAACGTCAACGAGATCTTCCACCTGGACCTGTCGCGCACCAACGTGGTCGACGGCCAGGAGGTCGTGATCGTCCGTGACAAGGCGCTGCCGCTGTTCTACCTCAAGCGTTGGCTGGTCCAGGACCAGGTGCACGAGGAGCAGCGCGAAGGCCATGTGGTGATCCTGTCGGTCGGTACCCAGCGTATCGGCTTTGTGGTCGACCAGCTGGTGGGCCAGGAAGAGGTGGTGATCAAGCCGCTGGGCAAGATGCTCCAGGGCACCCCGGGCATGTCCGGCGCGACCATCACCGGCGACGGTCGCATCGCATTGATCCTCGACGTGCCGAGCATGCTCAAGCGTTACGCCGCCCGTCGAATTTGATTTTGGTGGCGCACCTTGGCGGTTGCGCCGCCTAATGGAGTGTTTATGGCAGTCAAGGTCCTGGTGGTGGATGATTCCGGTTTCTTCCGCCGCCGCGTCTCGGAAATTCTCTCGGCCGACCCGACTATCCAGGTCGTGGGTACTGCGACCAATGGCAAGGAAGCGATCGACCAGGCAATCGCCCTCAAGCCGGATGTCATCACCATGGACTACGAAATGCCCATGATGGATGGCATCACGGCGGTGCGGCACATCATGCAGCGCTGCCCGACGCCGGTATTGATGTTCTCCTCGCTGACCCACGAGGGCGCCCGGGTCACCCTCGACGCCCTCGATGCCGGCGCGGTGGACTACCTGCCGAAGAACTTCGAGGACATCTCGCGCAACCCGGACAAAGTCCGGCAGTTGCTGTGCGAGAAGGTCCACACCATTTCGCGCAGCAACCGCCGGTTCGGCGGTTACGCGACGGCAAGCCCGGCGCCTGCGCCTGCCAGTCATGCACCGAGCAACAGCTTCGCAAGCCCTTCGCCGGCCCGCGTCTCGACCCCGGCCGCGTCCGTGCCCCGTCCTGCGCCCAGCAGCCATTCGCCGGCACCCAAGCGCAAGCCCTACAAGCTGGTAGCCATTGGCACGTCCACCGGCGGCCCGGTGGCGCTGCAGCGGGTGCTGACGCAACTGCCGGCCAGTTTCCCGGCGCCGATCGTGCTGATCCAGCACATGCCCGCGGCCTTCACCAAGGCCTTTGCCGAGCGACTGGACAAACTGTGCAAGATCAGTGTCAAGGAAGCCGAGGATGGCGACATGCTGCGCCCAGGTCTGGCCCTGCTCGCCCCTGGCGGCAAGCAGATGATGATCGACGGCCGTGGCGCGGTGAAGATCCTGCCGGGCGATGAGCGCCTGAACTACAAGCCTTGCGTCGACATTACCTTTGGCTCGGCGGCCAAGTCCTACGGCGACAAGGTGCTCTCGGTGGTGCTCACCGGCATGGGCGCAGACGGTCGCGAAGGTGCTCGCCTGCTCAAGCAGGGCGGCAGCACTGTCTGGGCCCAGGATGAAGCCAGCTGCGTGATCTATGGCATGCCGATGGCCATCGTCAAAGCCAACCTGGCCGATGCGGTATACAGCCTGGACGAGATCGGCAAACACTTGGTCGAGGCCTGCGTCTGATGGATGTCCTGAGCCTGATTGGCCTGATCCTCGCGTTCGTCGCCATTGTCGGCGGCAACTTCCTGGAGGGCGGCCATGTCGGTGCATTGCTCAACGGCCCGGCGGCGTTGATCGTGCTGGGCGGTACCCTGGCGGCGGCGCTGCTGCAGTCGCCACTGTCGGCCTTCAAGCGGGCGTTGCAGATCCTGCGCTGGATTGTCTTCCCGCCGCGTATTGATCTGCCGGGCGGTATCGACCGGGTCGTCAACTGGAGCCTGACCGCGCGCAAGGAAGGCCTGCTGGGCCTTGAAGGGGTGGCCGACGCCGAACCCGACCCGTATGCACGCAAGGGCCTGCAACTGCTGGTGGACGGCGCGGAGCCCGAGTCGATCCGCAGCATCCTCGAGGTCGATTTCCTGACCCAGGAGAGCCGCGACATCCAGGCGGCCAAGGTGTTCGAGAGCATGGGCGGCTATGCGCCTACCATCGGCATCATCGGCGCGGTCATGGGCTTGATCCATGTCATGGGCAACCTGGCCGACCCGTCGCAGTTGGGCAATGGCATTGCCGTGGCCTTCGTCGCCACCATTTATGGCGTAGCCAGCGCCAACCTGATCCTGCTGCCGATCGCCAACAAGCTCAAAGCCATCGCGCTGCGCCAGTCGCGTTACCGCGAAATGCTGCTCGAAGGCCTGCTGTCGATCGCCGAAGGGGAGAACCCACGCTCGATCGAGCTGAAGCTGCAAGGCTTCATGGAGTAAGCCATGGCTCGCCGTCGTCACACCGAGGAACACGAAAACCACGAACGCTGGCTGGTGTCGTACGCCGACTTCATCACCTTGCTGTTCGCCTTCTTCGTGGTCATGTATTCGATTTCCTCGATCAACGAGGGCAAGTACAAGGTCATCTCCCAGGCGCTGCTCGGGGTATTCAACGACGCCGAGCGCAGCATGAAGCCGATACCGATCGGCGATGAACGCCCGCTCAGCGTCAAGCCCGCCGAGCCGCTGATCAAGGACAGCGAGCAGACCGACGCGGGCCTTGCCCAGAGCAATGCCGACCCGTTGAAGACCATCAGCGATGACGTGCGCGACGCCTTTGGTGACCTGATCACATCCGACCAGATGACCGTGCGCGGGAACGAACTGTGGATCGAGATCGAGCTCAACTCCTCGCTGCTGTTCGGCAGCGGTGACGCCATGCCCAGCGACACGGCGTTCTCGATCATCGATAAGGTGGCCAACATCCTCAAGCCTTACGCCAACCCGGTGCATGTCGAAGGGTTCACTGACAACTTGCCGATCCGTACCGCTCAATACCCGACCAACTGGGAGCTGTCCTCCGCCCGGGCGGCCAGCATCGTCCGCCTGCTGGCGATGAACGGTGTGAACCCGGCGCGCATGGCTTCGGTGGGGTATGGCGAGTACCAGCCGGTGGCCAGCAACGAGACGGCCGAAGGGCGGGCGCGCAACCGTCGGGTGGTGCTGGTGATTTCCCGCAACCTCGAAGTGCGCCGCAGCCTGACCGGCTCCGGCAGCGCCAATGCCACGCCGGACGCGGCCTTGCGACGGGCTGGCACACAAACTGCACCGACAACGCCTGCACCGGCGGTTGGGGGCTGAGCCCGTCAATTGTCCGTCACTGAATTCATACCGTTCCCGGCAGGGCAGGCGGCCATTGCGGGGGGAAGCAACGCACGATGAGAGTCTGGGCAGTAGCCAATCAAAAAGGTGGCGTCGGCAAGACCACCACTACCATCGCTTTGGCCGGGTTGCTGGCCGAAGGGGGCAAGCGTGTGGTCGTCGTGGACCTCGACCCGCACGGATCGATGACCAGCTACTTCGGGCACAACCCTGATGCCCTGGAGCACAGCTGCTACGACCTGTTCTTGCACAAGGGCACGGTGCCCGAGGGCCTGCCGGGGCAATTGTTGCTGCCCACCAGCGACGAGCGTATCTCGCTGCTGCCTTCGAGCACTGCATTGGCCGTGCTCGAACGTCAGTCGCCGGGGCAGAGTGGCCTGGGCCTGGTGATCGCCAAGAGTCTGGCGCAGCTGTGGCAGGATTTCGACTTCGCCTTGATCGACAGCCCGCCGCTGCTGGGGGTGCTGATGGTCAATGCCCTGGCTGCCAGCCAGCAGTTGGTGATTCCGGTACAGACCGAGTTTCTCGCGGTCAAGGGCCTGGAGCGCATGGTCGGGACATTGGCCATGGTCAACCGCTCGCGGCGCCAGGCGCTGCCCTACCAGATCGTGCCGACTCTGTTCGACCGTCGCACCCAGGCGTCCCTGGGCACGCTCAAGGTTTTGCGTGACAGCTATGGTGAGCAGGTCTGGCAAGGCTACATCCCGGTCGACACGCGTCTGCGCGATGCCAGCCGGGCAGGGGTCACACCTTCGCAGTTCGATGGCAAGAGCCGGGGGCTGATCGCCTACCGGGCATTGCTCAAGCATCTGTTGACCTACAAACCCGCATTGCAGGTGGCCTGATGAACCCAGCACGGCAGACCACCACCAAGCCGCAGATGGCCTTGCAGTCTTACCTTGATGGCCTGTTGCAGGACGCCACCGAGGAGCTCGACGCGCCCGAGGCGCCGGTCGAAGAGGCGATCGTCGATGAATTCGCCGCCGCGGTGCGTGAGGAGCAGGCCAGGGACGCCGAGCGTCAGGCCGCCCCGGCACCGGTTGTTGCGCGACCCTTCGCCGAGCCGAGTGCAGTGACGGTGTTGCCAACGGTCCTGAAACCGATCGAGGTGGCGCCGGAGCCCGCCGTCGCCAAGGTCGAACCCGAAACTCCGGCAGTCGAGGCCCAGGCAATCGAGCCGGTGGCGCCCCTGGTGGATGTGTACCTGCCTGCCGCCAATCCACCGGTGCCACCGGCGACGGTGGACGGTCGCCCGGCCTGGGCGGCAGAGCCCTTCGAGTGCCTGCTGTTCGATGTCGCAGGACTGACCCTGGCGGTGCCGCTGGTTTGCCTGGGCTCGATCTACAGCCTGGCGGGCCAGGAGTTGACGCCGCTGTTCGGCCAGCCGGACTGGTTCCTGGGCATCCTCACTTGCCAGGCGGGCAATCTCAAGGTTCTGGATACCGCGCGCTGGGTCATGCCCGACCGCTATCGCGACGATTTCCGCCAGGGCCTGCAGTACGTGATTTCCGTTCAGGGCTATGAATGGGGGCTGGCCGTGCATCAGGTCAGCCGCTCCCTGCGCCTGGACCCGGCCGAGATCAAATGGCGCAGCCAGCGTGGCCAGCGGCCCTGGCTGGCCGGCACGGTGATCGAACACATGTGCGCCTTGCTCGATGTCGCTGAACTGGCCGAACTGATCGCCAGCGGCGCCGTCAAGCAGATGCATGCCAAACACCAATGACTGAAGGCCACAACTGCCGTGGCCAAAGCGAGCACACCGCCAATGGCGGATTTTGAGGGGTAGGGGAATGAAAAAGTCGTCTGCACAAGGTTCCGAAGATCCGATCCTGCAGTGGGTAACCTTCCGCCTGGACAATGAGTCCTATGGCATCAACGTCATGCAAGTGCAGGAAGTCCTGCGCTATACCGAGATCGCTCCGGTGCCTGGTGCGCCGAGCTACGTGCTGGGCATCATCAACCTGCGTGGCAACGTGGTCACGGTGATCGACACCCGTCAGCGTTTCGGCCTGATGCCGACCGAAGTCACCGACAACACCCGCATCGTCATCATCGAGGCGGACAAGCAAGTGGTGGGCATCCTGGTCGACAGCGTGGCCGAAGTGGTCTACCTGCGTCAGTCCGAGATCGAGACCGCGCCGAATGTCGGTAACGAAGAGTCGGCCAAGTTCATCCAGGGCGTGTGCAACAAGAACGGCGAGCTGCTGATCCTGGTCGAGTTGGACAAGATGATGACCGAGGAAGAGTGGTCCGAGCTGGAGAACATCTGAGTTGATTTTCGAGGCTGCTGTCGTTTTCCTGGCGCTGCTCTGGGCGCTGAGCCTGTGGTTCTTCCTCAACTACAGCAAACGCCAGCGTGAGCTGGCGGCCCAGCAGGCCCAGGGCGATGCGCTGAGAGACCAGCGCATCAAGGACTTGGCCAAGCGTCTGGATGACTACCAGAACGGCACGGTGCGCATGGGCGACGCGATCCATGAGTTGCGCGCAGTACTCGCGCCGTTGCCGGACAAGCTCCAGCAACTGGAGCAGCGCGACCCCAACAGCGTGACATTCACCCAGGCGGCCAAGCTGGTGGGCATGGGGGCCAGCATCGATGAGCTGACCCGCACCTGTGGCTTGACCCAGGCCGAAGCGGAACTGATGAGCAAGCTGCATCGCGGCGAGTGAAGCAGGCTTTGTCCAGGCGCGTATTCGCCAGTGTTGTGTCCCGTCAGGGCACGCAACGCTGGCGAACTGCTTTTCGCCCAGGCACAAATGGGGTTTAGGCGCGTTCGTTGGGCAAGCGCAACAGCGCAGGGGTAATGTCGCGCTCAGCGGTGGGCTGATCGTCAAAGCCTACCGGCACTTTGCCGCGTAATTGCCAGGCGAAGGCGATGATCTCGGCAATGGTCAGGTACAGCGCTTCGGGGATCTGCTCCCCCAGTTCCAGACGCGCCAGCAGGCGGACCAGTTCGGCGTTCTCATAAATCGGCACTTCATGCTCGCGGGCGATGGCGAGGATGGCCTCGGCCAGCTCGTCATCACCTTTGGCGCTGAGGGTGGGTGCCTGCTGGCCGTCGTAGGTCAGGGCGATGGCCTGGCGCGGTTGCTTGTCGGTCATGCGTTTTCGTCCACCCAACGTTGCTCCAGGCGTGTGCGTGGCCCCTGGGGCGGGATGCCTGGATGACACTCCAGTTCGCCCACATCCAGGCCGCGAGCCACCAAGCGCTCGCGCAGCGTACCCAATTGGCGTTCAATCAGTTGCGCCGTCTGCTGCTGTTCGGCCCACAGGTGGCCTGACAACCGCCCCTGGCTCAGTTGCGCCTGGACCTGCAGCGGGCCCAAGGGTGGCAGGTCGAATGCCAGCTCGATGCGCCACAGCGACTCCAGCGGATCGCGCTGGCTGCGCTGCGCATCGGCGTGCTGCTCCGGCGTCTGCTCCTGCTGCAGCTTGACCTGCAACGGCACGAACTCCTGGCCATGGCGGATGGGGATCTCGGTCTGCCAGGTGGTCTGCAGGTTGCCGTTCTCTGTGACGCCGGTCTGCTGCAGGCTGGCCAGCTGGTGGCTTTGCAGGCGTGAGATGGCGGCGGCGGCTAGGCGCAGCAATTGTTGCAGGTCGCCTTCGGCTTCCAGGCTCTGGAGCAGGCGCGAGGGCAGGGGAAAGGTGCCGGGCTGGGGCCGGGGGCTGTTCCTGTCGAGCATTCCCAGGGCGCCACGGGCGATGGCCGGAAACGCCTGGGCCAGGGTGGCGGCGGTGGCAGGGTTGCTCAACGCGCTGCTGGGCAGGTCGGGAAACGCTTGGGCCACCAGTCGTACCAGCTGTGCCTTGAGGTCCGGCACCAGGCCTGCGCCGCCACCGCCGAGCAGCTTGGCCTCAAGGAACGCGCCACTGTTGTTCAATGCCTGGGCGAGGGTCTTGGCGTCGCCGAGCTGGCGGGCCTCGGGCAGGCTGGCCAGCAGACGTTCGGCGCTGGTCTTGAGCTCGGCATTGGCGCCAGGGTCGCGGGTGATCTGCTGCAGCGCATTGAGCAGACCCGATAACGAGGCTTGGCGACTTTGCTGGGTGCCGAGCTGTTGGGCGATCGCCAACTGGTCCTGACGGCCGCTCAGCGGCACGAAGCGCAATGACTGATCGCCTTGGACCTGCGCGCTGAGCAGGCTGCCCACCGGCAGGGGGCGTGGGCTGTCGATCGTCAGGGTGGCACCGCTCTGGGCGCTGTTGAGCAGGCTGACCAGGGAGCGGAAACTCGCCGCCTCGCCAGGGGGCATGGCCAGGGCCTGGCTGGTCAGCACCTTGCCTTGCAGCAGGGTGCCGACCGGTACCTTGTCGGTGTCCAGGCGAGTGAGGGTGGCGATGGTGTTGGCGTTGGCTTGTTGCAGGAGCACCGTCAGGCGGTTGCTGTCCGTCTGGGCGACGGTCACCTGGCTGCCCTGGGGCAGGGGCTGGCTGGCGCTGGCCTGCAGTTGGGTCTGGGTGCCGTTGGCCAAGGTCAGGCGCAGCAGCAACTGGAAATCCTGGCCCACCTGGCGCAGAGAGAGCACATCGGCCCGGGCCGTCTCGCCCGGGGCCAGCAGACCGGGCTGTGATTGCAGCAGACGCAGCAGCTCGCCGGTCATCGCAGCCTTGCCCGCCTGGAGTCCGAGCGTGGATTGTGCGCCGAGACTATTGATTTCAGTCATGATTGTATACAACCTGTCGGGCCCGCCCTCTTGGCAGCGAGACGTCCCATGTAATAATGCCCGCCGTCCGCCACTGCCACTATAACGGCAATGACCGGGGCGACTTGAGACACTGGGGTTCAGCGCGGGTTCGCGCGCACTACGACGCGCGGCGCTGAACCCAACATTGATAAGGCGAAACCGTGACCCTTCATCTCCAAGCCGCGGGCCTGGCCTGCGAGCGTGACTGGCGATTGCTCTTCGAGCATCTGGACTTCCAGTTGCGGCCCGGTGACATGCTGCAGATCAGTGGCCCCAACGGCAGCGGCAAGACCAGCCTGCTGCGGTTGCTGGCCGGCCTGATGCAGCCTACCGCGGGTCAGATTCTGCTCAATGGCCAACCGTTGGCCGAGCAGCGCCATGCCCTGGCCAGCATCCTGCTGTGGATCGGCCACGCCGCCGGGATCAAAGACCTGCTCACCGCCGAAGAGAATCTCGCCTGGCTGTGCGCCCTGCATCAGCCGGCCAGTGCCCAGGCCATCTGGCAGGCGTTGGAAGCCGTGGGGCTTCGCGGATTCGAAGATGTGCCGTGCCATACCTTGTCCGCCGGCCAGCAGCGCCGTGTGGCCTTGGCGCGGCTGTATCTGGACAGCCCACCGTTGTGGATCCTCGACGAACCCTTCACCGCCCTGGACAAGCAAGGCGTGGCGCAATTGGAGGCCCACCTGGCAGCCCATTGCGAGCAAGGCGGCACGGTGGTGCTGACCACCCATCACAACCTCGAGCGCAAGCCATCGGGTTATCGCGAACTGAACCTGGGGCAGTGGGCGGCATGAGTGTATTCATCCTGTTGTTGCGCCGCGAGGCGCGTCTGTTGTGCCGCCGCCCGGCGGAGCTGGCCAACCCGTTGGTGTTCTTTGCGATAGTCGTCGCCTTGTTCCCCTTGGCGGTCGGTCCTGAGACACAATTGTTGCAAACCTTGTCGCCAGGCTTGGTCTGGGTCGCGGCACTGCTGGCCGTGTTGCTGTCGCTGGACGGGCTGTTTCGCAGCGACTTCGAGGACGGCTCGCTGGAGCAGTGGGTGCTGTCGCCGCATCCACTGGCACTGCTGGTGTTGGCCAAGGTGCTGGCACACTGGATCTTTTCCGGGCTGGCGCTGGTATTGTTGGCGCCATTGCTTGCCTTGATGCTGGGATTGCCAGCTGCCTGCCTGCCGGTGCTGCTGGGTTCGCTGCTGTTGGGAACCCCAGTGCTGAGCCTGCTGGGCGCGGTGGGCGCGGCCCTGACTGTCGGCCTCAAGCGTGGCGGCCTGCTGTTGGCATTGTTGATCCTGCCGCTGTATATCCCGGTATTGATCCTGGGCAGTGGCGCCTTGCAGGCAGCATTGCAGAATATGCCGGCGACCGGCCATCTGCTCTGGCTCGCCAGCCTGACGGCCCTGGCGGTGACACTGGCACCTTTTGCGATAGCGGCTGGCCTGAAGATCAGCGTCGGCGAATAACGAGTCCCGGGCTCCCAAGCCCGGCAAATACCGTGGATGTACCTTGATGAAGATAAGCTGGACGTGGTTCCACAAGCTGGGCTCCCCAAAATGGTTCTATGCCATCAGTGGCCGCATGCTGCCCTGGCTGAGCGGTTTCGCCATTCTCCTGCTGCTGGTCGGCGTCATCTGGGGCCTGGCCTTCGCCCCGCAGGATTACCAGCAGGGCAACAGCTTCCGGATCATCTACATCCACGTACCTGCCGCCATGCTGGCCCAGTCCTGCTATGTACTGCTGGCGGTGGCTGGCGTGGTGGGGCTGGTGTGGAAGATGAAACTGGCTGACGTGGCCGTGCAGTGCGCAGCCCCCATCGGTGCCTGGATGACGGCCGTGGCGCTGGTCACTGGGGCGATCTGGGGTAAGCCAACCTGGGGCAGTTGGTGGGTCTGGGATGCCCGGCTGACCTCCATGCTCATCCTGCTGTTCCTGTACTTCGGCATCATCGCCCTGGGCCAGGCGATCAGCAATCGTGACAGCGCGGCCAAGGCATGCGCGGTTCTGGCGATCGTCGGTGTGGTGAACATCCCGATCATCAAGTACTCGGTGGAGTGGTGGAACACCCTGCACCAAGGCGCCACCTTCACCTTGACCGAGAAGCCGGCCATGCCTTCTGAAATGTGGCTGCCGCTGTTGCTCACGGCATTGGGCTTCTACTGCTTCTTTGGTGCTGTGCTGCTGCTGCGCATGCGCCTTGAAGTGCTCAAGCGCGAGGCGCGCGCCAGTTGGGTCAAGGAGGAAGTGTTGAACAGCCTGGGTCGGAGGGCCGCGTGATGAGCTTCGCTTCCTTCAGTGATTTTCTGGCCATGGGGCACCATGGTCTGTACGTCTGGTCGGCTTACGGCATCTGCCTGGCGGTACTGGCGCTCAATGTCGCCGCACCGCTACTGGCCCGGCGCCGTTACCTGCAAGAAGAGGCGCGTCGTCTGCGCCGGGAGAACAACCAGTGAATCCTCAGCGCAAGAAACGCCTGTTCCTCATCCTGGGCCTGCTGGTCGGTGTCGCCATCGCCGTGGGCTTTGCGCTGAGCGCCCTGCAGCAGAACATCAACCTGTTCTACACTCCGACCCAGATCGCCAACGGCGAGGCGCCGCTGGACACGCGCATCCGCGCCGGCGGCATGGTCGAGAAAGGCTCGGTGCAGCGCTCCTCCGATTCGTTGGATGTGCGCTTCGTGGTCACCGACTTCAACAAGTCGGTGCCGATCACCTACCGCGGCATCCTGCCCGACCTGTTCCGTGAAGGCCAAGGCATTGTCGCCCTGGGCAAACTGAATGCCGACGGCGTGGTGGTGGCCGACGAGGTCCTGGCCAAGCACGACGAGAAATACATGCCGCCGGAGGTCACCAAGGCCCTGAAGGAAAGCGGCCAGGCCGCGACCGGCACGGAGCCCAAGCCATGAACGCGGCATTGGTGATCCCGGAGCTGGGGCAATTGTCGATGATCCTGGCGATCTGCTTCGCAGGGGTTCAGGCCAGCGTACCGCTGCTTGGCGCCTGGCGCGGCGACAGTCTGTGGATGAGCCTGGCGCGGCCTGCGGCCTGGGGGCAGTTCGCCTTCCTGGCCTTCGCCTTTGCCTGCCTGACCCACGCCTTCATGACCGACAACTTCTCGGTCGCCTACGTGGCCAGCAACTCCAACAGTGCCTTGCCCTGGTACTACAAGTTCAGTGCAGTGTGGGGCGCCCACGAAGGTTCGCTGTTGCTCTGGGCCTTGATCCTTGGCGGCTGGACCTTCGCCGTTTCGGTGTTCTCGCGCCAGTTGCCGCAAGTGATGCTGGCCCGGGTGCTCGCGGTGATGGGCATGATCAGCGTGGGCTTTCTGTCGTTCCTGATCGTCACCTCCAACCCATTCGAGCGCTTGCTGCCGCAGGTGCCCACGGACGGACGCGACCTCAACCCGTTGTTGCAGGACTTCGGCCTGATTGTTCACCCGCCGATGCTGTACATGGGCTACGTAGGCTTCTCGGTGGCCTTCGCCTTCGCCATCGCCGCACTGCTCGGCGGCCGCCTGGACGCGGCCTGGGCGCGCTGGTCGCGGCCTTGGACCATCGTCGCCTGGGCCTTCCTGGGCGTGGGGATCACCCTGGGCTCCTGGTGGGCCTACTACGAGTTGGGCTGGGGCGGCTGGTGGTTCTGGGATCCGGTGGAAAACGCTTCGTTCATGCCATGGTTGGTGGGCACGGCGCTGATCCACTCGCTGGCCGTCACCGAAAAGCGCGGGGTGTTCAAGAGCTGGACGGTACTGTTGGCCATCGCCGCGTTCTCGCTCAGCCTGCTGGGTACCTTCCTGGTGCGCTCCGGGGTGCTGACCTCGGTGCATGCCTTCGCCGCCGACCCTTCGCGCGGTGTATTCATCCTTATCTTCCTGCTCTTCGTGGTAGGTGGGTCGCTGGCCCTGTTCGCGTTTCGAGCGCCTGTGGTCAAGAGCCAGGTGGGCTTTGCCCTGTGGTCGCGGGAAACCCTGCTGCTGGCCAACAACCTGGTGTTGGTCGTGGCCGCCTCGATGATTCTGCTCGGTACGCTCTACCCTCTGGTGCTTGACGCCTTGACCGGCGCCAAGCTCTCGGTCGGCCCGCCTTACTTCGATGCCTTGTTCCTGCCGCTGATGGCATTGCTGATGGTGGTGTTGGGCATCGGCGTGGTGGTGCGTTGGAAAGACACTCCCGGCACGTGGCTGGTAGGCATGATGACCCCGGTGCTGATCGGCAGCGCCATCCTGGCACCGGTCGCGGGCTGGATCGTCGACGATTTCGAATGGCCTGCCCTGAGCGCCTTCGCCCTGGCCGCCTGGGTGGTGCTTGCCGGTGTTCGCGACATTCTCGACAAGACCCGCCACAAGGGCCTGGCCAAAGGGCTGCGTGGCCTGTCGCGCAGCTACTGGGGCATGCAGCTGGCGCACCTGGGCCTGGCGGTTTGCGCCTTGGGCGTGGTGCTGGCAAGCAGTAACAGCGCGGAGCGCGACCTGCGCATGGCCCCCGGCGAAAGCGTGGAACTGGGTGGCTATCACTTCCTGTTCGAGGGGGCCAAGCACTTCGAAGGGCCGAACTTCATTTCCGACAAGGGCACTGTCCGGGTGAGCCGTGATGGCCGCGAGGTGACCGTGCTGCATCCGGAGAAGCGCCTGTATACGGTGCAGCAATCGATGATGACCGAGGCCGGTATCGATGCCGGTTTCACCCGCGATTTGTATGTCGCCCTCGGCGAGCCCCTGGACAACGGGGCCTGGGCGGTGCGGGTGCATATCAAGCCTTATGTCCGCTGGATCTGGCTGGGCGGTCTGCTGACCGCGCTGGGCGGATTCCTGGCGGCTCTCGACCGACGCTATCGCGTCAAGGTCAAGGCCCGGGTGCGTGATGTCCTGGGCATGTCTGGAGCGACTGCATGAAGCGTTGGATCATGGTGTTGCCACTGGCGGTGTTCCTGCTGGTGGCGGTCTTTCTCTACAAGGGGCTGTTCCTCAAGCCCGACGAACTGCCTTCGGCGATGATCGGCAAGCCCTTCCCGGCGTTCTCCCTGGCTTCGGTGCAGGGCGATCGTACGCTGACCCCCGCGGACCTGCAGGGGCGCCCAGCGCTGGTCAACGTCTGGGCGACCTGGTGCCCCTCGTGCAAGGTCGAGCACCCGTACCTGAACCAGTTGGCCGAGCAGGGCGTGGTGATCCACGGCGTCAACTACAAGGACGACAATGCCGCCGCGCTGAAGTGGCTGGCGGATTTCCACAACCCCTACCAGTTGAACATCCGTGACGAGCAGGGCAGCCTCGGTCTGGACCTGGGCGTGTATGGCGCCCCGGAAACCTTCCTGATCGATGCCAAGGGCATCATCCGCTACAAGCATGTGGGCGTGGTCGATGCCACCGTGTGGCGCGAGCAACTGGCGCCGCTGTACCAGGGGCTGGTCGATGAGGCCCAGCCATGAAGCGCTGGCTTGCTGCTGCCGTACTGGGGTTGAGCCTGACGGGCGTGGCCAAGGCTGCCATCGATACTTATCAGTTTCGTGATGACGCCGAACGTGAGCGTTACCAACAGCTGACCAAGGAACTGCGCTGCCCCAAGTGCCAGAACCAGGATATCGCCGATTCCAATGCACCGATTGCCGCCGACCTTCGCCGAGAAATCTTCCGCATGCTCGGCGAAGGCAAGAGCAACCAGCAGATCGTCGACTTCATGGTCGACCGCTACGGTGATTTCGTGCGCTACAAACCAGCGCTCACCGGGCGTACCTGGCTGCTCTGGTTCGGCCCGGGGATTCTCCTGGTCGGTGGTTTCGTGGTGCTGGCGTTGATCGTGCGTCGTCGCCGCAATCCTGTGGCAAACCCCTGCGCGCAGCTGTCCGCCGAAGAACGCGAGCGTCTCGCCAAACTGCTGGATAAAGAACAGACCCATGACTGAATTCTGGCTTAGCGCGGGCCTGCTGTTGCTCGCGGCCCTGGCTTTTCTGCTGATCCCGATCCTGCGTGGCCGTCGTCGGCAGCAGGAGGAAGACCGTACGGCCCTCAACGTCGCCTTGTACCAGGAGCGTGTGGCAGAATTGGCTGCCCAGCAGCAAGCCGGTGTACTCGACAACGAGCAGTTGGCCAAGGGCCGCGATGAGGCGGCCCGTGAGCTGTTGGCCGACACCGAGGGTGCCGAGGCGCCACGCCAGGGCCATCTGGGCAAGGCCTTGCCGCTGCTTGCGGCGGTGCTGGTGCCGGCTCTGGGGCTGGGCCTCTATTTGCATTTCGGCGCGGCGGACAAGGTCGAGCTGACCCAGGAGTTCGCCCAGGCGCCGCAATCGATGGAAGAAATGACCGCGCGCCTGGAGCGCGCCGTGCAAGCCCAGCCGGACTCGGCCGAAGGTCTGTACTACCTCGCTCGCGCCTACATGGCCGAGCAGCGTCCCGCCGATGCGGCCCGTACCTTCGAGCGTGCCGTGACGCTCGCAGGGCGACAGCCCGAGCTGCTCGGGCAGTGGGCGCAGGCCCTGTACTTTGCCGCCAACAAGCAATGGAGCCCGCAGGTACAGGCCCTGACCGACGAAGCACTCAAGGCAGACCCCAAGGAAGTCACCAGCCTTGGACTGCGTGGCATCGCGGCGTTCGAGGGCGAGCGCTATCAGGAGGCGATCGATTACTGGCAGCGTCTGTTGGCCCAGCTGCCCGAAGGCGACGCGTCGCGCGCAGCCTTGCAGGGCGGTATCGACCGCGCCGCCGAACGCCTCAAGGCGGCAGGGGGAACCCCGGCTGCAGCGCCTGAGGCTGCACGCCTGAAGGTGCGGGTGGCACTGGCGGACGCGCTCAAGGACAAGGTCAAGCCAGACGACACGGTGTTCATCTTCGCCCGGGCCAGCAATGGCCCGCCCATGCCGTTGGCCGCCAAGCGCGTGACGGTTGCCCAGTTGCCAGTGGAAGTGGAGCTTTCCGACGCGGATGCGATGATGCCGCAGATGAAACTGTCGGACTTCCCACAAGTCCAACTCGTTGCCCGTGTCTCGCGTGCAGGTCAGCCGACCCGGGGCGAGTGGATCGGGCAGAGCTCACCGCTGCCTACCCGTACCCAGGGCACGCAACAACTGACCATCGACAGTCCAGATCCTTAAGAGAGCGATTCAAATGAACAGCACTGTGCGCTTGACCCTGATCACCCTGGCCCTGGGTCTTTCGGCGTGTACGGTGCAGCCGCCGAGCCAGGAGCGCTTGCCGCCGATAGAGGCCCCTCATCCCCGCCAGGGGCCAGCGGTCAAACCGTTGCCAGGGGGGCAACCGGGCACCCAGCCGAGCAAGCCCGCCGCCACGCCCAAAGCAATGCCGCGCACCTCTGCCAGCTTCGCCCCGCCACCGGGCGGGGCCAGCCATTGGGATCCGCGCATGGGCGTCTATGTGTTGGAGAACAAGACCAACACCTTCTACCGCCAGCGCACCTACTACCGCTGGAACAACGGCTGGAGCTGGTCGCTCAGCCCCGATGGACCCTGGCAGGAAACCGACAGCAGCGGTGTGCCAGGCGGCCTGGGACGTGCTTTCGCCCAGTAGTTTCATCTAACCGTTACAGTACAGTTTTGGCCCTATCTTTCCATTGACTGTACTGGTGGGTTGCCACGCATAATCCCAGCTCACCGTTGAGCTGGGGGATGTATGAGCCCGACTGTCCTGTCGTACGCGTGGCGCGGCTATCGCCACTTTCCTGCCCCCTGCTTGCAAACATTCTGTGCCGTTCGGCACTCACTGGCGCCCTTGCGTTCCTGAACGTTTTCCAGAACCCGCCCAGCCAGGTGCTGGGCTTTAGGAGTCTTTGCATGCAACTCGAAATCTTCCAGGTCGATGCGTTCTCCGCCACGCCGTTCGGTGGCAACCCAGCGGCGGTCGTCCCGCTGGAAACCTGGCTGCCTGACGAAACGCTCAAGCGTATCGCTGCGGAGAACAACCTTTCCGAAACCGCTTACTTCGTGCGTAACGGCGAGGCATTCGACCTGCGTTGGTTCACCCCGACTGTGGAAGTGAACCTATGTGGGCATGCGACCTTGGCAGCTGCCTGGGTGCTCTTCGAGCAGTTGGGGGAGCAGGCCGAGGTGCTGCGGTTCAATACCCGCAGCGGCGAACTGCGCGTCAGTCGTGGTGCCGATGGGCTGCTGGCGATGGACTTCCCGGCCAAGCAGCCGGTGGCGGTTGATATTCCTCAAGCGTTGCTCAAGGCGCTAGGGTTGACCAGTGCCCGAGAGTTGTATCGCACTGATGACTATGTGCTGGTGATCGACGATACCGCGCTGCTCGAGACGCTGACGCCGGATTTCGTTGCGCTTTCGGCGTTTGACGTACGAGGTATTGCGGTGACAGCGCCCGGTCGTGGGTTTGATTTCGTTACCCGGTGGTTCGGCCCGCGGGTTGGCGTCAATGAAGACCCGGTGACCGGTTCGGCGCATACGTCGCTGGCGCCTTACTGGTCCGAGCGGCTGGGCAAGCGCCGGTTGGTATGCGAGCAGGGCGGGGCGCGTAAGGGGCAACTGGAATGTGAAGTGCCGGGGAATGGGCGGGTGATCATCAGTGGGCGGGGGGCTTTGTACCTGCGTGGGGTGATCTTTGTCTGAGTGGGTTGAAGGGGGAGCTTTTAGGCCTATTCGCGGGTAAATCGGGGCGCCGAATAGTCCGGAACAAACACCAAAACAATTAACTTGTTTGCCGTTGCCGTTGCCGTTGCCGTTGCCGTTGCTACGCGATAGTCCAGACGCCACCCATCGCGACCTCAGAAGGCCGAGTGGAGGTGTCTGTAGGGGCAGGCGCGCAGCGCCCTTCGGCGGTAGCCGAAGTTGCGAGATGGAGGTTGGCGTAGCCAGCCGGAGGCCGCGAGGCCCCGTAAGACACCGCAACGAGGGGACCCGGTGCGAAGCGCCGGGCCGGATGTGGGAGCCAGCGGTTTTTGCCTACTTTTGCCCAAGAGCAAAAGTAGGTCGCCGTAAAGGCGAAAAGCGCCGGTGGCGCCCCCACCAAACCCGGATATTCCCCCAACCTGAAAGCCCAAGCCCAAATAGAATCACCACCTATACTTCCCAGTCCCAAACGCAAGGAGCCTCACCATGTCCCTGGAAAAACAAGGCACCTGCCTCTGCGGCGAAACCCACCTGAAAGTGACCGTCGACAACACCCACATCAGCGCCTGCCACTGCAGCATGTGCCGCAAGTGGACCGGCGGCCCCCTACTGGTCGTACATTGCAGCCACCCTCCAACGATCGAAGGGCGCGCGCCAAGCGTCTACGACTCCTCCGACTGGGCCCAGCGCGGCTTTTGCGGCCAGTGCGGCACACATCTGTATTACCGCCTCAAAGCCAACGATTTCTATGCCATCCCGGTAGGCCTGCTGGACGGCGACGAAGCCTGGGCCTTCGATCTGCAGATTTTCGTCGAGCAAAAGCCCGCCTGGTACTGCTTCGCCAACTAGACCAAGGAATTGACCGGCCAGGAGGCGTTCGAGCAACTGGGTTAGCGCAGTAGACGCATCAAGCCTTGCCAAAGCAGCACATTCCTGAGAAAAGGGCGGCCCCGAAATCCGCTTCAAGGAAACCGCCATGAGCAGCGAACTGCAAATCATCGATATCCAGGAAGGCGACGGCAAGGCCGTGGTCAAGGGCGCGTTGATCACTACCCAGTACACCGGCTGGCTGGCCGATGGCAGCGAGTTCGACTCCTCTTGGTCGCGGGGCAAGCCGTTCCAGTGCGTGATTGGTACCGGCCGCGTCATCAAAGGCTGGGACCAGGGCCTGATGGGCATGCGTGTTGGCGGCAAGCGCAAGCTGATGGTGCCGGCGCACCTGGGGTATGGCGAGCGCAACGTGGGTTCGATCCCGCCGCACTCCGACCTGACGTTCGAAATCGAGTTGCTGGAAGTACTGACGCGCGATGATTGAGTCATCCGCGTCTTACCCAGGTTGCAGGTTAGGAGAAATCACTCGGTAAACAGCGACGGGTATTGCTCGCACCTCTGGCAGGGCGCCTTCTGCGTTCCAGCGATGACGTGATGCCTGTCCCGTTGCAATCCGACACGGGTGATCGGGTACGGCTACAAGGTCGCTTCCACACCTGCAACGGTGCACGTGTGGAAGCGACGAAGGCGCCACAGCGCAGCCTTAACGTCCGAACATCATCGGCCAACCCACGACTTTCTTCGCTCGGGGTGTCGCATAAGTGCGCACTTTCGAGGTGCTCAAGCCCAGCCTCACCAGCGATTCGGCGATGCTCACCGCTGCACTGACCCCATCCACCACCGGTACCCCCGTACGTTGACGGATCTGTTCATCGAGCCCGGCCATGCCGCCGCAGCCCAGGCAGATCACCTCGGCTTTGTCTTCACGCACGGCGCGTTCGGCCTGTTCGACGATCGCTTGCACGGCACGCTGCGGGTCGGCTTCCAGGTCCAGCACGGCAAGACCACTGGCGCGGACCGAGGCGCAGCGGTCGTAAAGCCCGGAGAGCTTGAGGCGGTCCTCGATCAGCGGCACGGTGCGGTCTAGCGTGGTGACCACCGAGTATTTGTGGCCCAGGTACATGGCGGTGCTGGCGGCGGCGTCGGTGATGTCCACTACCGGCACGTCGAGCAGTTCCTGCAGGCCTTCGCGACCATGCTCGCCATAGCCGGCCTGGATCACCGCATCGTAGGGTTGATCGAAGTTCAGCACCCGGTCCATCACGGCGATAGCGGCGAGATAGCTCTCGAAGTTGCCTTCCACGGACTCCGCGCCGAACCAAGGCGTGAGGCCGACGATTTCGGTGCCTGGAGAGGCCACGCTGCGAGCTTGCTGGGCGATGGCGTCGGTGATGGCGGTGGTGGTGTTGACGTTGGCAATCAGAATGCGCATGGGGATTTCCCTATCAATGGCTGCTGTGGTCGACGGCGATGGCTTCACCGCTGACGTCGAGGTACTGGCGGTTGCGCGGGGCGACCAGCAGGTAGAGGGTGGCTGCGGTGCCGGCACCGATCAGCCAGGAGAACGGCGCCACGCTGTGGAAGTTGGGCACCAAGGCCAGCACGATGGCCAGCAAGGCTGCCGGCAGGAAGGCCGCGACGGCGCGCAGGTTGATGCCCCGGGTGTAGAAGTAGGCCCCCGCGGGATTCTCGCTGTAGAGCTCGGGCACATTGACCTGGCCCTTTCGCAGCAGCCAGTAGTCCGCCATGATCACGCCATACAGGGGGCCGAGCAGGGCGCCCAGCCCTGACAGGAAATACACGATCACCAGCGGGCTGTTGTAGAGGTTCCAAGGCAGGATCAGCACCGCCAGGGTGGCGCTGATCAAACCGGCGCGGCGGAAGTTCAGATGGCGTGGCGCCAGGTTGCTGAGCACGAAGGCCGGGGCGACGAAGTTGGCCATGATGTTCACCGCCACGGTGACGATCAGGAAGGCCAGGCAGCCCAGTACCAGGAAGGCTGTGCTGGGGATGGAGGCGACAATCTGGGTGGGGCTGTCGATGACCTGACCGTTGATCTGGAACTGTGCGCCGCACAGCACCGCGGTGATGGTGGCGAACACCAGTATGTTGACCGGCAGGCCCCAGAAGTTGCCCACACGGATGGTCTTGCGGCATGGCGAGGAGCGAGCGAAGTCGCAGAAGTTCAGCACCAGCGTGCCGTAGATGGCCAGCCACAGCGCACCGCCGGCAAAGATGTTTCGCCACATCTCATAACCGGTCAGCGGTTCGGCCACCGACCAGGCGATGCGGGCATCGGCCTGGAAGTACATCCAGCCGGCCAGGCTCGCCACGGTCAACAGGATCACCGGGCCTGCGAAGGCCTCGTAGCGGCGCACCATCTCCATGCCGTAGGCAAGGATCACCAGTTGCACCAGCCAGATCGCCACGAAGCACACCCAGCCCAGGCTCGACAGGCCGAGAAGGCTGTTGTGGTCGTAGGCGGCCAGCTGCGGCCACACGGCGGTGAGCAATACCCGCAGCACCACGGACGCCAGGTAGGTCTGGATACCGAACCAGGCGATGGCGATCACCGCACGGATCAGCGCCGGTATCTGCGCGCCGTGGATGCCGAAGGCGATGCGACTGATCACCGGGAACGGTACGCCGGTTTTCTGTCCCATGTACCCGGATAAGTTCATGAAGAAGTACACCAGCGCTGCGCCGATCGCAAGGGACAGAAGAATCTGCCAGCCGCCCAGGCCCAGGGCGAACAGCCCCATGGCGAAGGAATAGTTGGCGATGTTGTGCACGTCATTGGTCCACAGCGCGAAGATGCTGTAGCGGCCCCAACGGCGGCCCTCGATACGGGTGGGGGCGAGGTCTCGGTTATGCAGGCGTGGGCTGAGTTCAAGCTCCGGCGAATGGCCGTTCAGTGGAAGAGAAGGGGAGGCGGTGCTGGCAACGGATAGTTCAGGGGCTAGGTTGAGGCTGGTACTCATTCGTCAGGCTCCTGATGCGCGTGGACTGCGATGAGCGGGCAGCGCACGGGCTCGCCATCTCGTCGGTGCAGCGTTGGCATCACTGGGTTCTGGGCGCAACGGCCTGATGTGGAAAGCAGGCGCTGCGAGTTCTTGTATGTATGTTTTGTTTGGTTTGTATACAAAACATGAGCACACAACAGCGAGTTCCATGCCAGGCAAAAAGCAACTTTGAGGGTATGGCTTTTTGCAACTTAACCTGTTGAAAGTTAAGTGGATGAAATAAGCGAAATATATGTTGACCAATTGAACAGGTTTTATTTTTTGGTGTCGCTGTTAGTTGATCAATTGGTCAGTTTTTATGGTGGGAAGTGTGTAGGTGAGTGAGTCGATGATGGACAAAAGTGCACACAAAAATGACACCTTAAGTGACATTCTTGTGTACAAAGTATCGATCGCTAAATGTCAATAACGCTTTTCGTATAGAGCCCATTCAAGCCATCGGCGGCAGCCGACGTTTTACCGGGGTTTTCTTGATGATTGCGGTGTTGGTTTCCGCCAGCACATTGAGGCGATCGAGCAGTGTGTCGAGCTGCTCCATCGACCGCACGTGCAGGCGCGCGATGAAACAGTCTTCACCGGTGACCTTGTCGCACTCGGTGAACTCGGGAATGGCAATGATATGCCGCTCCACCTCCTGCAACTGACCCGGCAGCGGGCGGATCCGCACGATGGCTTGCAACTGGTAGCCGAAGCTGCGCGGATCCACCTCGACGGTGTAGCCGCGCAGCACACCACGCTCCTCCAAGCGCCGCAGGCGTTCGCTGACACTGGGTGCCGACAGGCCACTGACCTGGGCCAGGGCCTTGAGCGAGCGGCGGGAATCTTCCATCAGCGCATTGATCAGCAGTTGGTCGATGGCATCGGTCATGGGTACCTCGTTAGGTGTTTTTTGTTTTCTGCCTTGATAGTAAAGGCAAGGTGGTGAAATCGCCTTTTTTATCCGCTGGATGGCGCGCGAGGGCACTGGGCATACTGTGGCCATGTTCGACAGGAGGTGTGAGATGGACAATTCGTTGCGCCGCGGCTCGCTGGAAATGGTCGCCGCCATGCTGATTTCCGGGACCATCGGTTGGTTCGTGCTGGTGTCCGGGCAACCGGTGCTGGAAGTGGTGTTCTGGCGCTGCGTGTTCGGCGCCGTCACCCTGTTGCTGATCTGCGCTGCCATGGGCTTTCTCAAACCCGGTGTGTTGACGCGCGCTACCTTCCTGCTGGCGGTGGCCAGTGGCGTGGCCATCGTGGGCAACTGGGTGCTGCTGTTCGCCTCCTACTCCAGGGCTTCGATCGCCATTGGTACGGCGGTCTACAACGTGCAGCCGTTCATGCTGGTGGGGCTGGCAGCGGTGTTCCTGGGTGAAAAGATCACCCTGCCCAAGATGACCTGGCTGAGCCTGGCCTTCCTCGGCATGCTGGCCATCGTCAGCGCTCATGGCAACGGCCAGGGTGGGGCAGGCGACTATCTGCTGGGCATCGTCCTGGCCTTGGGCGCGGCCTTCCTCTATGCCGTGGCTGCGTTGATCATCAAGCGCCTGAACGGTACGCCGCCGCACCTGATCGCACTGGTTCAGGTGACCACGGGCATCCTGTTGCTGGCGCCGTGGGTCGGCGGTGAGGGGCTGCCAGGTGAGACGCCGGCGCTGGCCAGCCTGCTGACGCTGGGAGTCGTGCACACTGGAGTGATGTACGTGCTGCTGTACAGCGCTATCCAGCGCCTGCCTACCGCCCTGACCGGCGCGTTGTCGTTCATCTACCCGATCGCGGCGATCCTGGTCGACTGGGTGGCCTTCGATCATCGTCTGGCGCCGTTGCAGTGGCTGGGTGTGGCGGCGATCTTGCTGGCCGCAGCAGGGATGCAGCAGGGGTGGTGGTTCCGCTCGGGCAGGGTCGCGGTGAAGGGCTAATGATCGAGGGCTCTTGAACCTTTGGGCGCGCTTTGCGCCCTTCTGGCGAAACAAGGCGGCTCCCACCGACGCTTGCGATGGGCCCCGCAGCAGCGCCAAAAGCCCAAGCGAGCGCTATTAGGTAGAATGCCTTCTTTTTGCTTGCGACCTGATCATGACCTCGCCGATCCCTACCCTCGAGCAGCACCTGCTCGCCGCCCTCGACCCCGCCCCGCAAGAGACCCGCCGCCTGTTCCATGGTCGTGGTCGCTGCTGGCCGGGGCTCGAGCAGATCACGGTCGATTGGTTGGAAGGCGTGCTGCTGGTGGCGCTGTTCCGTGAGCCGCCCGAGGGCCAGCTGGCAGAACTGGAAGCGATGCTGCGCAGCCTCGCCGAGCGCCCGCAATGGACCGGCCAGGCCATCCTCATCCAGCACCGCTACCTGCCCGAGAGCCCTGGCCAATGGCTGCAGGGCGAGCCTTGCCAGCAACGCGAGGTGGTGGAAGACGGGCTCAAGTACCTGCTCGACCTGGGGGTGCGCCAGAACAACGGGCTGTTCCTGGACATGCGCTACGGCCGTCGCTGGGTGCGCGAGCAGGCCGCGGGCAAGCGGGTGCTCAACCTGTTCGCCTACACCTGTGGGTTCTCGGTGGCGGCGATCGCCGGCGGTGCGCAGCAGGTGGTCAACCTGGACATGGCCAAGGCCGCGTTATCCCGTGGGCGTGAGAACCACCGGCTCAATGATCATGATTCATCGCGCGTCGCGTACCTGGGCCATGAGTTGTTCAAGTCCTGGGGCAAGGTGCGCAAGTACGGGCCTTATGACCTGATCATCATCGACCCGCCCACCTTCCAGAAGGGCAGTTTCGTGCTGACCCAGGACTACGCCAAGATCCTGCGCCGTTTGCCCGAGTTGTTGACGCCAGGGGGGACGGTGCTGGCCTGTGTCAACGACCCGGGGATCGGACCGGGCTTTTTGATCGAGGGCATGGCCGAGCATGCGCCAGGGCTGGCATTCGTCGAGCGGCTGGACAACCCGCCGGAGTTTCCGGATGCGGATCCGGAAGGTGGGCTGAAGGCGCTGGTGTTCCGTCAGCAGGCCTGAATGCAGCAAGCCGCGTTGGCCGCTTCGCGGGTAAGCCTGCTTCCACAGAGCAGACAATCGCCCCGTGGAAGCGGGTCTGCCCGCAAAGAATTACGTACATTCACCACACCATGAAAAAGGGGGCTCGAAGCCCCCTTTCTCGTTTACTTGCTGGTGTAGATCTGGTCGAACACGCCGCCGTCGTTGAAGTGGGTCTTCTGCACGGTGCGCCAGTCACCGAAGATCTTCTCCACCGACAGGAAGTCGACTTTCGGGAAGCGGTCGGTGTATTTGGCCAGGACAGTGGCATCACGCGGACGCAGGTAGTTCTGCGCAGCGATCTCCTGGGCCGCCGGCGACCACAGGTACTTCAGGTACTCCTCGGCCACGGCGCGGGACTTCTTGCGCTCGACGACTTTGTCGACCACGCTCACCGGCGGTTCGGCTTCGGCCGACACGCTCGGGTAGATCACTTCGAACTGGTCGCGGCCGAACTCGCGGGCGATCATCTCGGCCTCGTTCTCGAACGTCACCAGCACATCGCCGATCTGGTTGGTCATGAAGGTGGTGGTAGCGGCGCGGCCACCGGTATCGAGCACCGGTGCCTGCTTGAACAGTTTGCCGACGAAGTCGCGGGCCTTGGCTTCGTCGCCGCCCTGCTTGAGCACATAGCCCCAGGCGGAGAGGTAGGTGTAGCGGCCGTTACCCGAGGTCTTGGGATTGGGCACGATCACCTGCACGCCGTCCTTGAGCAGGTCGGGCCAATCCTTCAGGGCCTTCGGGTTGCCCTTGCGTACGATGAACACGGTGGCGGAGGTGAAGGGTGCGCTGTTGTTCGGCAGGCGCGAGACCCAGTTCTCCGGCACCAGCTTGCCGTTGTCGGCCAAGGCGTTGATGTCGGTGGCCATGTTCATGGTGATGACATCGGCCGGCAGGCCATCGATCACTGCCCGGGCCTGCTTGCTCGAGCCGCCGAAGGACATCTGCACGTTGACCTTCTCGTTGTGCTCGGCTTCCCAATGCTTCTGGAACGCCTGGTTGTAGTCCTTGTAGAAGTCGCGCATCACGTCATAGGAAACGTTCAGCAGGGTCGGAGCGGCCTGGGCCAGGTTGCCCAAGGCGAGTCCTGCGGCGAGCAGCGAGGCGGTGAAGAGCTTTTTCACGAAGCTATCCTTGTTCTGGTTCAAATGTTTGGCAATTTGCCAGCGACTATAACCTTTGGTTCTTGAGGCCTTAAAGACCAAATGGCTCTTTGCTTATTCGTTTTTCGGGAACAGTGCATTGCCGCAGCGTGAGCAGAATGCGGCGCCATGCTCGTGGGTGTTCTTGCGGCAGGTGGGGCAGTCGTGTTGCAGCTGTTCGCCGCGCAAGGCGTTGGCCAGCTCGGCGGTGAAAATGCCGGTGGGCACCGCGATGATCGAGTAACCGGTGATCATCACCAGCGACGACAGTACCTGGCCCAGAGGAGTCTTGGGCACGATGTCGCCAAAGCCCACCGTGGTGAGGGTGACGATGGCCCAGTAGATGCCCTTGGGAATGCTGGTGAACCCGTGCTCAGGGCCCTCGACGACATACATCAGTGTGCCGAACACCGTCACCAGCGTGGAGACGCTCACCAGAAAGACGATGATCTTCTGCTTGCTGCCTTGCAGCGCCGCCAGCAGGTAATGAGCCTGCTTGAGGTAGGGGCTGAGCTTGAGCACGCGGAAGATCCGCAGCATCCGGATGACCCGCACGATCAGCAGGTACTGGGCGTCGCTGTAGTACAGGGCGATGATCCCCGGCACGATCGCCAGCAGATCGACCAGCCCGTAGAAGCTGAAGGCGTAGCGCAGAGGCTTGGGCGAGCAGTACAGCCGGGCCAGGTACTCCACCAGGAAGATCGCCGTGAAGCCCCATTCGATCATGGCCAGCACGCCGGCATAGCCCTGATGGACCTCGTCGATGCTGTCGAGGATCACCGTCACCAGGCTGGCGAGAATGATCAAGAGCAGGATCTTGTCGAAGCGCCGGCCGGCGACGGTGTCGGTCTGGAAGACGATGACGTAGAGCCGCTGGCGCAGGCTCGCAGGGTTTTCCATGGGCTCGTTCCCTTGTGCGATGGGCAGAGCCTAGGGGCTGCGTTTTAGCTGTGCAAGCGATCGACGTTGCGGCGTTGGCTCAGTTGCAGCAGATGACTGCCCACATGCATCAACCAGCAAGCGGTGACGAAGGGTGCGGTCAGGCCGGCGATCGGCATTCGGTTGAACAAGGGTTGCAACAGCAAAGCCAGGGCAATGGCCAGCAAGGTCACCCAGAAGCGCTCGCCCTGACGGCTGAAGGCCAGCGCGGCGAGCGCAGCGTTGAAGCCGTACAGCCCCATCCAGGCCGCCTGGGCTTCGCCTGCCAGCAACGCGACACCGCCGCCGATGGCTGAGCCCAGCAAGGCCCAAAGCGCGGCGTAGGGGTTGGCCACGAGCATGCCGATGACGATCAGCAGGCCGGCCAACGGGTTGTCCAGCAGGAAGATCTGGCCCA
The DNA here is from genome assembly GCF_051913525.1 of Pseudomonas sp. PKS. NCBI lineage: Bacteria > Pseudomonadati > Pseudomonadota > Gammaproteobacteria > Pseudomonadales > Pseudomonadaceae > Pseudomonas > Pseudomonas sp. PKS. Next base: position 216,838 of record NZ_JBEGDO010000006.1, on the reverse strand, counting down.
CGCCACGCAGCAGGGCGTATAGCGGGTTGGCTTCGGTGAACAGTGCGGGCATCGGTTCTGTCATCAGCAATGTGCCCCAGCCCAGCAGCACGAAGGGCGCGGTATAGGCGACGAGCAGTTTGCCGCCGCGCTTGCGCCACTGGTGTGTGAGGATGCTGGAAAGACCACCGGCGGCGATGATCAGTGGCGGCACGATGGCCGACCAGGGCAGCAGGGCGGCGATCAGTATCCCGATCAGCACACCGTTGTAGCTGTACAACCCGGCCTGGCGGTCAGCGCGTTCATAACCGCGGCGCTGAGCGGTGAGCAGCCCGGCCAGGGCACCGAGCAGGGCACCGCCGACCAGGTTCGGGGCGGTCAGCAGAAGGGCCAGCAGGCAGCACAGGCCGCAAAAAGGATTGCGCAGCAGCAGGACCTGGCTGAAGCCGTTGAGCAAAGCCGTGGCCCAGTCGGGGCACGGGTTGACGAAATTCTTGGTGTACATGGGGCAGTCAGGAAGGTGGGAAGGGAAGCGGTGGGCCTCTTCTGGGCCTCGGGTTTTCCGCCGGTTGTTGTTCATGGGGAGGGCTGGGCCCTCTATCGCAGGCTTCGCCAGCCCCCACGGGAATGCACATCCGCAGGGCGCTGGCGAGGACCGCGATCAGGGGCGCAGGCGCCCCAGGGTGAATCAGGCCAAGGTCTCGATTCGCAGGGTATTAGTCGTCCCTGGCTTGCCGAAAGGCACACCGGCGGTGATCAGCAGCGTGTCGCCACGGCTGGCCATGCCTTGGGCCTGGGCGATCTCCAGGGCCGTGGAGCAGATCTCGTCGACCTGACGCAGTCGGTCATTGACCACCGAATGCACGCCCCAGGTCACGCTCAGACGACGGGCGGTGGCCAGGTTAGGCGTCAGGTTGAGGATCGGTGCACGCGGACGCTCGCGCGCCGCGCGCAGGGTCGACGAACCCGACTCGCTGTAATTGACCAGCACGGCCACCGGCAGGATGCCGCTGATGCGACGGATCGCGCAGCTGATGGCATCCGACACCGTGGCTTCGGCCTTGGGCCGGCCAACGTCGAGCTGGGCCTGGTAGTCCGGGCCGTTCTCTACCTGGCGGATGATCTTGCTCATCATCTGCACGGCTTCCAGCGGGTACTCACCCGAGGCCGTTTCGGCCGACAGCATGACCGCGTCGGTGCCTTCGGCCACGGCATTGGCCACGTCGGTGACCTCGGCGCGGGTCGGGGCAGGGGAGAAACGCATGGACTCGAGCATCTGCGTGGCCACCACCACCGGACGGCCGAGCTGGCGGCAGGTGTTGATGATGCGCTTCTGGATCTGCGGCACGCTCTCGGCGGGTACTTCCACGCCCAAGTCGCCACGGGCGACCATGATCGCGTCGGACAGCTCGGCGATCGCTTGCAGTTGCTCCACTGCCGACGGCTTCTCGATCTTGGCCATCAGGTAGGCGCGATCGCCGATCAATTGGCGGGCCTCGATGATGTCCTCGGGACGCTGGACGAACGACAGGGCGACCCAGTCCACGCCCAGGTCCAGGCCGAAGGCCAGGTCGCGGCGGTCTTTTTCGGTCAGCGGGCTGAGGTCGAGCACGGCCTGGGGTACGTTGACGCCCTTGCGGTCGGACAGCTCACCGCCGGCGACCACTTCGGTGTCGATGGCATCGCTGTGTTTGGCGGTCACCCGCAGGCGCAGCTTGCCGTCGTCGAGCAGCAGGTCCATGCCTGGCTCCAGCGCGGCGATGATTTCCGGATGGGGCAGGTTGACCCGGCGGTTGTCGCCTGGGGTTGTGTCCAGATCCAGGCGCAGGGCCTGGCCGCGTTGCAGCTGGATCTTGCCGTCGGCGAAACGGCCGACGCGCAGTTTCGGCCCCTGCAGGTCCATCAGGATGCCCAGCGGGTAGTTCAGCTGCTGCTCGACTTCGCGGATCCACTGATAGCGCAGCGCATGGTCGGCGTGCTCGCCGTGGCTGAAGTTCAGGCGGAAGATGTTCACCCCGGCCTCGACCAGCTGGCGGATGTCCTCGATGCCTTTGATCGCAGGGCCGAGGGTCGCGAGGATTTTGACTTTCTTATCAGGCGTCATGATGGCTGGGTCTCGAGGATCAGGATGGCACGGAAGTCGTTGACGTTGGTGCGGGTCGGCTCGGTGACGATCAGCGCATCCAGTGCGGCGAAGTAGCCATAGCCATTGTTGTTGTCCAGCTCATCGGACGCCGACAGGCCCAGGGCCTGGGCGTTGGCGTAGCTGTCCGGGGTCATAATGGCGCCGGCATTTTCTTCGGAGCCGTCGATGCCGTCGGTGTCACCGGCCAGGGCGTACACGCCTGCCAGGCCCTTGAGATTCTCGGTGAGGCTCAGCAGGAACTCGGCGTTGCGCCCGCCGCGGCCATTGCCGCGCACGGTGACGGTGGTCTCGCCGCCGGAGAGGATGATGCAGGGCGCCTTCAGTGGCTGGCCGTGCAGCACGATCTGACGGGCGATGCCGGCATGGACCTTGGCCACTTCGCGCGATTCGCCTTCAAGATCGCCCAGGATCAGCGGGCTGAAGCCTGCCTGGCGTGCTTTGACCGCTGCCGCCTCCAGGGACTGCTGAGGTTTGGCGATCAGCTTGAAGTGGCTGCGTGCCAACGCCGGGTCATCGGCCTTGACGGTTTCCGACGCAGGATTGTTGAGCCAGTCGATGACTGCCTGGGGCGCTTCGATGTTGTAGCGCTTGAGGATGGCCAGGGCGTCGGCCGAGGTGCTTGGATCGGCCACGGTGGGGCCGGAGGCGATGACCGTGGCCAGGTCGCCCGGTACGTCGGAGATCGCGTAGGTGTAGACGGTGGCAGGCCAGCACGCCTTGGCCAGGCGGCCGCCCTTGATGGCCGAGAGGTGCTTGCGCACGCAGTTCATCTCGCCGATGGTGGCGCCGGACTTGAGCAGGGCTTTGTTGATCTGCTGCTTGTCGGCCAAGGTCAGGCCTTCGGCAGGCAGGGCCAGCAGGGCCGAGCCACCGCCGGAGAGCAGGAAGATCACCCGGTCGTCTTCAGTGAGGTTGCTGACCAGTTCGAGCACGCGCTTGGCCACGGCCAGGCCAGCGGCATCGGGAACCGGGTGGGCGGCTTCGACCACCTCGATCTTCTGGCAGTTGGCGCCGTGCCCGTAGCGGGTCACGACCAGGCCGGACACCTCGCCCTTCCAGCTCTTCTCGACCACTTCGGCCATGGCCGCGGCCGCCTTGCCGGCACCGATGACGATGACGCGGCCGCTGCGGTCGGCGGGCAGGTGGGGTTCAAGAACCTGGCGGGGGTGAGCGGCGGCGATGGCTGTGTCGAACAGCTCGCGGAGAATTCTTTGTGGATCGACCGACATGGCAGGCTCCCAAAATCTTATTGTTCTGCAGAATCGAAAACGCCCCTGGAACTGCCTCCGTGCAGGCCGAACCAGGGGCGGTCCCCAGAGCTGCAAGCTTCAAGCTACAAGCCGCGAGCGAAATGCAGATTTGCGTTTGCTCGCCACTTGAGGCTTACAGCTTGAAGCTTATTTCTCGTCGCGGATCGAGAAGTTGGCCATGTGCTCCAGGCCTTTGATCAGCGCCGAGTGGTCCCAGTTGCCGCCGCCCAGGGCGACGCAGGTGCTGAACACTTGCTGGGCGTTGGAGGTGTTGGGCAGGTTGATGCCCAGCTCCTTGGCGCCTTGCAGGGCCAGGTTCAGGTCCTTCTGGTGCAGGTTGATGCGGAAGCCTGGATCGAAGGTGCCCTTGATCATGCGCTCGGCGTGCACTTCCAGGATCTTCGAGGAAGCGAAGCCACCCATCAGCGCCTCACGAACCTTGGCTGGGTCCGCGCCGTTCTTGGCGGCGAACAGCAGGGCTTCGCCAACGGCCTGGATGTTCAGGGCGACGATGATCTGGTTGGCGACCTTGGCGGTCTGGCCGTCGCCGTTGCCGCCGACGCGGGTGATGTTCTTGCCCATGGCTTCGAACAGCGGCAGAGCGCGTTCGAAGGCTTTCGGGCAGCCGCCGACCATGATGCTCAGGGTGCCGGCTTTGGCGCCGACTTCACCGCCGGAGACCGGGGCATCCAGGTAGGCAGCGCCGGTGGCCTTGATCTTCTCGGCGAAGACTTTGGTGGCAGTGGGGGAGATCGAGCTCATGTCGATCACGACTTTGTTCGGGCCTGCGCCTTCGGCAACGCCGTTCTCACCGAACAGGACGGATTCGACCTGCGGGGTGTCCGGGACCATGACGATGATGAATTCGGCTTCCTGGGCCACTTCCTTCGGGTTGGCCAGGGCGACGGCGCCTGCAGCGACCAGGTTGGCAGGGGCGGCGTCGTGGTGGATGGAAACGAACAGGCTGTGACCCGCCTTTTGCAGGTTCTGGGCCATTGGGTTGCCCATGATGCCGGTGCCGATGAAACCGATTTTAGCCATGAGAATGTGCCTCTTTGTATTTGTAGGAATCTCAAGTGAGCCGCGGTCACTGTGGGAGCGGGTTTACCCGCGAAGCAGACAGTTTTGTGGATGGCACCGGCTTTGCCGGTGTTCGCGGGTGAACCCGCTCCCACAATGTCTGGTGTCCCACAGGGGCTGTACTCAGCTTTTAGATTGCGTTGTGCGTCTTCAACCAGCCCAGGCCTGCCTCGGTGGTGGTCAGCGGCTTGTATTCCGCGCCCACCCAGCCCTGGTAACCGATGCGGTCCAGGTGCTCGAACAGGAAGCGATAGTTGATCTCGCCGGTGCCTGGTTCGTTGCGGCCGGGGTTGTCGGCCAGCTGGATGTGGTTGATCAGCTTCAGGTTGGTTTCCATGGTGCGAGCCAGGTCACCTTCCATGATCTGCATGTGGTAGATGTCGTACTGCAGGAACAGGTTGTCACTGCCGACTTCGGCCTGGATTTCCAGGGCCTGCTTGGTGGTGTTCAGGTAGAAGCCCGGAATGTCACGGGTGTTGATCATTTCCATGACCAGGCGGATACCTGCAGCCTTGAGCTTGTCGGCGGCGTACTTGAGGTTGTCGACGAAGGTCTTGCGGACGGTGGCGCAGTCCGGGCCTTGCGGGCGGATGCCGGCCAGGCAGTTGACCTGGGTGTTGCCCAGTACCTTGGCGTATTCGATGGCCTTGTCGACACCGGCGCGGAATTCTTCGACGCGCTCAGGGTTGCACGCGATGCCGCGCTCGCCTTTGCCCCAGTCGCCGGCCGGCAGGTTGAACAGCACCTGGGTCAGGCCGTGGGCGTCGAGTTGCTGCTTGATCTCGGCGGCGCTGAAATCGTACGGGAAGAGGTATTCGACACCGCTGAAGCCAGCGTCGGCGGCGGCCTTGAAGCGGGCCAGGAAGTCCTGCTCGGTGAACAGCATGGACAGGTTGGCAGCGAAGCGAGGCATGGTTGTCTCCTTGCAGAAGAAGGCCCCCGGCACAGCCGGCGCGGGGGCGTCAGGCGGTCAGTCCAGCAGCGAGATCGCGGTAGGCGCGTCGTTGCCGACCAGGGCGAGGTCTTCGAACTCGTTGACCGCGTTGATTTCGGTACCCATGGAAATGTTGGTCACGCGCTCGAGGATCACCTCGACCACCACCGGCACGCGGAACTCTTCGGCCATCTTCTGCGCCTTGAGCAGGGCAGGGGCGATTTCAGCCGGTTCGAACACGCGCAGTGCCTTGCAGCCCAGGCCTTCGACCACGGCCACGTGATCGACGCCGTAGCTGCCCGCTTCGGTGGCGTTGATGTTCTCGAACGCCAGTTGTACACAGTAATCCATGTCGAAGCCACGCTGCGCCTGGCGGATCAGGCCCAGGTAGGCGTTGTTCACCAGCACGTGGACGTACGGCAGGTTGAACTGGGCGCCTACCGCCAGCTCTTCGATCATGAACTGGAAGTCGTAGTCACCGGACAGCGCGACGACTTTGCGCGAAGGGTCTGCCTTGACCACACCCAGGGCAGCCGGGATGGTCCAGCCCAGCGGGCCGGCCTGGCCGCAGTTGATCCAGTGACGCGGCTTGTACACGTGCAGGAACTGGGCGCCAGCGATCTGCGACAGACCGATGGTGCTGACGTAGCAGGTGTCCTTGCCGAAGACCTGGTTCATTTCTTCGTAGACGCGCTGCGGCTTGACCGGCACGTTGTCGAAGTGGGTCTTGCGCTGCAGGCTCGACTTGCGCTGCTGGCAGTCTTCCAGCCACTCGCGACGGCACTTGAGCTTGCCGGCGGCTTTCCACTCGCGGGCCACTTCCAGGAAGGCATCCAGTGCGGCGCCTGCGTCAGAGACGATGCCCAGGTCCGGGGTGAAAACGCGACCGATCTGGGTCGGCTCGATGTCCACGTGAACGAACTTGCGGCCTTCGGTGTAGACGTCGACGGAACCGGTATGACGGTTGGCCCAACGGTTACCGATACCGAACACCAGGTCGGATTTCAGCAAGGTGGCGTTGCCGTAGCGGTGCGAAGTCTGCAGGCCGACCATGCCGACCATCTGCGGGTGGTCGTCAGGAATGGTGCCCCAGCCCATCAGGGTCGGGATGACCGGTACGCCGGTCAGCTCGGCGAACTCGACCAGTTTCTCGCTGGCATCGGCGTTGATCACGCCACCGCCGGAAACGATCAGCGGACGCTCGGCTTCGTTGAGCATGGCCAGGGCTTTTTCAGCCTGGACACGGCTGGCGGCTGGCTTGTGGACTGGCAGCGGCTGGTAGGCGTCGATGTCGAATTCGATCTCGGCCATCTGCACGTCGAACGGCAGGTCGATCAACACAGGGCCTGGGCGGCCGGTGCGCATTTCGTAGAAGGCCTTCTGGAAGGCGTAAGGCACCTGGCCTGGTTCCAGAACGGTGGTGGCCCACTTGGTGACCGGCTTGACGATGTTGGTGATATCAACGGCCTGGAAGTCTTCCTTGTGCAGGCGAGCACGAGGCGCTTGGCCGGTGATGCACAGAATTGGGATGGAGTCGGCCGAAGCGCTGTACAGACCGGTCACCATGTCGGTACCGGCAGGGCCGGAGGTGCCGATGCACACACCGATATTGCCCGGGTTGGCGCGGGTGTAACCCTCGGCCATGTGGGAAGCGCCTTCGACGTGGCGAGCGAGGACGTGATCGATGCCACCGACTTTCTTCAGGGCCGAGTACAGCGGGTTGATAGCAGCCCCCGGGATGCCGAACGCGGTATCTACACCTTCACGGCGCATGACCAGAACGGCTGCATCGATTGCTCTCATTTTGCTCATGGTTTGTGCCTCATCGATTTTGTAATTGTATACAACTTGCTTTGCGACAGAGTGTATTCACGCTCGGCGCCTTAGGTCAATCCATTTTCATCAGCGGAAGTGGCTTTCGTCGGGAAGCCTGTGAAAACGGCGTTTCGTCTGATCGTGCACGATCGTCTAAAATTATTGTATACAAAAAATCTCTCCGTTGTGTTCTATTGTCTCTATCCGGTTTTCAACTGCCCTTAGGGCTTCTCACAACAAGAAGAGGACCTTTCCATGAACGCATTGACCCTTAAAGTCGCCGTCAGCCTGGTGAACGCCGCGCTGTCAGCGGGTCGCAAGATCAACGCCGCTCCCTTGACGGTGGCGGTACTGGACGCTGGCGGGCACCTGCTGGCGCTGCAGCGGGAGGATGGCGCCAGCCTGCTGCGGCCGCAGGTGGCCATGGGCAAGGCCTGGGGGGCCGTCGCCCTGGGCAAGGGCTCGCGCCTGCTGGCGCTGGATGCGCAGCAACGCCCGGCATTCTTCGCCGCGCTCAATGGCTTGGGCGAGAGCCCGGTGGTACCGGCGCCTGGTGGTGTGCTGATTCGTGATCAGGCGGGCAAGGTGCTGGGTGCGGTAGGGATCAGCGGGGATACGTCGGATATCGACGAGCAATGCGCGATCAGTGCGATCGAGGAGGCGGGGCTGAAGGCCGACGCTGGCGTAGCTGCATAAGTTTTCGAATCCGCGGGCCGCTTCGCGCGGCCTGTCGCGAAAAAAGGCCGCTCCCCTAGGTTCATCGCTGCCCTCATAGGGGGCGTTGTACCTGGGGAGCGGCCTTTTTTCGCAGAGGGCATGACGTCAGCTGCGTGCGGCTTTTTGTCGCGAAAGGGCTGCATCGCAACCCCGCAATCGTGTCAGGCGGCTTCGGGCTCGCAGCCTTTGAGCACCAGCCGGATGATGGTCTCGGCCGCCGCGTCATAGTCACTGTCGGCCAGCTTGGGCTTGCCGGTGACCACGGAGATCTGCCAGTCGAAGTCGGCATAGGTCTGCGTCGCCGCCCAGATGCTGAACATCAGGTGATGCGGGTCGACCGGGGCGATCTGCTTGCGCTCGATCCAGTGCTGGATGCACTCGATGTTGTGCCGCGCCTGGTCGTTGAGCTGTTGCACCTGGTTGGGCGAGAGGTGCGGGGCACCGTGCATGATCTCGCTGGCGAACACCTTCGAGGCGTGGGGCAGGTCGCGGGAGATGCGGATCTTCGAGCGGATGTAGCCGCTGAGCACTTCCTTGGGATCGCCGTCGGCATTGAACGGCGTGGAGGCCTGCATGATCGGCGCGATGATGCTTTCAAGGACCTCGCGGTAGAGGTTTTCCTTGGATTTGAAATAGTAATAGACGTTCGGCTTGGGCAGGCCGGCCTTGGCGGCGATGTCGCTGGTCTTGGTGGCGGCGAAGCCCTTGTCGGCGAATTCTTCGCTGGCCGCGCGCAGGATCAGCTCCTTGTTGCGCTCGCGAATGGTGCTCATGTCGGGAATCTTCCTTTGTCTGGCCACCTCTAAGAGAGGGTTCGGCATGGTAGCACCCGCCTTGTCGGGCGCTCAAGGCGGCCTCTTTCGGCTAGAATCGACCCACTCAATCCACGGGATGCAGGCAAACATGGCAGGAAGCAGTCTACTGGTACTGATCGACGACATCGCCACGGTGCTCGACGACGTTTCGGTGATGACCAAGGTCGCGGCGAAGAAGACCGCGGGGGTGCTGGGCGACGACCTGGCACTCAACGCCCAGCAGGTCACCGGGGTGCGCGCAGATCGCGAGATTCCGGTGGTGTGGGCGGTGGCCAAGGGCTCGCTGGTGAACAAAGCGATCCTGGTGCCGGCGGCCCTGCTGATCAGTGCGTTCATCCCTTGGGCGGTGACACCCTTGCTGATGCTCGGCGGTGCCTACCTGTGTTTCGAGGGCTTCGAGAAGCTGGCGCACAAGTTCCTGCACAGCAAGGACGAAGACCAGGCGCAGCACAACGCGCGCAACGAGGCCCTGGCCGATCCGAACATCGACCTGGTGGCCTATGAGAAAGACAAGATCAAGGGTGCGGTGCGCACCGACTTCATCCTCTCGGCGGAAATCATCGCCATCACCCTGGGCATCGTCGCCGATTCGCCGCTGACTCAGCAGATCGTCGTGCTCTCGGGCATCGCCGTGGTGATGACCATCGGCGTTTACGGCTTGGTGGGCGGCATCGTCAAGCTCGACGACCTGGGCTTGTGGATGACGACCAAGACGTCCAGCCTGGCCCGCGCCGTGGGCAATGGCATCCTGCGGGCTGCGCCGTACATGATGAAAAGCCTCTCTGTGATCGGCACCGCGGCCATGTTCTTGGTCGGTGGAGGCATCCTGGTGCATGGCATCGAGCCGCTGCATCACGCCATCGAGGCATTCAGCGAAGGGCGGGGCGGGTCGTTGACCGGCGGCCTGCTCAATGGCGTGGCCGGCGTGATCGCCGGCGCCGTGGTGCTGGCCGCGGTCGGTGTCGTGTCCAGGATCTGGCGGGCGATCAGGGGCTGACCGTTATGTTTTCTTCCTGCTGTGGTTTCCAGGCCAGCAGGCCGTTGCTGAAATCATAGGCAGCACTTTGGTAATAGGTGATCGCCCGTCGGATGAGCGGGTTGTCGTCGCCAACCTTGAGTTCACGACTGTTGCCCAAGGCATCCTCATGGACTCGCAAACCGCCGCGCGGACTGAGAATGGCCAGGTCCTTGCCGTCGAACAGGCCCAGGTGCTGGTAGTTGCCAATCAGCACACGTGGCGGCAGTTCGTCGTTACGCAGCAGGTCACGACCGAAGAACGTCGAGGTATAACTCAAGTTGAGCAAGCCAAGCAGCGTCGGGGCCAGGTCGATCTGGCTGGCCAGCATTGACGTTTCGCGTGGCTCGATCAGCTTGGGGGCGTAGATCCATAGTGGGATCTGGTAGTTGTTCACCGGCAGGTCTTCCACGCCAGCGCTGCCGGCGGTGTGGTCGGCGACGAAGACGAACAGCGTATTGTCGAACCAGGGCTTGTCCTGGACCTGGCGCAGGAACTGCGCAATCGCATAGTCGGTGTACTTCACCGCACCTTCTCGGCCTTCGCCCGAGGGAATGTCGATCCGACCGTCCGGGTAGGTGTATGGGCGGTGGTTGGAGGTGGTCATCAATTGCAGAAAGAACGGTACCTGCTTGGCATGATCGGCATCTGCCAGCTTTATTGCCTGATGATACAAGTCTTCGTCGGCCATACCCCAGGCATTCTTGAAGGTGATTTCGCTTTCATCGACGCTACTCTGGTCGACGATGCGGTACCCGTTGCCACCGAAGAAGGCGTTCATGTTGTCGAAATAGCCACGCCCGCCATAGACGAACACTGCGTCGTAGCCCACCGCCGACAGTTGCTGGCCAAGACTGGCATAGCCACTCTCGCGGCCGATGCGCTTGACGATCGAACGTCCCGGGGTTGGTGGAATCGACAGAGTGATCGCTTCCAGGCCGCGATCAGTGCGGGTGCCGGTGGCATAGAAGTTATTGAAGTACAGGCTCTGGCTACGTAAGGCATCGAGGTTGGGGGTGAGATTGCGAGCATCACCGTTGCTGCCCATGTATTTGGCGCTGAAGCTCTCGATCGTCACCAGAATGATATTCGGGGTTCGCTGTGGGCCGCTGGCCGTGATGTGTCGGCGGATATCCTGAGGCTCGCCTGCGTGGAAGCGGGCGTTGGCTTCGGCCAGTTCCTTGTGCATCTGGGCACCGACCTCGTCCGCGCCGAGACTGGCATAGAACTGGGTGTAGTCGAGCTCGTTGTTTCGAAAGGCGGCAAAGAACTGATATGGCCCGTTGCTGGCGAGTTCACGCTGGTAGGCATTACCGTCTTGCCCACGGGGAAACTGCTGGTCGATTGCTAGCGCCGCCACTGCGCAGAGCCCCGCCACAGTGGCAACCCCCAGCAGGCGTTGGCGCCTATCGCTCGCCGGTCCCGACAGGGCCCAGGCAAAGGGCTTTTGCAGCAGCAAGGTGAGCACCACGGCAGTGACCGCCAGGGCACTGAGCAGCGTCGGGATCGGATAGGACTCGCGGATGTTGTCCAGCACTTCCTTGGAATACACCAGGTAATCGACCGCGATGAAGTTGAAGCGCACGCCGAACTCGTCCCAGAACAGCCATTCCGCCACAGCGACGAACAGCATCAGGAACAGGCTCGTCGCCAGCACGATGCGCAACAAGCCGCGATGTGCACGAGAGCGCCACAGCACTGCGGGGCAGAGCGCCAGGTACAGGCTCATCGGCAGGGCAGCGTAGGCGAGGAAACTCACGTCATACAGCGTGGCACTGAAGAACAACGAGACGTAGTTGCCTTGAAACTCATCCAGATGCGTGATGAGCAGTGTGAGTCGAGTCAGCACAAATATGCCGAACCAAAGTGAGCAAAGTAGCAGGAGAAAACGCCAGGGGGCAGCGAGCGATGCGCGCATGAAATTTTCCTATATTCTTACGGATGCATGACGGCAACTAAGCTAACAGTGCATTTGCAAAAGAATTGTCAAAAAAGCGCAGCTTGATGTAGGAAATTTCGCTTTTATAGCGTAGGCGTTTCTTTATTTCGCAAGGAAGGGGACTTATTCATGTTCGGTAATGTGTTGACGTACGATGTCTATCATCTCGCGCTTTATCTGTTCCTGGTGCTGGCGTGGGGTGCGCTGGGCTTGCATTTCCTCCAGCGAGGCATCGGTATCGAGGAGCTGGTGAAGTGTTGTGCGATGTTCGGTCTGGCGCTGGCGGTAAGCAGCGTAATGCTGGTGCTGGATATTCTAAGAGTGCTTGAACATCATCAGGTGGAAATAGCGCTGTGGGGGCTGGGCGGTGTATTGCCTGCCAGCGTATTCTTGATTTCCAAGACAAGTTCTTTCTATCGCTAGCGCGACGTGGGAAGTTACGAGGATAATGATGTTTCTGGATTAAACGTAACAGCGACCCCTTTTAGGGGCGCTGTTACGTTTCAGTGCATCAGAAGTGGTACTTGAGCAGGAAGCTCATGGTGTTCTGATCGGTGGTGAAGCCATCGCTGTCTTTGATGCCGTACTTGTTCTTCCAGTAGTCGTACTCGATACCTACGTACAACTGCTTCTCGCCCACCTTCAGCGCCTTGCCCAGGTCGTACTTGACCTGCGGATTGAAGTGCAGGTTCGCGTGGTAGTCGCCACGGCGGTTCTCGTCATTGTCCACGACCCAGTCCATGAAGCCGTCGATGAGGATGTCCGACGAACCTACGGGAATGGTGTAGGACCAGACCGGGGTGATCTGCCAGACGTTGTCACCCGGACGGCTGCCGTCGGTAGTGCGCTGGTAGAAGTTCAGCTGGAAGTAGTCGAAGCCTGGGATGGCCAGGTCGAAGCCGGGACCGATCAGGTAGGACTCGGTGTCGCCCTCGCCGAACTCATAGGTCATGGCCAGCAACACGTCTTTGATCGGGCCGAACTCGAGCTTCTGGTCGAAGATCTTGCCGAACGACAGGCGCGGGCTGATCTCGCCGTAGTAGGTGTTGGGGCCGTTGTTCGCGTCTTTCTTGCCTTGGTAGAAGATCTTGTCGACGAAGATGAAGTTGTCGCCGTATTTCCACCCGTCGGCGTGTTCGAAGGTGACGGTCTGTTGGGTTTCAGGATTCACCTTGAAGTTCTTGCCCCACAGGTAGGTGAGGCTGTTGTTCTGCCATTGCAGCAGATCGCCGGCGAAGCTGGCACCGGACGCCAGCAGGCCGCCGGCAAGAATCAGGCTGTTGATGGTACGCATTGCGCAGGTCGCTCCCTTGAGTGGATCTGTTGTCAGCGCTCTTGAGGCGCATTTTTTGTCTTTTGAGTCAGTTTTTTTCGATTGGCCACAGCTAATGGGCAAGAGCTGCGCCAACATTTCCGGTTGGTCACAACCATCCTGCTCGACTACGTTCTGAACGGATGAAATGGGTGTTTCAGGCTGGCAACACGTTGGCCAACCGCCCTAATTCATTGACTGAGCGGTCAGTAAACGCGGGCAGGATCCTTCCTGCCCTGATCGAGGGGGCGCGCAGATTACCCACTTGCGCGCCTGGCCTCAAGTACTCCGTCCGGGAGTAACTATGGCATAAAACCTGAACAGAGAGTCAACTTTTAGAAGTGTACTTTCACCAGGGCGCTGGTGACGCTCTGGTTGCTGTCGATGTTGCCGCTGTTGTCGATGCCGTACTTGTCTTTCCAGTAGCTGTATTCGATACCCACATACAGCTGCTTGGCGCCCCAGTTCAACGCCTTGCCCAGGTCGTACTTGACCTGTGGGTTGAACTGCAGGTTGGCGTGGTAGGTGCCACGACGGGTTTGGTCGTTGTCCACCACCCAGTCGATGTAGCCATCGATGAGAATGTCGGACTTGCCCACGGGAATGGTGTAGGACCAGTTAGGCGTGATCTGCCAGACGTTATCACCCGGGCGGCTGCCTTCGGTGTTACGTACATAGAAGTTCAGGTTGAAGTAGTTGAAGCCCGGCACGTTCAGGGCAAAGCCAGGACCGATCAGATAGGCTTCGTTGTCACCTTCACCGCGCTCGTAGGTCATGGCGATCAGTACGTCCTTGACCGGACCGAACGAGAGGTTGCGGTCGAAGATCCGTCCCAGCGACAGGCGTGGGCTGAATTCGCCGTAGTAGGTGGTAGTGCCTTTGTTGGCATCGGCCTGGCCGTTGTAGAAGGTCTTGTCGATGAACAGGAAGGTGTCGCCGTACTTCCACCGGTTGGCGTGTTCGAACGTCACCGTCTGCTGAATGCCTGGGTTGACCTTGAAGTCCTTGCCGTACAGGTAGGTCAGGCTTTCGCCGTGCCACTCCAACAAGTCGCCCGCGACAGCGGGGAGGGTGGCCAGCAGGCTGCTGCCCAGCAACAGGGACGAAGTGATGCGTTTCATGTTGAGATTCCCGGTTCTTGTTTTTGTTTGTGGTTTTTTGACGCGCAAGCGCCCCCTGCGACCCACATGCGTGGGTCACCGGTGTTGCGGTTACTGCATGAAAGAGCGGGGCGGCAGGATTGCCGCCCTTGGCTCAATGCTGGTGGGCTGCGTTATGCACGGCGCGCTCGGCGCCACCCAGGATGTTGAACAGCAGGTTCAGCACCAAAGCGCTGACCGTTGCCATGGCGATACCACTGTGGGTGATGGGTTCCATCCAGTGTGGCATCTGCGCGAAGAACTCCGGACGGACCACAGGGATCAGGCCAAAGCCTACGCTGACCGCGACCAGTAGCTGGTTGCGGCGGTCGGAGATGTCCGCTTCCTGAAGGATCTTGATCCCTGTGGCCGTGACCATGCCGAACATGGCGATGGACGCGCCGCCCAGTACAGCGGGCGGGATCGAGGCGATCAGGAAGGCCGCCTTCGGCAACAGGCTGAGCAGGATGAGCAGGGCGCCGGCGACGATGGTGACGTAGCGGCAGCGTACCCCGGTCATCTGCACCAGACCGATGTTCTGGGCGAAGGAGGAGTGGGTGAAGGTGTTGAAGAAACCTGCAACGAACGACGCACCGGCGTCGCACATCAGGCCACGACGCAGCATGCCAGGGGTGACTTCACGGTCGGTGACCTTGCCCAGCGCAAGGAACATGCCGGTGGACTCGACGAAGATGATCACCACCACCAGGCACATGGACAGGATCGGAGCCAGGCTGAAGGTCGGCATGCCGAAGTGCAGTGGGGTCACCACTTGCAGCCACGGTGCCTCGGACAGGCCGGAGAGATCCACCATGCCGATCGAACCGGCCAGGACGTAGCCCAGGCCCATGCCGACCAGCACCGAGACGTTGACCCAGAACCCCCGCATGAAGCGGTTGATCAGCAGGATCACGGCCAGCACCAGGCCTGCGACCAGCAGGTAGATCGGCGAGCCGAAGGTATCGGCTTCATGACCACCACCGGCCCAGTTGACCGCAACCGGGAACAGCGAGAGGCCGATCGAGGTGATGACGGTACCGGTGACCAGCGGCGGGAAGAACCGCACGACCTTGGACATGAACGGGGCGATCAGCATGCCGAAGAACCCGGCGGCGATGGTCGCGCCGAAGATCCCTTGCAGGCCTACGCCGGGCATGCCGGCCATGGCGACCATGCTGCCGACGGCAGCGAAGCTGGCACCCATCATCACCGGCATGCGAATGCCGACGGGACCGATACCGAACGATTGGACCATGGTGGCAACGCCAGCGACCAGCAGGTCGGCGTTGATCAGGAAAGCGACTTCTTCACGAGACAGTCCGGCGGCCTGGCCGATGATCAAAGGCACGGCAATCGCACCTCCGTACATCAGCAGTACATGTTGCAGACCCACCAGGATCAGTTGGAACAGGGGCAGAGGCTGTCGTGGGGGCGCAACGGGGATGTACGCCTTGCGGGACTCGGACATGCAGCACCTCGAGTTTTGTTTTTATTCTCGGATCCAAGCCGCGAGCTTCAAGCGGCAAGCTTCAAGAAAAAGCTTGGGGTTCCCGCTTGAGGCTCAGGGCTCGATGCTTGCTTGTTACCTACTACTTACAGCTTGAGGTTTGAAGCTTGCGGCTTCGATCAGTTGACCGGAGCGCCTTTGGCGATCCAGGCACCGACCATGTTGCGTTCTTCCTGGGTCATCTGGGTGATGTTGCCCAGCGGCATGATCTGGCTGGCGACAGCCTGCGCCTGAATGCGCGCGGCCTGGGCCTGGATCTGCTGCGGAGTGTCGAACATCACGCCGGCAGGTGCGGCACTGAACAGCGGGCTGGTCGGCTTGGCCGAGTGGCACACGGTGCAGCGTTCCTGGATGACAGTGTGGATCTTCTCGAACCCACCTGGGGCGGCCTGGGCGGTTGCCTGGGCAGGTGCTTCGGCCGGGGCAGCAGGTGCCTGGGCAGCCTTGGCGGCGTCTTCGGCACGTTGCTCGGCAGCGGTCTTGCCACCGATGGCAGTCGCTGGCAGCGGTTGGTACTCGACCTTCGCCGCGGCTTGCTCAGGTGCGGTCGGCATCGGCTTGGGACCTGTCACGTAGGCCAGGCAGATCATCGCCAGGGCGCCGACAGGCAGGGTCCAGGCGTACTTGTTGCTTTCGTGACGGGTGTTGAAGTAGTGACGGATCAGTACCGCGGCCACTGCGATCCCGGCCAGGATCAGCCAGTTGTACTGGCTGCCGTAGGTGCTCGGGAAGTGGTTGCTGATCATGATGAACAGCACCGGCAGGGTGAAGTAGTTGTTGTGGCGCGAACGCAGCAGACCCTTGGCCGGCAGGACCGGATCAGGGGTTTCGTTCTTCTCGATGGCTGCCACCAGCTGGCGCTGGGCCGGCATGATGATGCGGAACACGTTGCCGACCATGATGGTGCCGATGATCGCGCCGGTGTGCAGGTAGGCACCACGACCGCTGAACACCAGGCTGAAGCCGAAGCAGGCCGCGATGATCAGCACGAACAGGACGGCGCCGAGCAGGGCAGGGCGTTTGCCCAGGGGCGAATCGCACAGGAAGTCGTAGATGAACCAGGAGGCGATCAGCGAGCCGACACCGATGGCCACGCCTTCGGCACCGCTCAGGGTGCTGCCGGGCGCCAGCAGGTAGAGGCTCGGGTTCCAGTAGAACACCACGCAGAGCAGGGCGATACCGGACATCCAGGTGAAATAGGCTTCCCATTTGAACCAGTGCAGGTTCTCGGGCATCTTCGGCGGTGCGAGCTTGTACTTCTCAAGGTGGTAGATACCACCGCCGTGGATGGCCCAGAGGTCACCCGACAGACCTTCGCGCGGATTGCTCCGGTTCAGGTTGTTTTCCAGCCAGACGAAGTAGAACGATGCACCGATCCAGGCGATACCGGTGATCATGTGAACCCAGCGAATGCTCAGGTTCAGCCATTCGTGAAGGTGTGCTTCCACAGTATGTACCTCTTGCCGATCACCGAGACGATGACCGACCTTTTCTTATTGGTGGGGATTGAGGATCAGCATCTGATCCTCGGTGAAGTAATGCTCGTCGCAGTTGTTGCCAGAACCACTGCGATCAACCACCAGGAAATCATCCCGCTTTTCGATCGTCAGCACCGGGTGGTGCCAGACGCCGCGATGGTAATTAACGCCCTGCCTGCCATTACTGCGGAAGGCACGGACCAAGCCTGATACAGGTGCATCGCCAACTGGCGCGACCACGATCAGAAAGGGGTTGCCGAGCAGCGGGATGAAAGCCTGGCTGCCCAGCGGATGGCGTTCCAGCATGCGTACGGTCAGTGGCATCTCCAGGGCGTCGGCGCGGAAGATGCTGATGATCGCTTTGTCCTCGGGCTCGGCGGTTTCGACCGTGGCGAGCTTGTGGAAGCGCATGGTCGAACCGTTGTTGATCATGAAGTGGTCGCTGCCGTCGGTTTCGATCACGTCACCGAAAGGGGCGAAGGCTTCTTTGGTCAGGGGCTCGATCACTAAAGTGCGCATGCGGTTATCTCTTTGTTCTGTGTTCTGTTTAGGGTGTGGGCCGAGCCCCAGGGCGAGTGTGTCGCGCGCTCGGGGCGGCCATCGCACCATCTTTTAAAGTTGCAGCAGGCGGAACAGGGCGATCAGGTTGATCTGCGCCAGGGCTTCCTTGAATTCGGCATCGGCGTCGTTGTGGATGCGCTTTTCGAAGGAGGCCAGGATCTGGTGCCGGTTACTGCCCTTGACCGCCATGATGAACGGGAACTTGAACTTGGCCTTGTAGGCGTCGTTGAGTTCGGTGAAACGGGCGAACTCTTCGGCGGTGCACTGGTGGATACCGGCGCCGGCCTGTTCATTGGTGCTGGACTCGGTCAGCTCGCCCTGGATGGCGGCCTTGCCGGCCAGGTCCGGGTGAGCATTGATCAGCGCCAGTTGATCCTCATGGTTGGCGCTGAGCAGGATGTCGCTCATGCGCTGGTGCAGCGCCTCGATCTCGTTCAGTTCGCCCAGTTGACCCAGGTCGTAGGCTTTTTCTGCAACCCACGGCGAGTGCTCATAGATGTCGGCGAAGGCCTTGACGAAGGCGTCGCGGTCCAGGGTCGATGGCTTGAGGGTCTTGAAGGCGGTCATCAGGCGTTCTCGTTCTTGTACGGGTGGGTGGCGTGCCAGTGGCGGGCGATGTCCACGCGGCGGGCGAACCAGACCTGGTCATGGCTCTTGGCATATTCGACGAAGCGCTTGAGCGCGGCCAGGCGAGCCGGACGGCCGACCAGGCGGCAGTGCAGACCGATCGAAAGCATCTTCGGCGCTTCGGCGCCTTCTGCGTAGAGCACGTCGAAGGCGTCCTTGAGGTACTGGAAGAACTGCTCGCCGCAGTTGAAGCCCTGGACCTGGGTGAAGCGCATGTCGTTGGTGTCCAGGGTGTAGGGGATCACCAGGTGCGGCTTGCCGGTCGGGTTGTTCGGTTCCCAGTAGGGCAGGTCATCGTCGTAGGTGTCGCTGTCATAGAGGAAGCCACCTTCCTCCATCACCAGGCGGCGGGTGTTCGGGCCGGTGCGGCCGGTGTACCAGCCCAGCGGGCGCTCGCCGGTCAGTTCGGTGAGGATGCGGATGGCCTCGAGCATGTGCTCGCGCTCCTGCTGCTCATCCATGTACTGATAGTCGATCCAGCGGTAGCCGTGGCTGCATATCTCGTGGCCGGCTTCGACCATGGCGCGGATCACGTCGGGGTGGCGTTGGGCAGCCATGGCGACGGCGAAGATGGTCAGTGGGACGCCGGTTTCCTTGAACAGCTTGAGCAGGCGCCAGACGCCGGCACGGCTGCCGTATTCGTAGAGCGATTCCATGCTCATGTTGCGCACGCCTTGCAGAGGCTGAGCGGCAACCATCTCGGACAGGAAGGCTTCGGACTCCTTGTCACCGTGCAGGACGTTGCGTTCGCCACCTTCTTCATAGTTGAGCACGAAGGACAGAGCGATGCGTGCGTTCCCCGGCCAGTGCGGGTGAGGTGGGTTGTTGCCGTAACCGATCAGGTCGCGAGGGTAGTCAGCGCTCACTGCAGTCTTCCTTCTTGTACGTTAGTGCGGGTGGTGGGCGGACCGCGTCGGGATGTCGCACCACCGGATGAGGGTGATTGTATACAACTTCTTAAATCATTTGTAAGCCTGTTTTTCCGCATTTCTTCCCTTTTGTCGGCTGGGAATCGATTGCAAGAAACCTGCCCGAACGGTCAGATAACGACATCAAGGTCGGCATCCGGCCTGTCTTTGCGGTGAATGTCGTATTTATCGGGAGGGCGAGAAGGTTGTGTAAGAGGGGTTCAAAAAATTGTGTACAATTTATCGAGAAAATGTCTTAATGGCCCCATTCCCGCACACCGCAAGCCCTTGGCGCGGTGATTGCCGTGTATTTTTTGCCCACGCATACGACAAGAGGCGACAAGCAAATGGGACGTTTGACCACACACGTACTGGATGCCGCTCACGGCTGCCCGGGCAGCTCGATCAAGGTTGAGCTGTACCGTGTCGAAGGCCAGCAACTGGAGCTGGTGAACACTGCCCTGACCAACAGCGATGGCCGCGTCGACGCGCCGCTGCTGCAGGGTGAAGACTACCGCACGGGTGTCTACCAGCTGCAATTCAGCGCCGGTGACTACTACCGCGCCCGTGGCGTGAAATTGCCGGAGACCGCATTCCTGGATGTGGTCGTCCTGCGCTTCGGTATCGATGAGAAGCAAGAGCACTACCACGTTCCGCTGCTGATCTCGCCGTACAGTTACTCGACCTATCGTGGAAGCTAGTTGGTCGCTAGAAGAATCTTCGTAGGTCCTTATGCCCGCTCTCACACTGGCGGGCTTTTTTTTGCCTGCTGTTTGGCAACTGCCTGTTCAGCGTTCGCGCAGCGCCTCTGTCCGGGCCTTGAGCACCGGTTTCAACAGGTAATCGAGCACACTCTTGCGCCCGGTGATGATGTCCACGGTGGCCACCATTCCCGGAATGATCAGCAAGGGTTTGTTGTCCCCGCCCAAGTGGTTCTTCTCGGTTCGCACCTGGATCAGGTAGAAGGCGTTGCCCTTGTCGTCGGTCACGGTATCGGCACCGATCAGCTCGAGCTTGGCCTTGAGCCCGCCATAGATGGTGTAGTCATAGGCGCTGAACTTGACCATCGCCGTCTGCCCTGGGTGCAGGAAGGCGACATCCTGCGGGCGCACCTTGGCCTCGATCAGCAGGTTGTCTTCGATCGGCACGATCTCGACCAGATCGCTGCCGGGTTGTACCACGCCGCCAATGGTATTGACCTTGAGCAGCTTGATGATCCCGCGCACTGGCGATACCACCGTCGTCCGGTTGACCCGGTCGTCGATGGCGATGCTGGTGGCGGTGATCTTCGACAGCTCCGTGCGTTTGTCGTTGAGCTCCTTGGCGGCCTCGGAGCGGAAAGTGGCGTCGGACTCCTGGATCTTGCTCTTGATCTCCGCCACGGCCGCTTCGGCCCGGGGGATTGCCAGACTGGTGGCATTGAGCTGACCGCGGGCCTCCACGGCGCGTTGTTTCAGGCGCAGGATTTCCACCGGTGAAATCGCCCCGGTGCCCACCAGGGGGGTGGACATGTTCAGTTCCTGTTGCAGCAGGCCCAGGGCCGAGCGGTACTGGTCCACCTTGGAACGAAATTCGGCCAGCTCCTGAGTCTTCTGTCGCAGTTGTTCGTTGAGGGTCTGCTTCTCGCTTGCCAGTCGGCGCTGGCGCGACTCATACAGGGCCGTTTCGTCTTCGGCCACCTGGGGCGCCTTGGTCCGCACTTCGTCCGAAAGGTTGAACGGGCGGCCTTCGGATTCGGCCGATAAACGCTCGACCTGGGCTGTCAGGGCATAGCGGTCGGCTTCGCTTTCGCCTTTGTTGGAGAGAAACCGCGTGTCGTCCAGGCGCAGCAGGGTGGCGCCTTTGTCGACCATCTGGCCTTCGCGCACGAAGATCTCGGTGACGATGCCGCCTTCGAGGTTCTGCACCACCTGGACCTTGCTCGACGGGATGGCCTTGCCTTCGCCCACGGTGACCTCATCGACCACCGCGAAGTGGGCCCAGGCCAGCGCTGCGAGCAGCAGGGCGGCCGTCAGCCACACGGTCAGTCGCGACAGGCGGGGGGAGTCCTGCAATGTGGCGCCGGCCAGCTCCGGCATGTAGTCGCGTTCGGCGCGCTTTTCGTTGCCGTGGGGGCTGCGGATGCTCTGGCTCAGGGACATGACCTACCTCTCTTTGACCCACGCGGTACTCACGGAATTGGCCGGGGCCTGCGGGAGGGCTCATCCACCAACACGGCGGTGACGCTCCTTGCGTAAACCCGCTCTCGTCTGGCTCGCGGTACCTGTGGGCTTTGTCTGCTTCCTATACGGCAGTACCGATGCGGCCTTTGCGCAGGGCATCGATGACCGCGTCCTTCGGCCCGTCGGCGACGACCTTGCCGTAGTCCAGCACTACCAGCCGGTCCACCAGGCTCAGCAGGGACGTACGATGGGTGACCAACACCAGGGTTTTACCCGCAACCCAACCCAGCAGGCGTTGACGCAGTTGCTCCTCGCTGCTGTTGTCCATGTGGCTGGTCGGTTCGTCGAGGATCAGGATCGGCGGCTCCAGCAGCAACGCCCGCGCCAGCAACACGCACTGGCGTTGGCCACCGGACAGCAACTGGCCACGCTCGCCCACCGGGCGGTCGAAGCCTTGCGGATGCAGGCGGGCCAGTTCACTGACGCCGGTCAGTTCTGCCACCTCGAGCATGCGCGCGTCGCTGACATGGCGGGCACCCAAGGTGAGGTTGTCGCGCAGGCTGCCGGCCAGCAGCGGCAGGTCATGGGCGACATAGCCCATCTGGCCGCGCAGGTCGGCGATGTCCAACTGGCGCAGGTCGAGGTTGTCCAGCAGCACCTGGCCTTCGTCCGGATGATGAAAGCCCATCAGCAGACGGGCTAGCGTGCTCTTGCCCGAGCCGCTGCGCCCGATGATGCCGATGCGCTCGCCAGGCTGGAGACTCAGGTGCACGTCCTGCAGGGCAAGGGTGTTCTGCCCGGGGTAGCGAAAGCTCACATGATTGAGGGCAAGACCACCTTTGAGCGTGGTGTGTTCCAAGGCCTGGTGCTCGGCTTGGCGCTCCTGGGGCAGGGCCATCAGGGCGTCGGTGCTGCGCATGGTCAGTTGGGCCTGCTGGTAGCGGGTGATCAGGCCGGCGATCTGCCCCAATGGCGCCAGTACCCGGCTGCCGAGCATGTAGCTGGCCACCAGGGCGCCGACGCTGAGGTTGCCGGCGATGATGCTGTAGACCCCGGCGACGATGGTGGCCATGCCGCAGAACTGCTGGATGAACAGTGTGCCGTTGCTGGCCAGGGAGGACAGATTGCGGGCGTGGGCATCGAGGCGGGCGATGGCGCCATTGGTGTGTTCCCACTGGTACTGACGCTCGCTCTCGGCGCCGCATGCCTTGAGCGTCTCCAGCCCGCCGAGGGTCTCGATCAGCAGGGCCTGGCGCACCGAGCCCAGGCTCAGGCTTTTTTGTACGGTGTCGCGCAGGCGCACCTGGATGAACAGGGCAAATGCCACGGCCACGGGAAAGGCGATCAGCGGGATCAACACCAGCCAGCCGCCGAGCAGGCCGATCACCAGCAGCATCAGCACCACGAACGGCAGGTCGATGATGCTGGTGAGCGTGACGGCGGTGAGGAATTCGCGCAGTCCCTGGAAGTCATGAATGCTCTGGGCGAAGCCGCCGATGGTGGCGGGTCGGGCCTTCATGGACATGCCGGTGATGCGTTCGAAGAGGGTCGCGGAGAGTATCAGATCGGTCTTCTTGCCGGCCTGGTCCAGCAGATGGGCGCGCACCATGCGCAGCACCAGTTCGAAAGCCGTGCCGATGAACAGGCCGATGACCAGTACCCAGAGTGTCGAGAGTGCCTGGTTGGGCACCACCCGGTCGTAGGTCTGCATGACGAACAAGGGCACCATCAGCCCCAGCAGGTTGATCAACAGACTGGCCAAGAGGGCATCGCCATACAGCCAGCGCGAATGCTTGAGGGTGTCGCGAAACCAGGCGTCAACCCTTGGGATCAGGGGCGTGCGCAGGTTCTCCAAGGTATGCCGGGGGCGGGCGAACAACGCCTGGCCGGCATAGGCCTGCTCCAGCGACTCGCGTTCGACCCATTGCTCGCCACCTTCGGCTTCACAGGGCAGGATCAATGCCCGGCCATCATTGCCCCAGCGCTGCAGCACGGCGCTACGCCCGTCGTTGAGCAACAACAATACCGGCAGGTTGAGTTCAGAGATGTTGGCCAGACTGCGTTCCAGTACCCGTGCCTGAAGGCCCGCGCGGGCGGCGGCGCGTGGCAACAGCTCAAGGGGCAGACGTTGGTCGGCCAAGGGCAGGCCGCTGCACAAACCGGCACGGCTGGCGGGGCAGCCGTGCAGCTTGCACAGAATCAGCAGGCCATCGAGCAAAGGATCATCAACATCCAGGCGCGGTTGCGCACTTTGCATACTGGTCACGATGGTCTACTCCTGCCGCGGTGGAAACCAATCCTCTCCGGAAGAACAGCCAACAGTGCGCACGGACTAACGCATGTCGGGCAACCGGGCTTCGTTACGCACTTCGGTCTTTGCGATGGCCTCCGGCGGTAGCGAAATACGTTGCTTGCTCAGAAGCTCGCCCATGTTCGCCAGCACGCGATACATGGAGAACTCCTCGGTGTAGCGCACTTCGGTGTAACGACGGTTGGCGTTGTACAGCTCGTTTTCGCTGTCGAGCAGGTCGAGCAGGGTGCGCTGGCCAAGGCCGAACTGGTCCTGGTAGGCGGCGCGCACGCGTTGGGTGGTCTCGGCGTATTCGCGGGCGGTCGGGGTCTGCTTGCGCGCATTGTTCATGGCGTTCCAGGCGAGGCTCAGGTTCTCGTTGAGCTCGCGCAGGGCATTGTTGCGGATGTCCATGGCCTGGTTGATCTTGTGCGCGTCCGACTGCAGGCGCGCCTTGTCGCTGCCGCCGCGGAACAGGTTGTAGTTGAGCTCGACACCGGCCTGCCAGTCGTTGTTGTCATGGCCGCGCTGGCCGGCGATGTTGTTGTTGGCACCGGTGGCCAGCACGGCGTCCAGGCGTGGGTAGAAGGGCGACTTGGCCACTTCGTACTGTTGCTCGGCGGCATTCACGTCGGCCTGGGCCGACTTGAGGTAGGGGTTGTTCTCTAGCATGCCCTGGCGTGCCTGCTCCAGGGTGGTGGGCACCTCGCCCTTGATGGTGGTCGGTGTTTCGAGCTCATCGGGCATGCGTCCGACCACGCTGTAGAAGTTGGCCTCGGCGTCGGCCAGATCGACTTCGGCGGTGTCCAGGTTGTTCTCGGCCAAGGCCCGGCGGGCACGGGACTGGTCCAGGTCGGCATTGCTGCCCACGCCGCGTTCGCTGCGAAGCCCGATCTGGTCATTGACCCGCAGGTGGGCTTGCAGGTTGTTCTTGGCCAGGGTCACCAGTTCGCGACGCTTGAGCACCTCCAGGTACACCTCGATCGCACGCAACGCCACCGTTTCGGCCGTCGCCTGGGTGAAGTAGGCACGGGAGTTGGCCACTGCCTCGGTACGGCCCACCTCGTTGGCGGTATTGAACCCGTCGAAGAGCATCTGCCGCAGACGCAGTTCCGACTGGGTGTAGCTGAGGGTTTCCTTGTTGTGGTTGCGCGAACCATCAGGGTTGAAACCCCGGGTATTGGTGTTGTCGGAGCGTTGGCGACCATAGCCTGCAATGAGGTCGACAGTGGGGTAGTAGCCCCCACGCGCGAACTTCACATCCTCATCAGCCGACAAACGGCTGTTACGGCTGGCGCTGATTTCGGGATGTTGGTCCACCGCGTTCTGGACAGCCTCGGTGATCGACATCGCCTGAGAGTTGGCGCATGCCATGGCCAACAGAATCGCACTGGTGATGGGGGTTAGAACGCGCATGGGGTACATCTCCCTGGTCTCGAAAAGTCCTGCAATCGCCAAAAAAATGACGAAATATAAGAGTCAAACCGTTTCAGGTTTGTAACAACAGAGCTAAGAACATTTACCAGGCGAACTAAGAAGATTTCCTCATAAGATTTATGCGAAAAAAAACTTATGCGCTCTAAGAAATACCGGACATTGTTCTACTCAGGTCGTCCGTTGAATAAGCGCCCACGCTTTGTTTTTCGGGCCTCTGAGAAAAGTTTCCGTTTTTCTTGCAGCAGAGGGCAGGGATCTAACGAGGGGAGGGAGGCACGACGTTATTTGGCGACATTTTATTGACATCTGTCATTTTGCCATCGCGTTTTGCCGGGTTCATCGTCGACGATCATCCATAAGCCTCGATCCCCTTAGACATTGGGGCTTGGCGCAGTTTTCGACGCATCGCTGCGTGCAGGGTCAACGTTGCGAACTCCTCCTACCTCCAAAAGCCTCGTGTTGCGGGAATCACTCGGCAATGGAGGCGTTGGTTCATGGCTAAATCACTCGGTGTGGTCAGCAAGGTTGTCGGTCAAGTCTTCGCGGTCGGTCAGGATGGCATCCGTCGGGTCCTGGTCGAAGGTGACCGGCTGTTTGCCGGAGAGCAACTCGAGACCGGCGCCGCGGGGGCTGTAGCCGTGCACCTGGATAACGGTGCCGAGCTCACCCTGGGGCGCGACAGCAGCCTGGAGCTGCGGCCGGAACTGTTGGCCAACCCGGCGGGGCATGTGCAGGGCCCTGAAGCGATAGCGCCCAGTGAGGCTGACTTGAGTGATGTCGAGCGCTTGCAAAAGGCGATTGCCGCAGGTGCTGACCCGAGCCAGGAGGCCGAGGCAACGGCGGCAGGCCCCAGCAGTACCGGCGCGCCCGGTGCGGTGGGCGGTGGCCATAGCTTCGTGCTGTTGACCGAGGTGGCCGGGCGCGTCGACCCGGTGATCGGTTTCCCCACCGCAGGGTTCAATGGCATCCCTGAATTCACGATTCCCGATGCGGGCGATACGCGCTTCGATGACGATCGCCGGCCTGTAACCGATGGCCCAGACGATCCCGATAATCCGGTAACCCTGCACGGACTGGACGTCGAGGGAGGCGAGCTGACCTTGCAAGAGGCCCACTTGCCGCACGGCTCGGCCAGCAACCTTGGTGCCTTGACCCAGGGCGGCACCTTCACCGTGTCGGCGCCCGATGGCGTATTCAACCTCAATGTCGGCGGTATCAACGTCGTCACGGGAGGCGTGGTAACGGGTGTCGGCCAGTCGCTGACCACCGCCTTGGGCAATGTCCTGACCATCACCGGCTATGACCCCGTCACAGGTACGGTCAGCTACAGCTACACCCTGGCGACCGCCGGAGGCGCCCAGGCGGTCAGCGAGCAGCTCTCGGTGCATGTCAGCGACACCAATGGAAGTGTGGCCAGTGGCACCCTGGACGTTCGCATCGTCGACGACATGCCCAAGGCCGTGGACGACAGCAACCCGACGGTCGCGACCGAGCAGCAGACCACACTGACCGGCAACGTGCTGACCAACGATGTGCAGGGCGCCGACCGTGTGCCCTCCGGCCCGATCACCGCCGGTACTTACGTCGGCACCTACGGCACCTTGGTGCTGGCGGCCGACGGGTCCTACACCTACACGTTGAACACCAACGACCCGGACTTCATCAACCTGCACGGTGGCGGCTCGGGCGTCGAGCACTTCACCTACACCTTGACCGACGCGGACGGCGACAGCAGCACGGCGACGCTGGTGCTCAATGTCACCAACCTCAACGACCCGGTCACCCTCGATGGCTTGGCTGTAAACGGGGGTGAACTCACCGTCCACGAAAAGCACCTGGGCGACGGCAGTGCCCCCGATGCCTCGGCATTGACGCAAAGCGGGACTTTTACCGTCACGGCAGCCGATGGCCTGCAAACGCTGGTCGTTGGGGGGATCACACTGGTCAATGGCGGGGTGGTGGCAGGCTTCCCGCAATCGATCACCACGCCGTTGGGCAATACCCTGACCGTGACCGGCTACAACCCGGCCACCGGCGTCGTCAGCTACAGCTACACCCTGACCGACAATGAGGCGCACCCGAACGCTGATGGCGCCAACAGTGTGAGCGAAAGCTTTACCGTGGTCGCGACCGACAGCGATGGCAGCAGTGCCAGCGGCAGCATCGACGTGAACATTGTCGACGATGTGCCTCAAGCCAATCCCGATACCAAATCCATCGTGCACGAAGGTGGGGTGGTCACCGGTAACGTACTGCACAACGATCTGATTGGGGCCGATGGTGCTCCTGATGGTAAGGCGGTGGTCGGCGTAAGGGCCGGCAGCGATACCTCGACACCTGTTCATGGTGATGTCGGTACCCAGATCATGGGTAGCTATGGCTACCTGATCCTCAATGCTGACGGCAGCGCCACTTACCACGCCAACCCCAACAGCGTAGGCAGCAATGGCGCGACCGACACCTTCGTCTACACAATCCGCGACGCCGACGGTGACGAAAGCACCACCACCGTCACCCTCAACGTGCTCGACAGCGGGCTGTCGGTCAGTGGGGCGGACCGCGATGTGACGGTCTACGAGAAAGCCCTGGACCTGAACCAGGATGGCAAAGACCTGGCGGCCGGCAATGTCACCGGTAGCGATCCCACCTCCACCGGTGAGACTGGAACGGGCACCTTGGTCGGCGCGGTGCAAGGCGGGGTCGGTGCGTTGACCTACACCTTGGTGGGCAATGCAGTCGGGCAATATGGTCAGATCCATCTGAACGGCGACGGCACCTACACCTACACGCTGACTTCGGCACCGAAGACTCCAGGCGGCGCCAACGATGGCCCGAACACCCTGACCGAGACCTTCACCTACCAGGCGAAGGATCAACTGGGCAACACCATCACCAGCCAGATCGTCATCAATATCGTCGACGACGTGCCCAAGGCCAATCCGGATTCGGCACCTGTCCATGAGGGCGGTGTCGTCTCCGGCAACGTGTTCTACAACGATGACATGGGTGCGGACAAAGTGGCCGATGGCAACGTCGTGGTCGGCGTGCGCGCTGGCAGCGACGCCTCGACCTCCGCCCACGGCGATGTCGGCACCCAGGTCATGGGTAACTACGGCTACCTGGTGATCAACGCCGATGGTTGGGCGACTTATCACGCCAACCCCAACAGCGTGGCGGGTGCCGGTGCCACCGACACCTTCGTCTACACCCTCCGCGATGCCGACGGCGACGAAAGCACCACCACCGTCACCATCAACGTGCTGGACAGCGGACTGTCGGTCAGTGGGGCGGACCGTGATGTGACGGTTTACGAAAAAGCCCTGGACCTGAACCAGGACGGCAAGGACCTGGCGGCTGGCAACGTCACCGGCAGCGACCCAACCTCCACCGGTGAGACTGGAACGGGCACCTTGGTCGGCGCGGTGCAAGGCGGGCTCGGTGCGTTGACCTACACCTTGGTGGGCAATGCCGTCGGGCAATATGGTCAGATCCATCTGAACGGCGACGGCACCTACACCTACACGCTGACTTCGGCACCGAAGACTCCAGGCGGCGCCAATGATGGCCCGAACACCCTGACCGAGACCTTCACCTACCAGGCGAAGGACCAACTGGGCAATACCATCACCAGCCAGATCGTCATCAATATCGTCGACGACGTGCCCAAGGCCAACGCCGACTCGGCCACCGTACGCGTGGGTGACACGGTGAGTGGCGATGTGCTGTACAACGATGTCCTGGGGGCAGACAAGGTCACCAATGGCAACGTCGTGGTCGGTGTGCGAGCCGGCAACGACACCTCGACCTCCGCCCACGGCGATGTCGGCACTCAGGTCATGGGTAACTACGGCTACCTGGTGATCAACGCCGATGGTTGGGCGACTTATCACGCCAACCCCGATAGCGTGGTCAGCAACGGCGCGACCGACACCTTCGTCTACACCATCCGCGACGCCGACGGCGACGAAAGCACCACGACCGTGACCCTCAACGTGCAGGGCAATCCGCTCTCGGTGAGCGGCCCAGACCGCGATGTAACGGTCTATGAAAATGCCCTGGACCTGAACCAAGATGGCAAGGACCTGGCGGCCGGGACTGTCACCGGCAGCGATCCTACCTCCACGGGAGAGACCGGAACGGGCACCCTGGTCGGTGCGGTGCAAGGCGGGGTCGGTGCGTTGACCTACACTTTGTTGGGCAATGCCGTCGGGCAGTATGGGCAGCTTCATCTGAACGGCGATGGCACTTACACCTACACCCTGACCTCGGCACCGAAGACCCCAGGCGGTGGTAACGATGGCCCGAATACCACGACCGAGACCTTCACCTACCAGGCGAAGGATCAGCAGGGCAATACCATCACCAGCCAGATCGTCATCAACATCGTCGACGATGTGCCTAAGGCTATCGCCGACGCCAAATCGATCGTGCATGAAGGCGGGGTGGTCACCGGCAATGTGCTGTACAACGATGACCTGGGCGCGGACAAGGTCACCAATGGCAACGTGGTAGTCGGCGTGCGCGCTGGCAGCGACACGTCGACCGCCGCCCATGGCGATGTCGGCACTCAGGTCATGGGCAACTATGGCTATCTGATCCTTGATGCCGATGGCAGTGCCAGTTACCACGCCAACCCCAACAGCGTGGGCAGCGACGGCGCGACTGACACCTTCGTCTACACCATCCGCGACGCCGACGGCGATGAAAGCACCACCACCGTCAGCATCAAGGTGCAGGACAGCCAGCCTTGGATAGGCGAGCCAGAGGTGGCGAATGCCCCTCCTGTGGCGGGGGCCGACCGCCTCATCACCAATATCGCCGGCGCTGGGATCACGGTGCCTACCGAGGCGTTGCTGGCCAACGATAGCGACCCTGATCACGACAAGCTCTCGGTGTCCTCGACCTACTTCGACACTCGGTTCTCCGCCAACGGCGCAGGCTTTGGTGTGGGAAGCGACACGCCTGTGGCCGACTTCAGTGGCACCGGCAGCAACCTGTCCAACCG
The DNA here is from genome assembly GCF_051913525.1 of Pseudomonas sp. PKS. Taxonomy (NCBI): domain Bacteria; kingdom Pseudomonadati; phylum Pseudomonadota; class Gammaproteobacteria; order Pseudomonadales; family Pseudomonadaceae; genus Pseudomonas; species Pseudomonas sp. PKS. The sequence continues at coordinate 186,722 of NZ_JBEGDO010000006.1, read as the reverse complement.
GGTGCGTGACCTTGCGCGCAGCGAGTTTCGTGGGGCGGCCGACAGCATGGCGGCTGCGCTGATCGTGAGCGGCTTCCTGGCCTCGCCCAGCGGCAACTTGGCCAATGCCCAGGATGTATTGACGGTCACCCTCAAGAAAGGCGAGACCCTGAACCTGCACCATGACTTGTCGGCAAGTCAGGTGGCCATGGCGTGGAAAGACGAAAGCGGTAGCTACCAGGCCATCGACAATGACAAAGGTTTCACTGCCAGCCACGACGGGACGTACTCCATCCACATGATCAACCTGTCCAGCGGCAATGGCAGCCACGGCAACGCGAACTACCTGCTGACGATGTCGATCGATTACAGCAATGCCGAGCAGGACGCGTACAACGGCACCTACGCGGTGAGTGATGGCCACGGCGGCAGTGCGACGGGCAATGTCGATATCACCTACCAGGGCGGCAGCGTGCTCACCGGCACTGCCGACAACGACGCCCTGGTTGCCGGTGCGAGCAACGATACCTTGCACGGTGCTGCTGGCAACGATGTGCTGGTCGGTGGCAGTGGCGATGACAAGCTCTACGGCGATGAGGGCAATGACCTGCTGATCGGCGGCCCGGGCAATGACCTGCTCGACGGCGGTGCAGGCATCGATACTGCCAGCTACGCCTCGGCCACCGGCGCGGTGACGGTCAACCTGAACCTCACCGGTGCGCAGGATACCGGGGGGGGCGGTACCGATACCCTCAATGGCATCGAGAACCTGATCGGTTCCGACTACAACGACATCCTGATCGGTAGTGGCGGCAACAACGTACTCATCGGTGGGCTGGGCAATGACCGACTCACCGGGGGGGGCGGCAACGATACGTTTGTGTGGCAGAAGGGGGATGTGGGGCACGACACCGTCACTGACTTCACCCCCGGCAGTGACCGCCTCGACCTGTCGCAGCTGCTTCAGGGGGAGCATGCCACGTCTGCCTCGCTGGACGACTACCTGCACTTCAAGGTCACCGGCACCGGGTCCAACGTGGTCTCGACCATCGAAGTCAGCAGTGTGGCGGGCGCCGCGCCCACCCAGACCATCGAGCTGGCCGGGGTCGACTTGGCGCAGCATTACGGCGTCACGGCCGGAGCGGGTGGGGTGATCGCCTCGGGGCAGGACACCGCGACCATCATCAACGGGATGCTCAATGACCATTCGTTGAAAGTCGATACTGTCTGAATGTTACGGGAGGCGTGAGGCCCGCGCCTGCAGGCGCGGGCTCGCCTCTCGATCCAGGCACAAATGCGACGCCAGGGCATACGCCCTGGTCGTACCTGCAGCACCGGGCCTGCGTCAGCCCCATAGACTGTGATCGAGCCCACCTCGGAATCAGTCCACATGTCCCTACGCGAAGCCCATACCCCCAGCCAGGTCCAGTGGCAGCCCATGCTCTTGGGCGGTCAGCGCCTGGAAGGCGTCAGTTGGAAAACCTTGGCCGATACCGGCCCCTGGCAGGCCTACTGGATGAAAATGGCGCCCGGCAGCCGCTCGGTGCCGCATCGGCACGCCGCCACCGAATTGCTGCAGGTGCTGGAGGGCGAAGTCATGGATGTCGATGGCCAGGTGTTTCGCGCGGGCGACAGCCTGGTCTATGCCGCAGGCTCCGAGCATTGGCTGCGTTCGCCCAGGGGCTGCTTGGTGCTGGTGGTGGAGTCCGAGCCGTCGACGCTCAGCGATTGAACGTCAACCGGGTCGGCGCAGGGTCTTTTGCTTGAGAATGTACAGACTGACCAGCACGGCGCTGGTGAGCATGAAGGCCCGTGCCCAGAACAGGGGCACCAGGTAGCAGGAAAGGCCGATGCTCGCCCACATCAGGCCGATGGCGTAGACCTTGCCTTTGAGTGGGATGCCTTCGCCACTGAGGTAATCGCGGATCCACGGACCCAGCTTGGGGTGGTTGATCAACCAGTGGTGAAAGCGTGGCGAGCTGCGGGCGAAGCAGGCCGCGGCCAGCAGCAGGAAAGGGGTGGTGGGCAGCACCGGCAGGAAAATCCCCGCCACCCCCAGCGCAACGCTGAGCCAGCCGATGGCCAGCAACAGGTAGCGCATGGCCACCTTAGTGGTGGCGCGGCTTGAGCAGGGCAGGCTTCTCGTCAGGGGCGTGCAGCAGCAGGAACAGCGCGGTGAGCGCCTCGGGGATCTGTACGATCATGTCGTCCTGCAGGCTGGCATTGCGGGCGATGTCCTCGAACTCCGGTTGCTCGTCGAACAGACCCGAACCGACCATGATCGGCAGCAGCATTTCGCTGACTTCTTCCTCGGCGTTCTCGAACCAGGCTTCCTCGCGCAGGAAGACGCCTTCCATGAAACCGATGCACCAGCCGCGCAGGTCGGAGTCGTCCGGCTCGTCGGTCAGGTCCAGGTCGCATGGCAGCTCGAACTCGTCGTCGCTGGCCAGTTGGCGGCCGATGTGTGCCTTGAGGGCCACCAGGGTCGCCTCGATCTCGGTGCGCTGGGCATCGCTCGCGTAGTGGGGCTCTTCAGCGAACAGGGCGTCGATCCATTCACGCTCGGGTACTTCCTCGGAGCAGATCGACAGCGCGGTCAGGTAGCCATGGGCGGCGACGTAGTCCAGCGCTTCTTCGTGCAGCTCGTCGGCGTCGAGGAAGGCTTGCAGGCGGGTCAGTTGCTCGGCGAAGGACATTACAGGGCTACCTTGGGGAATAAACGATAACGAATTCTAGCACCTTGCGGCGGCTGGGGGCCAAGGGAACGTCTGTCGCGGGGAAGCTGCCAAGGCATCCTGCGCGAGCGGGCACTGGGGTATACTTCGCGATTTTTCACCCAGGGTGCCGTTTCCCGGCATTCCGGCAAAAGCCGCTTACGCATTGGCAAGTGTGTCCGGCGGATTTTTCGTCCAGCCTGTGTCCAGGGTGGTACGGCGATTTTGGAGTTTCCAATGCTCGAACAGGCTCAGCGCGTCCTCAAGGACATCTTCGGCTACGACAGTTTCCGGGGGCGCCAGGCAGCGATCATCGAATGCGTGGCCAGTGGCGGCGATGCCCTGGTGCTGATGCCCACCGGCGGCGGTAAGTCCCTGTGTTTCCAGGTGCCGGCCTTGCTGCGTCCGGGCCTTGCGGTCGTGGTTTCACCGCTGATCGCGCTCATGGATGACCAGGTTGCCACCCTCGACGAACTGGGTGTGGCGGCCGCTGCGCTGAACTCGACCTTGAGCGCCGAGCAGCAACGCGAGCTGGCCGGGCGCCTGCGTCGTGGCGAGGTGAAGATGCTGTATCTGGCGCCCGAGCGTCTAGTGCAGCCACGCATGCTGGAGTTTCTGCGGACCCTGGATATCGCGCTGTTTGCCATCGACGAGGCCCACTGTGTCTCGCAGTGGGGCCACGACTTCCGCCCTGAATACCTGCAACTGGGCCAACTGGCCGAGCTGTTCCCCCAGGTACCCCGCATCGCCCTGACTGCAACGGCCGACATGCGTACCCGCGAGGAGATCGTCCAGCGCCTGCACCTGCAGGGCGCGGAGCGATTCCTGTCGAGTTTCGACCGGCCCAACATCTTCTACCGCATCGTGCCCAAGGAAGCGCCGCGCAAGCAGCTGATGGCGTTTCTCGCAGAGCGCCGTGGCAACGCCGGTATCGTCTATTGCCTGTCGCGCAAGAAAGTCGACGAGACAGCCGCCTTTCTCTGCGAGCAGGGCTTCCCGGCCCTGCCTTATCACGCCGGCCTTGCCGCCGAGACCCGCGCGGCCAACCAGCATCGCTTCCTCAACGAGGAAGGCTTGATCATGGTCGCCACCATCGCCTTCGGCATGGGCATCGACAAGCCCAACGTGCGCTTCGTCGCCCACCTCGATCTGCCCAAGTCGATGGAAGCCTATTACCAGGAAACCGGCCGTGCCGGCCGTGATGGCCTGCCGTCGGATGCCTGGATGGCTTACGGCTTGCAGGACATGGTGATGCTCAAGCAGATGCTGCAGAACTCCGAAGGCGACGAGCGCCACAAGCGCATCGAGCAGCACAAACTCGACGCCATGCTGGCCCTGTGCGAAGAAACCCGCTGTCGCCGTCAGACACTGCTGGCGTACTTCGACGAAGTGCTCGAACAGCCCTGCGGTCATTGCGACAATTGCGTCGACCAGGTGCAGACCTGGGATGCCACGGAGCCCGCCCGCCAGGCCCTGTCGGCGGTGTATCGCACTGGCCAGCGCTACGGGGTGGGCCACTTGGTCGATGTGCTGGTGGGCAAGGACACCGAGAAAGTGCGCAATTTCGGTCACGAAAAGCTGTCGGTGTTCGGCGTCGGCAAGGCCCTGAGCGAACACGAATGGCGTTCGCTGTTCCGCCAGCTGGTGGCACGTGCCCTGGTGGACATCGACCTGGAGGGCTACGGTGGGCTGCGTCTGACTGACAGTTGCCGGCCCTTGCTGCGCGGCGAAGTCACCCTGCAGTTGCGCCGCGACCTCAAGCCACAGACCGTGGCCAAATCCTCTGGTGGCGGCAGCCCTGCCAGCCAACTGGTGCGTGCCGAGGAGCGCGAGCTCTGGGAGGCGCTGCGAGCCCTGCGGCGCAAGCTGGCCGAGGAGCACAGCGTGCCGCCCTATGTCATCTTCCCCGACTCGACCCTGCTGGAGATGCTGCGCAGCCAACCTACCAGCCTCAGCGACATGGCCCAGGTCAGTGGCGTCGGTGCGCGCAAGCTGGAGCGTTACGGCGAAGCGTTCCTCGAGGTGCTCAATGGCGGTACGGGGGATCAGGCGCCGAAGGTGGTACTCGACCTTCGCCACGAGTTGGTCAGCCTGGCCCGTGCCGGCATGACGCCGGCGCAGATCGCCGGCCAGCTCAATTGCAGTGAGAAGAACGTCTACAGCCTGCTGGCCGAGGCCCTTGGTCGTCAGGAATTGAGCCTTGAGCAGGCCCTGGACCTGCCCGAAGACCTGCTGATGGAAGTGCAGGATGCCTTCCTTGACGGCGAAGGCGAACTGCCTCCGGTATCGGCAGTGTCACCGGTGTTCGGCCAGCGCGTACCGGAAGGCGTGTTGCATTGTGTGCGCGCGGCATTGGCCGCAGAGTTCGAGCTGTGACTGACCCTTGTCACGCTTTTTGACGAATATCGGAGATTCCCGCGCGCTGCAGCCTTGCCTGTTGGCGTCGGGCATGATTAGCTGGCTAATAATTAGTTCTATTCATAGAGTCGCTTATGCCCCTGACCGATAACCAACACCGCTTCGGCATGCAGCTGGCCCAGATGTCCCGTGGTTGGCGCGCCGAACTGGACCGCCGCCTTGCCGGGCTCAACCTGTCCCAGGCGCGCTGGTTGGTGCTGTTGCACCTGGCCCGCTTCGAAGAGTCCCCGACCCAGCGCGAGCTGGCCCAGAGCGTAGGGGTCGAGGGGCCGACGCTTGCGCGGTTGCTCGACAGCCTGGAGAGCCAGGGCCTGGTGCGCCGTCAGGCGGTGATGGAAGACCGTCGGGCGAAGAAGATCCTGCTGTGCCCGCCGGCCAAGCCGCTGATCGACCAGATCGAGACCATCGCCAACGCCCTGCGTCAGGAGTTGTTCACAGGTGTCGACGAGGCTGATCTGGAAGTCTGCATGCGGGTGCATGCGAAGATTCTCGCCAACCTCGAAAAGTCCTGAATCCATGCCACGTGGGGCCGCCTTGCGGCTCATCGCAGCGCTGCCAGCGCCTACGCATCTGTGGGAGCAGGCGAAGCTTGTGATGGGCCGCAAGGCGGCCCCACTGGTTTTAGAAGGTGTGGCCCAGGTTCAGGTACACCGCCTTCTGGTGCTCATCGTTGGCTCCATAGCTGATGTTCAACGGCCCCAACGGTGTCTCCAAGCCCAGGAAGATGCTCGCCGCATTGATGTACCCGCTGTCGAACTCGTTGTCGTTGTTCCAGGCCCGGCCACGCTCGAGCGAGCCACCCAGGTACAACGGGAAGTCCAGCGGTAGGTAGGCGCGGGGCGTCAGGCGGCGGTAGTAGACCATGCGCATCAGGCTGATGTTCTGCCCGGACACCGAGTCCTGGCGAAAGCCCGACAACTGCCTGGCCCCGCCGAACACGAAGCTTGAGGTCACCACCTGGGCGTCATCCAGGGTACGCCCATAGCGCCCGCCCAACACCAGGCTGTTCGGCCCGCTGCTGAAGGCTTTGTCCAGCTTGAGCTCCCACTGGCGGTACTGCTCGTCCGAATCCAGCGACTTGTCGTATTTGCGCACGGTCAGCCCGATGTCTTCGCCGCTGTGGGGGAAGTACACGTTGTCAAACGTGTCGAAGGAGTACTTCAGCTCGTAGAAGCCTTCGTTGAAGCTGACCGAGGGCAGGTCCTGGTCGCCGATGCGTACCTCGGCCTCGCCCCAGGCCTTGCCCACTCCCACGCGCACTTCGCCATAGGTGCCGATCTGTCGGCCGAGGTTGAGGCCGAAGCCATAGCGCTCAAGGCGGTATTCGGCGATTGGGTCGTTGTCCAGGGTCGCCTCGATGTTCTGCGAGCCGAAGTCCAGATAGGGCGCGACGAAATAGCGCGAGCCCACGTCCAGGGGTTGGTAGAACTCGCTGTAGAGCTCCTGCTGGTCGCCGATCTGGGCACGAGTCAACCACTCGGCGCCCAGCCGGTTGATGCCGTTGACCCGGTAGCTGGCGCCGAGGTTGAAGGCGCTGTCGCCGCGCATGTCGTCCGAAAGATTCAGGCCCAGGCGCAGGTAATCGGTGCCGCCACGCCTGCCGCGGGCGTTGATCACCAGGGTGTTGTCATCGCCTTTGTGCACCACGCGGTACTGCACCCGGTCGAAGTAGTCCAGGCCGTACAGGGTGCCCATGTCGGTCTGCAGGCGGTCAAGCTCCAGGGGTGCGCCCAAGGGTTGGCGGATGTAGTAGCGGATCACATCGTCGCTGACCTTTGAATCATTCTCCACCTTGATCGCGGTGATGATCGGTCGGCGCTGGCGTGGCGAGCGGGCCACGGCCAGCCCGGTGTCGCCCTCGGTGCGGCGCAGGCTGGCCAGGCGGTTGTCCAAGGCTCGGGCGGCGCGATAGCCGGCATCGATCATGTCTTGGGCGCGGCCGAAATCGGTCACGCCGAAGGCGGCGAGCGAGGGCTGGATGAGAACGTCGTCCTGGTGCAGGCTGGCCAGTTGCTCCTCGGAGTTGCGCCGGGTCATCAAGGTGATCGACTGGTTGAGCACGTCGACCACCGTGGCCAGTTGCTTGCGATCACGCAAGGGGGTGCCGATGTCGACCACGATGGCCAGGTCCACCCCCATGTCCCGCGCGACATCGACGGGGATGTTGTCGACCATGCCACCATCCACCAATAGGCGGCCGTCGAGTTCGACCGGGGCGAACACCGCCGGGATCGACATGCTGGCGCGGATCACCTGGGGCAGGTGGCCGCGGCTGAACACCACCTTTTCGCCACTGGCAATGTCGGTGGCCACGGCGCGGAAAGGGATCGGCAGCTTGTCGAAATCACGGGTGTCGGCGGTGTGGGCCAGCTTGCTTTCCAGCAGCAGGGAGAGGTTCTGGCCCTGGATCACGCCCAGGGGCAGGCCTAGACTGCCATCGTCGCGAAAACTGAGCTTCTGTTTGACCAGGAAATCGCGGTCGTCCTGCTTGCGCCGGAACGGTACGTCCTTGCGTGGAGGGGCATCGGACAGCGCCTGCTGCCAGTCGAGGGTGGTGGCGAGTTTCTCGAGTTCCTCGACGCTGTAGCCGGAGGCATACAACCCGCCGATCACCGCCCCCATGCTGGTGCCGGCGATGGCGTCGATGTGTACGCCTTGCTCCTCCAAGGCCTTGAGCACGCCGATATGGGCAATGCCCCGGGCCGCGCCACCTGACAACACCAGGCCAACCTTGGGCCGGGCGACTTCAGCGGCCAAGGTGGTGAAACTGGTGAGTATCAGCAAAAGGCAGAACAGCAGGCGGCGCATCGTGAGTCTCAAAACCGTGGTCAAAGACCGCTAGTATAAGCGGCTCATCCCCGAAGGAGACGCGTTGCCATGACGCAGCCCAAGCCCGAAATCGTCATCACTTATTGCACCCAATGCCAATGGCTGCTGCGTGCGGCCTGGCTGGCCCAGGAACTGCTCAGCACCTTTGCCGACGACCTGGGCCGCGTGGCCCTGGAGCCGGGCACCGGTGGCGTGTTTCGCATTACCTGCGATGGCATCCAGCTCTGGGAGCGCAAGGCCGATGGTGGCTTCCCCGAGGCCAAGGTGCTCAAGCAGCGACTGCGCGACCAGATCGACCCGCAGCGCGACCTGGGTCATAACGATCGCTGATCAGGCGCTTTCGGCCAATGAGCGCTGCCTGGACGGTTGCTCGGCAGCCATGCGGCTGGAGAGCACGATGGCGAAGATGATCAGCACGCCGCCCGCCAACATGCGCACGGTCGGCGTTTCGGCGAACACCACCCAGGCGACGGCGATGCCATAGACCGGCTCCATGCCGAACACCACGGCGGCGGTGCGCGCCTTGATCACTGCCAGGCTGGCGACGAACAGGCTGTGGGCGACGCCCGTGCAGAAGATGCCGAGCAGGGCGATCCACAGCCAGTCCATGGTCGCTACCTGGTTCAGGCCTGGGCCGGCGAAGGGCAGCAGGCACAGGCCCACCACCAGGTTCTGCCACAGCGCGGCCTGTACCGCCGGCAGACGCCCGGAACCGGCGCGATTGGTCAGCGACAGCAGCGAGAACAGCAATCCCGAAAGCAACGCCCACAGCAGGCCACCTGTCGCTTCGCTTTGCAGGTCGAAGTCGGGGGTGACCAGGACCAGGCCGATGCTCACCAGCACCACCAGCACGGCCTCGTTGCGGCGAATGCGCTCGCGGAACAACAAGCCTTCGAGAATCACCGTGAAGGCGGGGAAACTGGCGAAGCCCAGGGTAGCGATGGCCACGCCGCCGACCTTGACGGCAATGAAGAAACTGACCCAATGCCCGGCCAGCAGCACGCCGCCGAGCAGCAGCCGGCGCGCATCCTGGGCGCTGAGGCGTTGCCAACCGGGGCCGGCGAGGCTGGCGAACAGTGCCAGGGCGACCACGGCGAAGGCGGCGCGTCCGAAGACGATGATCGTGGGGCTGGCACTGGTCGCCAGCTTGCCGAAGACGCCGGTGAGGCCGAAGAAAAGGGCGCCGATGTGCAGGGCGCCAAGGGCGGTGCGGTGGTTCATGGTAGTCCTTGTGATGACAGTGACCCAGGCCCGGTGGAGCGGGCGTGTCCCTCGATGGGTCAGGAGGCCGGCGAACAACCCGCTGGCTCGATCTTCAAGGGCCAGTCTACGAGGGCGGCCGCGTACTGTCTGTCGCGATCCTCGCGTCAGTTGTCGCCAGGCTCGCGGCGCAAGGCCATGGGCGAGCGGCCGAAGTCGCGCAGCATGGCGGCAGAAAACGCACTCTGGGAACTGTAACCGACCTGCGCTGCAATTTCGCCGATCGGCAGGCAGGTCTGCTGCAGCAAACGTCGCGCCTTGAGCAAACGCCGCTGGCGGATGTAGTCCATCGGCGTCATGGCGCATTCGCTGGCGAAGCGCGCATGCAGACGGGCGCTGGATAAACCGGCCAGGCGCGCCAGGTCGGCCACCTGCAGCGGGTGGGCCGCGTGCTGCTCGATGTGTGCGTCGAATGCCGCATAGGGCAGGCGCCGCTGGACGCTCACCGGCACGGTTTGCGCATTGAGGCTGGCCAGCAGCAGGACTGCGCCCTGTTGGGCGATCAACGGGTCATCCACCGGGCTGCTGGCGAGCCAGTCGACCAACTGTTGTTGCCGGCTGTCCAGGCTCAGGGGGCCTGGGCGATCGAGCAGGCGCCGGCTGGCATCGGCATGGCGGCCCAATTGCTCGTGTAACCAGTGTTCGTCGGGAACGTCCAGCACCAGGCAATCGCTGCCGGATGGGCTGCCACAGGTGTGATGTGCGCCGGCCGGCACCACCATCAGGCCTTGGCGCTGGACTAGCGCGCCATGGCCCTGAACCTCGAAATCCAGGCGGCCACCCAGGCCAAACACCAATTGTGAATGGTCGTGACTGTGGGCGATCAGGTCGTGGCGGTAGTGGCGCAGGGAGAGGATCGGGCCGGCGGTCATGAGAACTTCCTCGCGGGGCAGGGCGCTAGGCTCTGTACGAAATGTATCCGCACCCGCCCAACTGCGTTGAAACGGGGCTCGGAATGCTCATGTACGCCAATACACTGCACTTGCTCGCCCCGTTTCGCCTTGTCTGGCCTTCACGCGGACACATTTCATTCGGGCCCTAGTGTACACACCGGGCTGTTGCCCGGGGAATCCGTCACGCCGCTGCCACCAACCTGTCATCCACAACTGCCAGTCTCCAGCAAACAGCGCAGGAGCCTGCCCATGACCCATGCCGAACTCGCCCGCCCGTCGCGCAAGCAACGCGTGCGCACCTTGTGGATTTCCGATGTGCACCTGGGGACCCGCGATTGCCAGGCCGAACACCTGTCGCGGTTTCTCAAGGGGTACCAGGCCGACCGCATCTACCTGGTCGGTGACATCATCGATGGCTGGAAACTGCGCAGCGGCATCTACTGGCCCCAGGCCCATACCAATGTCATCCGCCGGTTGCTCACCCTGAGCAAACGCGGCACCGAAGTCATCTATGTCACTGGCAACCACGACGAGTTCCTGCGGCGCTACTCCAAGCTGATCCTTGGCAACATCCAATTGGTGGATGAGGCCGAACACCTGACCGCCGATGGCCGGCGCCTGCTGGTGATCCATGGCGACCAGTTCGATGTGATTACTCGCTACCATCGCTGGCTGGCGTTCCTGGGTGATCGGGCCTACGAATTCACCCTGGTGCTCAACCGTTGGCTCAACCACTGGCGGGCCCGCTATGGCTACGGCTATTGGTCGCTGTCGGCGTACCTCAAGCACAAGGTCAAGGGGGCGGTGAACTTCATCAGCGACTTCGAGGATGCCATCGCCCATGAGTGCACCCGGCGGGGCTTGCACGGCGTTGTCTGCGGTCATATCCATCACGCCGAGATTCGCCAGGTAGGAGAGGTGCAATACCTCAATTGCGGCGACTGGGTGGAGTCGTGCACGGCGCTGATCGAGCACTGGGACGGACAGATCGAGCTCTATCGCCTGGCCGATGCCCAGGCCCGCGAGGCGGAGCGCTTGGCCGCGCTGCGTGAGACGGCTTAATCGCCCTAGAGGCTGATCTTGCCGCGCAGGATATCGCGGAACATGGCGAAGTCGCCCAGCAGGCTGTACAGCGGATGAGTGAAGGTGGCCGGGCGGTTTCTCTCGAAAAAGAAATGACCGATCCAGGCAAAGCCATAACCGGCAAATGGCACGGCCAGCAGCAGTTGCCAGCGCCCGCTGGCGAAGGTGTAGGCGAGCAGGGCGATGACCAGGCTGGTGCCGACGAAGTGCAGGCGGCGGCAAGTGGGGTTGCTGTGTTCGCCCAGGTAATAGGGGTAGAACTCGGCAAAACTTCGAAATTGTGCAGTAGAGGTCATGGCAGTACTCCCGTCAGGTTCGCGTTGTGAACAGATACACGGCGCGGAGCCTGAATCGAGTCTAGAGTGATTGTCGGAGCCGGCCAGTGACCCAAGGCGCCAATTGAGTATCTTTTCGATTCGCCGCATGAAGCGGTCAGTACAAGAAGCCTGCCATGAGCGAGAGAACCACGTCAGCCAGCTGGGCATCAGGGATTGTCAAAGCGCTCGAGCTGGAAGGGCTCGACTGCCAGGCCATGTTCAAGCAGCTCGGGCTGGATTTCACGGCCCTCGACGATCCTGACGCGCGCTTTCCCCAGGACGCCATGACCCGTCTGTGGCAGTTGGCGGTGGAGCTTTCAGGCAATGAGGCGATTGGTCTGAACATGGCCCGCGTGGTGCGTCCGGCATCGTTCCATGTGGTGGGTTATGCACTGATGTCCAGCCGCACCCTGGCCGAGGGATTCGAACGCCTGGTGCGTTACCAGAGGATCATCGCCGAGAGCGCCGATCTGAGCTTTCGCCTGGAGCCGGAGGGTTACGCGCTGGTGCTGACTGTGCATGGCGATCACCTGCCCCCCACTCGCCATAGCGCCGAGGCTTCGCTGGCCTGCGCGTTGTCCTTGTGCACCTGGCTCAGCGGGCGCTCGATCCAGCCGCGTCGAGTATTGATCCAGGGGCCACAGCCGAAGAACATCGAGCCCTACAAGACGGCCTTCCACGCCCCCTTGGTGTTCGGTGCGCCCCATGATGCGCTGGTGTTCGAGCGGGCGGACATGGAAGCGCCTCTGCCGACGGCCAACGAGGCCATGGCCGTGTTGCACGATCGCTTCGCCGGGGAGTACCTGGCACGCTTCTCGGAAAGCCGGGTGACCCATCGGGTGCGCCAGGTGTTGTGTCGTGTCTTGCCCCAAGGCGAGCCCAAGCGCGAAACCCTTGCCCAGGCGTTGCACCTGTCCGAGCGCACCTTGCAGCGCCGCTTGCAGGAGGAGGGCACCAGCTTCCAGACCTTGCTCGACGACACCCGCCGGGAACTGGCTGAACAGTACCTGGCCCAGCCCGGCATGACTTTGCTGGAAACCGCCTACTTGCTGGGGTTCGCCGACCCGAGCAACTTCTACCGGGCGTTCCGCCGCTGGTTCGATGTCACCCCTAGCGAGTACCGCGCCCGCCTTGAGGCAGAGTCGGTCAGTGACGCCAGAACGCCGGCATGCACAACACCAGCACCGTAATGATTTCCAGGCGGCCGAGCAGCATGCCGCCTGAGAGAATCCACTTGGCCGCATCCGGCAGGGTTGCATAGTTGCCCGCCGGGCCAATCACCTCGCCCAGGCCCGGCCCGACGCCGGAGACGGTGCCCGCGGCGCCGGTCAGCGCGGTCATCCAGTCCACGCCCAGCAACGACAGCAGCAGGGCGATGACGCAGATGGTGACTGCGAAGAAGAACGAGAAGGTCAGGATCGAGCGCACGATCTCTTCGTCGAGACGGTGGCCGTTGTATTTTTGCTTGATCACCGCGCGGGGGTGGATCAACTGGTTGAGGCTCGCCTTGAGCAGGATGTAGGCGACCTGGAAGCGGAAGATCTTGATGCCACCGGCGGTGGAGCCGGAGCAGCCACCGATGAAGCCCAGGTAGAAGAACAGCATCAGCGAGAAGTTGCCCCACAAGCTGTAGTCGCCCAGGGCGAAGCCGGTGGTGGTGACCACCGACGTGACGTTCAGTGCCACGTGGCGCAAGGCGTCGAGCCAGTGCAGGTTGGTGGTGGCCCAGTACCAAGTACCCAGCACCAGCCAGGTGGCCACCAGCAAGCCGAGCAGGCCCTGGACCTGCTGGTCGCGGATCAAGGCTTTGCGGTTGCCGCGCAAGGTGGCCACGTACAGGGTAAACGGCACGCTGCCCAGGATCATCACCACCACTGCCACCCAGTGCACGGCGGGGATGTCCCACTTGGCCAGGGACTGATCGGAGGTGGAGAACCCGCCGGTGGAAATCGCCGACATGGCATGGTTGATGGCATCGAACGGCCGCATGCCTGCCCACCAGAACGCCAGGCTGCCGAACACGGTGATGCCGACATACACCGCCACGATCGACTTGGCGACCATGTGCGAGCGCGGCATGACCTTTTCAGAGCGGTCGGAGGATTCGGTCTGGAACAGGCGCATGCCACCGATTCGCAGCAGCGGCAGGATCGCCACCGCCATGCCGATGAAGCCGATGCCGCCGAGCCAGTGCAGCATCGAGCGCCACATCAGGATGCCTGGGGACATGTTGTCGAGCCCGCTGAGCACTGTGGCGCCGGTGGCGGTGATGCCGGACATGCTTTCGAAAAAGGCGTCGGTGTAGCTGATGTGTTGGGTCAACAGGAACGGCAGGGCGGCGAACACACATACGACCAACCAACTGCTGACCGTCAGCAGGTACATGTCGCGAGGGCGCAGGTGGACGTGCTCGGGCCGCCCTTGGACGACCAGCGCCAGGCCGGCGATGAAGGTGATCAGGCTCGACCAGAGGAAAGAAGGCATGTCGCTGGTGCGTTCGAAGACCACCAGGGTCGCCATGGGCACGACCATGCTGACCGCCAGGGTGATCAGGAAGATGCCGATGATGAAACCAATAATCCTTAAGGTCGGCAACGCCATGTGATCTGCTCTGACTCGAAACGGAAAGGGCGCCATTTTAAGCGGCAGGCTGCAAGCTGCAAGCGGTAAGCGTGAGAGGACGTTTTTCTTGCGGCTTGCAGCTTGTGGCGTGCAGCTTGAGAATGGCCGCACTTTTTCAATCTGCCAGGAGGGTAGCCCATGGAGGCTCTCGACGCATTGCTCAACCGTGTTTCCGTGCCACGCCTGACCGACCCGGCGCCCAATGCCGCCCAGCGCGAAGCGCTGTTCCAGTCGGCCTTGCGCGCCCCGGACCATGGCCAGCTGCGCCCATGGCGCTTCCTGACCATCGAGGGTGCGGCTCGCGAAAAGCTCGGTGAGCTGTTCGCCGAAGCGGTACAGAAGAAGGGCGATGCCAGCCAGGCCGCGCTGGACAAGGCGCGGGCCATGCCGCTGCGTGCGCCTTTGCTGATCGTGGTGGTGGCTCGCCTGCAGGACCACTTCAAGGTGCCCAAGTCCGAGCAGCGTCTGGCAGCCGGTTGCGCCGCCCATGGCATCCTCATCGCCGCTCATGCCCAGGGGATCGGCGCGGTGTGGCGTACCGGCGACATGGCGTTCGATGCCCATGTGCATCAAGGCCTGGGGCTTGCCGACAACGAGGAGCTGATCGGCTACCTGTATGTCGGCACGCCCATGACCGAGCCACGTACCGCCCCGGTGCTGGCCACCGCCGACTTCGTCAGCGCCTGGGGCGAGTGATGCACCAGGGCCGCTGCGCGGCCCTGGGCCCTGTCAGCTGGCAATCATCTCGCAGGGCAGCTCCAGCGTCGCGACAAACCCACCTTGCGGGTGATTGCCCAGCATCAGGTTCCCACCGTGGCGTTCCGCCGCCCGCCGGGCGATGGCCAGTCCCAGGCCATGCCCTGGTGCTTCCTGCCCAGGAGCGCGGAAGAACGGCTCGCCCAACTGTGCCAGGTGCTCATCGGCCACCCCGGGGCCATGGTCACGTACGCTCAGTACGATGCGCCCAGGCTCACGAGCGGCATGGATCTCGATCGGCTGACCTGGCGGATTGAAGCGCAAGGCATTGCGCACCAGGTTGTCCACGGCACGCTCGATCAGTGTCGGCCAGCCTTGCAGCGTGAGTCCCGGTGCTGCCTCCAGGCGTATCTCCTGCTCCGGGACGCTGAGCTGGGCGTCCTTGCGCACGCTGCCCAGCAGGGCGTTGAGGTCCACTGGCTCGGCATGGGACTGCTCGGCGTCGACCCGGGCCAGGGCGAGGATTTCGCTGATCAGGTCTTCCAGGCGATCGCACTCGCGGGTCAGGCGCGGCCATAGGGCCTGGCGCTGCTCAGGCTCGGCACGTTCGGCCAAGGCCAGAGCGATGCGCAGCCGCGCCAAGGGTGAGCGCAGCTCATGGGAGACATCGCGCAGCAGCTGGCGCTGGCTGCCGATCAGACTTTGCAGGCGTGCTCCCATCTTGTTGAAGTCATTGGCCAGTACACCGAACTCGTCACGCCGGGCCGCCAGTCGCGCCAAGCTGTTCTGCTGGTAACTGGTTTGTCCCAGGTCGTGCACCGCCCCGCGCAGCCGGTTGAGTGGGCGGGTAATCGACAGCGTGACGAACAGGCTGAACAACGTCAGCACCACCAGCGCGATCCCCAAGGCGCTGAGCGGCCACAGCAGGCTCTCGCGGTGCCAGGCATTGAGCGCCGGATGTGGAATGCGGTAGATCAGCAGGTAGGTCTCGCCACTGTCAGGGCTGGTGTATTCCTGGGTCAGGCGACGCCAAGGCAGGCGGCGCTGGTCGTTGTGCTGGCGCGCCTCGAAGGCGGCGGCGCGACGTGGGAAAGTGCCCGGGACCACGGCCTCGCCACTGTCGTTGAGCACTTGCACGTCGATGCCAAAGCGGTGCTTACGCCGTTCCAGAAAGCGCTGGGCGGACTCCAGGCCTTCCTGCTCATAATGCTGGGTCCAGCGGCTGGCCAGGGTATTGAGGCCCGGATGGCGACTGAGGATCCAGGCGTCCTGGTTGAGCATGTGGCCGAGCAGGATCGACAGGCCGGCGACCAGGGCGATGGCCAGCCAGAAGCTGGCCAGGATGCGCCAGAACAATGACCGCAAGAGCACCTCCTGAAAGCAAGAAAAGCCCGGCCCGCCGGGAGGCGGGTCGGGCGCAGGGCTGACAGCTTACTGGGCCTTGGTGCCTTTTTCAGCTTTCCAGGCCTGGAACTCCTGCCACTCGGCCTTGCGGGCGGCGCGTTCCTTTTGCAGCTCGTCGAACTTCTTCTGCTGGTCGGGCTTGAGCAGGGCGCGGATATCGGCCTGGGTCTTGTCGTGGCTGGCCTTGATCTCGTCTTTCATGGCCTTCTGGTCGGCAGCCGGCAGTTTGGCGATGTAACGTTCGGTGATGTCGCGGCGGTGTTTCATTTGCTCGCCCATCAGCTTGCCGATCTGCTGGCGCTGGTCGCGGCTCAGGTCCAGTTGGGCGAAAGGCGCGTCCCCGCGATGATGCCAGCCACCGTGGTGCGGACCGCCTTCGGGCATGGCCATGGCCACGGTCGGCAGGGTGGCGGCGAACATCAGGGCGATAAGGGTCTTGCGCATGGTGTTTCTCCTTTCATGGGCCGGTGGTTACCGGATGAGCCCAGTCTAGGGAAAGCAAGGTCAAGGGCGGTCAGGTGAGCGTAAAGACTTGGTAAAGGCTCGAGCTGCAAGCTACAAGACAGATCCGTGGTGGTAGGCGGCCTTCTTGCAGCTCGCAGCTAGAGGCTGTAGTAGTAACCGCGGCTACGCAGGGCAACGATGCGAGGACGGCCATCAGGGTGCGGGCCGACTTTCTTGCGCAAGTTGCTGACATGCATGTCCAAGCTGCGGTCATAGAGGGTCAGCTTGCGGCCCAGGGCGATCTGTGCCAGCTCCTGTTTGTCCAGTGGGGCGCCGGGCTGACGCAGCAATGCCTCGAGAATGCGGCTTTCCGAAAGGGTGAGGGTCATTTCGCGAGCATCGACACTGACCACGCCCCGCGCAGGGCTGAAGGTCAGGTCGCCGACTTCGAGCTGGGTGCTGGTGGCTGCCGGGTGGCTGCGGCGCAACACCGCGCGCAGGCGGGCGGTGAGCTCGCGTGGGTCGCAGGGTTTGGCCAGGTAGTCGTCGGCGCCCAGCTCCAGGCCCAGGATACGGTCCAGGGGTTCGCCGCGGGCCGACAGCATCAGCACTGGCAACTCCGCATGCTCGGTGCGTAGTTGCTTGAGCAGCTCCAGGCCACTGCCATCAGGCAGCATCACGTCCAGCACCACGGCCGCCGGCGCATGGGCAGCTAGGGCCTGGCGTGCGCTCTGGCCATCGTGGCAGGCACGTACGTCGAACCCTTCCTGGCTCAGCCAGCTGCCGAGCAGCTCGCAGAGTTCCTGGTCATCATCAATCAGTAACAGCTCGCTCATGACTCACTCAATTCAACCATTGACGGCGTCTTCTGTGTCCGCCGCTGGCTAAGATACCGCAGACAGCCGAAAACAGTGCAACGGCCGAGCCGATCACGAACCACAGCTGCTGGTCGCTGAGCAGCGGTACCGGGGTGCTGGCCTGCAGTTCCTTGAGCGAAAGCTTCAGGCGCTGGTTTTCCTGGCGCAGGCGTGCGAGCTGAGCATTGTCTTGCTCGTTTTGGGTGTCTTGCAGTTGCTGGTTGAGCGCGGCGCGTTGCTGTTCACTGTCCTGCAGGCGTTGCTGCAGCGCGGTGATCTGCGCGGCGGCAGTCAACGACAGTGGTTCTTCGGCAATGGCGAAAGGGGACAGCGACAGCAGGCAAAGCAGCAGGGACATCGGACCTCGGCGCATTGGAACTCCTGATTCCTATCGGTTCAGAAGGTTGTCGGCCGAAGGTCGCAATAGATGAGCGCGGGCCTCATGAACCTGTCATGAGGCCCGGTCCGATCAAGGCAGGACTTGCTTGAAGGGCTTGACCACGACTTTGTCGTACACGCCGGCAGCGATGTACGGGTCGGCATCGGCCCAGGCTTGGGCGGCGGCCAGGGAGTCGAATTCGGCGACGATGAGGCTGCCGGTGAAGCCTGCGGCGCCAGGGTCGTTGCTGTCGATCGCCGGGTGCGGGCCGGCCAGGACCACACGGCCTTCGGCCTTGAGCTGCTGCAGGCGCTCGATGTGCGCCGGGCGGGCAGCCAGGCGTTTTTCCAGGGAACCTTCGACGTCGCTTGCGATGATGGCGTAGAGCATGTCAATCCTTAGGTTTGGAAGTGGAGGGGTCGCTGTCATGCAGATGGCGCGACAGGTACACGCCCTGGGCCACCAGGAAGATCACGGTCATGCCCAGGCTGCCGAATACCTTGAAGTCGACCCAGAAGTCCTGGAAGGTGAATGCGACGAACAGGTTGGCCGCACCGCACACCAGGAAGAAGCCGATCCACGCCAGGTTCAGGCGTGTCCAGATAGCATCGGGCAGGCTCAGGGCGTGGCCCATGATGCGTTTGATCAGGACTCGGTCACCGACGAAGTGGCTGCCGGCGAAGGCCAGGGCGAACAGCCAGTTCACCACCGGTGCCTTCCACTTGAGGAAGGTTTCGCTGTGGAAGGCCAGGGTAAGGCCACCGAACACCAGGCAGGCGACCAGGGTCAGCAACTGGCCCTTCTCGAGCTTGCCGTGGCGCAGGAACAGCGCGCCGTAGACCACCAGGGAGCTAAGGATCAGCACCGCCGTGGCGCTGTAGATGCCGCCGAACTCGACGCTGTGACCAGCGATTTCGACCGCGCGCGGGTCGAGTTTGTAGACGATGAAGAACAGCAACAGCGGGATGAAATCGATGAATTGTTTCACAGTGGCAGCCAGAAGCGGGATGTGACGGCATAATAACAAACATCGATTCCAGCGAAAGCGCTCCTCCATGAATGTTGATCTGCACTGTCACAGCACGGCCTCCGACGGCGCCTTGTCGCCTTCGGCCCTGGTCGCCCGGGCCCACGAGCATGGGGTGCAGACGTTGGCACTGACCGACCACGACACCATCGAAGGCCTGGCCGAGGCGCGTCAGGCCTGCCACGCCAACGGCATGCGCTGGGTCAGTGGGGTGGAGCTATCCTGCACCTGGGGTGGCGCCACGATCCATGTGCTGGGCTATGACTTCCCGCTCGACGCACCGCCGCTGCTCGAGGCTATCGAGGCCTTGCACCGTGGCCGCTGGTTGCGCTCCGAGGAAATCGACCGACGGCTCGCGGCCAAGGGCATGCCCGGCACGCTCGAAGGCGCCAGGGCGGTGCAGCAGGAGCTGGGTGACAGCGGCAACGCCCCGGCGCGTCCGCACTTTGCCGAGTTCCTGGTGCGTGCTGGCCACGTCAAGGACCGCGGCGAGGCGTTTCGCAAGTGGCTGGGCGCCGGCAAGCTGGGCGACGTCAAGCTGCACTGGCCGACCCTGGAGGAAACCGTCGCCACGCTGCGTCGGTCCAACGCTTGGGTGAGCCTGGCCCATCCCATGCATTACGAATTGACCCGCAGTAAGCGCAGACGGCTGATTGCAGACTATATTCAGGCAGGCGGGCAGGCGTTGGAGGTGGTCAACGGGATGATGCCGGCCGAACAGGTGGGCACGATGTCCATCCTCGCCCGTGAGTTCGGCCTGCTGGCAAGTGCCGGCAGTGACTTCCACGGCCCCGGCACCTGGGGCGAGATCGGTGCCTACCGGCCATTGCCCGAGGATCTGCCACCTTTGTGGCGCCGATTCAGCCATGAACAGCCTATGGCGGTATGAACAGGACGACTACGTGAGCCAATTTTTCCAGATTCATGCGGAAAACCCGCAGGCGCGCCTGATCAAACAGGCCGTCGAGATCATCCGCAAGGGCGGTGTCGTGGTCTATCCGACCGACTCGGCCTACGCGATGGGCTGCCAGATCGGCGACAAGACTGCCGTAGAGCGGGTCCGACGGCTGCGCCAGCTGGACAAGAACCACAACTTCACACTGCTGTGTTGCGACCTTTCGCAAATGGGGTTGTTCGCCAAGATCGACACGGCGACCTTCCGTCTGCTCAAGGCGCACATTCCCGGGCCTTACACCTTCATCCTCAACGCCACGCGGGAAGTGCCCAGGTTGTTGATGCATGAAAAGCGTCGCACCATCGGCCTGCGGGTTCCTTCCAACCCCATCGCCCGGGCACTGCTCGAGGAACTGGGCGAACCCTTGATGAGCGTGAGCCTCATCCTGCCCGGTGACGAAGAACCGATGACCGACCCCTATGAGATCCGTGCGCGCCTTGAGCACCAGGTGGACTTGATCATCGATGGCGGCTTCGGTGACCTCAAGGCTTCCACCGTGATCAGCCTGGAAGGTGATGAGCCGGAAGTCATCCGCGTTGGCTGTGGCGACCCCGCGCCCTTCCTGGCGCCCGCGTGAGCCCGGTGCAAGAGGTCGAGGCACCGGTCGCTGACAGCGAGGCGCCGCAACAGCTGCAACTGGCGCTGGTCTATGGCGAGGCCCTCACCGAGCTGCCGCTGGATCTGTACATCCCTCCTGACGCCCTGGAAGTGTTCCTTGAAGCCTTCGAGGGCCCGCTGGACTTGCTGCTGTACCTGATTCGCAAGCAGAACATCGACATCCTCGACATCCCCGTGGCGGAGATCACCCGCCAGTACATGTCCTACGTCGAGCTGATGAAGAGCGTGCGCCTGGAGTTGGCCGCCGAGTACTTGGTGATGGCTGCCATGCTTGCCGAGATCAAGTCGCGCATGCTGCTGCCGCGCTCCAGCGAGGTTGAGGAGGAAGAGGGCGATCCGCGTGCCGAGCTGATCCGCAGACTGCAGGAATACGAGCGCTTCAAGGCCGCCGCCGAAGGCCTTGATGAGCTGCCGCGGGTAGGTCGGGAGGTTGTCGTGCCGCGCCTGGAGGCGCCTCAGGCCAAGGTCCGCAAGCTGTTGCCCGATGTTTCCCTGGAAGAAATCCTGCTGTCCATGGCCCAGGTGATGCGGCGCAACGATCTGTTCGAAAGCCATCAGATCACCCGCGAGACCTTGTCGACCCGCGAGCGCATGAGTGAAGTGCTCGAACGCCTCAAAGGTGGCGGCTTCGTGCCATTCATCGAGCTCTTTACCGTCGAGGAAGGCAAGTTGGGGGTGGTGGTCACCTTCATGGCGATTCTCGAACTGGTGAAGGAATCGCTCATCGAACTGGTGCAGAATGACCCCTTTGCCCCGATCCATGTCCGTGCCCGGGCCGAGTGACCACGAGCAAGCCTTTCCTACCGATGAACCTTAACGAACCCCGTGACCTGGCCTCGCTGATCGAAGCCTTCCTCCTTGCTTCTGGCAAGCCGCAATCGCTCGAGCGCTTGTACGAGTTGCTCGAAGAGGCCGAGCGCCCAGCGCCTGCTGTCTTCAAGAAGGCTTTGGAGATCCTGGCCAAGTCCTGCAATGGCCGCGCCTTCGAGCTCAAGGAAGTGGCGACCGGCTACCGCCTGCAGATCCGTGAGGATTTTGCGCCCTGGGTCGGCCGGCTGTGGGAAGAGCGTCCGCAGCGTTATTCCCGCGCTCTGCTGGAGACCCTGGCGCTGATTGCCTACCGTCAACCGATCACCCGTGGCGAAATCGAGGATGTGCGCGGCGTGGCGGTCAACAGCAACATCATCAAGACCCTGATGGAGCGTGAATGGATCCGTATCGTCGGTTATCGCGAGGTGCCCGGCCGGCCGGCGATGTTCGCCACCACCAAGGCATTGCTCGATCATTTCAACCTCAAGAGCCTTGACGAACTGCCGGCCCTGGCCGAACTGCGCGAAATGGATACCGAGCCGTTGCTGGATCCGGATGACGCGCCCGTGCCTGCGCATCTGCAGGCGCTGGCCGATGCGAGCCTGGGTGAGGACGAGGAGGGCGAGGTGCCGCCGCGGGAGGAGACCAGCTTCCGGACGCTGCTGGTGGAGCTCGATGCGATGGAGGATGGGCTCAAGACCGATTTTGATGATCTGCGAGATGAGGCCGCCAATGTCGAGGATGAGCGTGAGCCCTAGACCGTTTGGGCCGCACAGGTACAGCGGGGTGACTCGTCAATAGGATGCCGCACCTTCGGGCGGAAATTCACAGCCCAGTCGAGAAAACCCGCTAGTCTCCAGTGCGTTCGTCCGCCGAACCGCGTATGATGCGCGCCCCTTTGGCGCATCCTTCGCCAAAAAACGCTTTCACTACTACACCGGGAGGTGCCCAGATGAGTGACCAAGACCTGCAAGAAACCCAACCCACCCCTCCGTCCGGCGAAAAGCTGCAGAAGGTACTGGCGCGTATTGGCGTCGGTTCGCGTCGTGACGTCGAGGCCTGGATCAGCCAGGGCCGTATCAAGGTCAATGGCGTCGAGGCCACTCTTGGCCAGCGCGTCGACCTGCACGATGCCATTGCCGTCGACGGCAAGCTGATCAAGCGCGTGGAGGCCGCCGAGGCCACCCGCCGAGTGATCATGTACAACAAGCCCGACGGCGAGATCTGCACCCGTGACGATCCGGAAGGCCGTCCGACGGTGTTCGACCGCCTGCCACGTCCGAAAGAAGGGCGCTGGATCAATATCGGCCGTCTGGACATCAACACCACCGGCCTGCTGCTGTTCACCACAGACGGTGAACTGGCCAACCGCCTGATGCACCCCTCCTACGAGATGGACCGTGAGTATGCGGTGCGTGTGCGCGGTGAGGTCGACGACGACATGATCGATCGTCTCAAGGCGGGTGTGATGCTCGAAGATGGTCCGGCGAAGTTCACCGACATCCAGAAGGCTCCAGGCGGCGAAGGCTTCAACCATTGGTACCACTGCGTGGTGATGGAAGGTCGCAACCGTGAGGTGCGTCGCCTGTGGGAATCCCAGGGTGTGGTGGTCAGCCGCCTCAAACGCGTGCGCTTCGGTCCGGTGTTCCTCAATTCCGACCTGCCGATGGGGCGTTGGCGCGAAATGACCCAGGGCGAGATCGACATCCTGGCAGCGGAAGTCGGCCTGCAGCCGGTGGCGTTGCCAGCGTTGAACCTCAAGGCCAAGGACAAGCTCGAGCGCATGCAGCGCAAGTCCACCCGGCCGCTGGGTCGGGGCGAACGCGTGCGTACCCTGCGTCCCGCCCAGGATGGCCAGGCCGAGCGCCCGGCGCGTGAACGTCCGGCACGTGAAGAGGCGCCACGCAAGGGCGGTCGCAGCAGCACCGTCGCCGAACGCCCGAGCGAGATGCGCAAGCGTCCGGCCAAGCCGGAGGCCGATAAGCCAGCAGGCCGTGGCCGCGGCAAGCCACGCGGCTGATTGCTCAGCGTCATCAAAAGGGGCCCATCGCGGCCCCTTTTTTGTGCCTCGAGAAATCTAACGTCTTGATCCAACGCGTTTTTTCGTGCGATCTGGAAACCCTGTCGACCGGCTTGTAACAAATTTTTTACGAAATGCCCCGTTTTTTGTCGTCACGCCTACGGCTGTAAACAAATTCTGCCAGGAGCCGCGTTCCAGAGCCGCTTCCTCGCCTCTCCCCCCCTTGCCCAACCCTTCGTCGCACGCTGATATAGCGCTCATGCCGTGTGCAGGGCCTGGCCGTAGAGCCGGGCATCGAAAACAACAAATGGAGGCGCCATGTACGCCGATCATCTTGCCTTTTCAGGCCATCCCTCCAGGATCGCTGCGTTTTTTCATCAGGAAATGACGCAACGCGTTGACGCCTGCGCGTTTGCAGGGGTATACAATGCGCCGCGTTTTACCTGTGACCCCAATGCGTACCGCGCACTCTTGTTGACGCCTGGTTGAGTCGCCCTGGGCCTGCCCCTCGGTGTCATCACCCCCGTCCAAGAAACCCAAGGTAACCACCTTGCCCATTCCGCTGCGCCACGAGCGCGGTGGGTCCGATTCCGTCACAGATAAAAACAAGCAGGTGACTTCGTTCATGAGTGGACAAAACATGCCTTCAGGCGAGCTCAAGCGTGGCCTGAAGAACCGCCATATCCAGCTGATTGCCCTGGGTGGCGCAATTGGTACCGGATTGTTCCTGGGCTCTGCCGGCGTGATGAAGTCCGCCGGTCCGTCGATGATTCTCGGCTACGCCATCTGCGGCTTCATCGCCTTCATGATCATGCGCCAACTGGGCGAAATGATCGTCGAAGAGCCGGTTGCCGGCTCCTTCAGCCACTTTGCCCACAAGTACTGGGGCGGTTTCGCGGGCTTCCTGTCCGGTTGGAACTGCTGGGTGCTGTACATTCTGGTCGGCATGTCGGAGCTGTCCGCGGTCGGTAAGTACATTCACTACTGGTGGCCGGAGATCCCGACCTGGGTCACTGCGGCGGGCTTCTTCATCCTGATCAACGCGATCAACCTGATGAACGTGAAAGTGTTCGGCGAGGCCGAGTTCTGGTTCGCCATCATCAAGGTACTCGCTATCGTCGGCATGATCGGCCTGGGTGCCTATCTGCTCACCAGCGGCAGCGGTGGTCCTGAGGCCTCGGTGACCAACCTGTGGGCCCATGGCGGTTTCTTCCCCAATGGCGTGAGTGGCCTGGTGATGGCTCTGGCGATCATCATGTTCTCCTTCGGTGGCCTGGAAATGCTGGGCTTCACCGCAGCCGAGGCCGACAAGCCAAAGACCGTGATTCCGAAGGCGATCAACCAGGTCATCTATCGCATCCTGATCTTCTATATCGGCGCGCTGGTGATCCTGCTGTCGCTGACCCCGTGGAACAGCCTGGTCGCGAGCATCGATGCCTCCGGCGGCAGCTATGGCAGCAGCCCGTTCGTCCAGGTGTTCTCGCTGCTCGGTAGCGACGTGGCGGCGCACCTGCTGAACTTTGTGGTCCTGACCGCGGCGCTGTCGGTGTACAACAGCGGTACCTACTGCAACGCTCGCATGCTCTACGGCATGGCCGAGCAAGGCGATGCCCCGGCAGGCCTGGCCAAGATCGACAAGCGCGGCGTACCGGTCCGTTCGATCCTGGCCTCCGCTGCCGTGACCCTGGTCGCGGTGCTGCTGAACTACTTCATGCCGCAGCATGCGCTGGAACTGCTGATGTCGTTGGTGGTGGCTGCCCTGGTGATCAACTGGGCGATGATCAGCTACTCGCACCTGAAGTTCCGTCAGCACCTGGACCGCACCGGGCAGAAGGCGCTGTTCAAGGCCCTCTGGTACCCGTATGGCAACTACCTGTGCCTGGCCTTCGTGGTGCTGATCCTGGGAATCATGCTGCAGATCCCTGGTATCCAGGTCTCGGTGTATGCGATTCCGGTCTGGCTGGTGGTGATGTATGCCTTCTACATGCTCAAGAGCAAGCGGAGTGGGCAGGCCTCCGGCGCCGCCGGGTCCGTCGCCAAGTAAAGCTGTTACCCACTAAAAAACCCGATGGCAGGAAACTGCCATCGGGTTTTTTGTGTGTGCGAGGGAGGGCGCGAGGCGCCCTCGGCAGCGCCAGGCTCAGAGGAACACGAACTTGGCGATGAAGATCACGCAGAGCACCCACAGGCTTGCAGAGATTTCCTTGAACTTGCCGGTCCCGGCCTTGAGCGCCACATAGCTGATGAAGCCCAGGGCGATGCCGTCGGCAACCGAGAACGTCAGCGGCATCATGATCACGGTGACGATCGCAGGAATGCTGTCGGTCGCCTCGTCCCAGTGGATGTGTGCCATGCTGCCCATCATCAGCATGGCCACATAGATCAGGGCCCCTGCGGTGGCGTAGGCGGGGATCATGCCGGCCAGCGGCGCGAAGAACATGGCGGCGACGAACAGCAGCCCGACCACCACGGCCGTCAGGCCGGTACGACCACCGGCGGCGACGCCTGCGGCGCTTTCCACATAGCTGGTCACAGGTGGCACGCCGACGGCAGCCCCGAACACGCTGGAGGCACTGTCGGCCTTCAGTGCACGGGACAGGTTCTCGATGCGGCCGTCTTCACCGACCAGGTTGGCGCGCTGGGCCACACCCATCAGGGTGCCGGCGGTGTCGAACATGTGCACGAACAGGAACGCCAGCACCACGCTGATCATGCTGACGTTGAATACGCCCGCCACATCCATGGCCATCCAGGTCGGTGCCAGGCTCGGAGGCAGCGAGAACACCCCGCCATACTGGACCAGGCCCAGGCCCCAGCCTGCCAAGGTAACGGTGATGATGCTGATGAGGATCGCGCCGAACACACGGTGGTAGCTCAGTACCGCGATCATCAGGAAACACACTGCTGCCAGCAGCGGGCCAGGCTCATGGAGAGAGCCCAGCTTGATCAGCGTGGCAGGACTGTCGACGACGATGCCGGCGGTTTTCAGGCCGATCAGTCCGAGGAACAGGCCGACCCCCGCACCCATGGCGTGGCGCAGGCTGACCGGAATGCTGTTGAGCAACCATTCGCGCACGCGGGAGAGGGTCAGGGCCATGAACAGCACGCCGGATACGAACACTGCACCCAGTGCCGCTTCCCAGGTGTAACCCATGGTGCCGACCACGGTGTAGGTGAAGAAGGCGTTGAGCCCCATGCCGGGGGCCAGGCCCACCGGCCAGTTGGCGTAGAGGCCCATCAACAGGCAGCCCAAGGCCGCGGCGATACAGGTGGCAACGAACGCCGCACCATGGTCGATACCGGCATCGGCCATGATGTTGGGGTTGACGAAAATGATGTAGGCCATGGTGATGAAGGTGGTCACCCCGGCGATCAGCTCGGTCCTGACGGTGCTGCCGTGTCGCTTGAGTTTGAAAATCCGTTCCAGCCAACTCGTTTCGAGCGGTGGAGCGAGATCCAGCGTAGGGGCTTCGGATTTGCGGCTTTCCACAGCGAGTACTCCTCAAGTCTTTCTTGTTGTTTCGGAACCTTGGTCCTGCGCCAGTGCACTTGGGCGGTTCCGCGAGGGGATTGGCAGACGTCTGATCGATTTGTTGACTTTCGAGTCAGAAAGTTGCTCGCTGGATTATGCTGTTGTGTACAAATAATGCAAATAATGTTTTATTTTTTGTGTGCGCGATCTGTCGCGTAGTGGCTATATGGGAAAGGCCACCTGCAGAAATCGAATGGCCTGTGTACAATAGGTCGATACCTTGGTCCCTTTATTTTCTATCCAGGACTTGCCAGCCACCCTCTGACAGGTATTACAGTCAAGGTCCCGACTGGCGGATCCTCGTGCTCGAGAACCCATGAACGAACAGCTGCAACCTCTGAAGAAACCTGCGCGCAATGGCAAGGCCGGCCGCAGTGGTACCCAGGACGACATCGTCTATGCGCATATTTTCGAGGCGATCCTCGAGCAGCGTCTGGCACCGGGCACCAAGTTGAGCGAGGAAGCGCTGGGCGAGATCTTCGGCGTCAGCCGCACCATCATCCGTCGTGCCTTGTCGCGTCTGGCCCACGAAAGCGTGGTGCTACTGCGGCCCAATCGCGG
Source organism: Pseudomonas sp. PKS (assembly GCF_051913525.1). NCBI lineage: Bacteria > Pseudomonadati > Pseudomonadota > Gammaproteobacteria > Pseudomonadales > Pseudomonadaceae > Pseudomonas > Pseudomonas sp. PKS. The sequence goes on along the minus strand of NZ_JBEGDO010000006.1, from coordinate 159,304 downwards.
TGCAGTGGTGGCGAGCCCTACGGTGGAAGAGGCGCGCCAGGTGTTCTTCTCCCGGCGCATGGTCGAGCGCGCAATCACCGAGCTTGCCGTGCAGCACGCCACGATCGAGCAACTGAACGAACTGCGCCAGATGGTACGCGAGGAGCGCGACAGCTTCTCTCGTGGCGACCGGGGCGCGGGTATCCGCCTTTCCGGCGAGTTCCACCTCAAACTGGCCGAAGCCGCTGGCAATGCCCCCCTGATCAGTTTCCAGCGCAGCCTGGTTTCGCAAACTTCGCTGATCATCGCACAGTACGAAAGCGGCAACCGTTCGCACTGCTCCTACGACGAGCACATGCAACTGATCGATGCCATCGAGGCCCGTGACGCGGAGCTGGCAGTGAATCTGATGATGCATCACATGGATCACATCGACACCAAGCTGAACCTGGACGAGGAGGGCGCCTCCGACGACCTGCATGCTGTGTTCTCGCATTTGCTGAAAAAGCCGAAGGTGCCAGTCAAAGGTTGATCGTTTGCCCGGTCTACGGGCAGACCGTAGCTACCAACGCCATCGTTCCCCACTCGGAGCGGTGGCGTTTTTCATTTCAGCCCCGCAATGATCGCTAATGGGGCGGAAAGCCAGTGCTGATGCGGTGTACGAGGGCTGCTGGCCTTTGGCCAAGGCTCTGCTAGATTGTTTTTTGCAAACCTTCATCAAGCAGTTGGGCTTGCGCATCCAGTGCATTCCACTACTTGAGGATTGGTTCATGAGTATGTCCCTGGGCAAGCGCATGGGTGCCGAGCTGGTCGGCACTTTCTGGTTGGTCCTTGGCGGTTGCGGCAGCGCGGTGCTGGCCGCAAGCTTTCCGACCGGCATCGGTATCCTCGGTGTCGCCTTCGCATTCGGCCTGACTGTACTGACCATGGCGTTTGCCATCGGTCATATCTCCGGCTGCCACCTCAACCCTGCGGTATCGTTCGGGCTCGTGGTGGGCGGGCGGTTTCCGGCCAAGGAGTTCGTGCCCTACGTGATTGCCCAAGTGATCGGGGCGATCCTGGCGGCAGCGGTGATCTACTTCATTGCCAGTGGTAAGGCGGGCTTTGAATTGTCATCGGGGTTGGCCTCCAATGGCTACGCCGATCATTCGCCGGGGGGATACTCGCTGGTGGCGGGCTTTGTCAGCGAGGTGGTGATGACGGCGATGTTCCTGGTGATCATCATGGGCGCCACCGACACGCGCGCGCCAGCGGGGTTGGCGCCCATCGCCATAGGCCTGGCGTTGACGCTGATTCACCTGATTTCCATTCCGGTGACCAACACATCCGTCAATCCCGCACGCAGCACCGGCCCAGCCCTGTTCGTCGGGGGCTGGGCGTTGCAGCAGTTGTGGTTGTTCTGGGTGGCGCCGCTGATCGGGGCGGCGATCGGCGGCGCGCTGTACCGAGGGCTGGCTCGGGAGCCTTAGCGCTGGTGCACGCAGCGACCGGCGGCGTAGGTTTCACGCACGGTGCGGTCGTCGCCCAGGGTGGTGAGGACGAATAGGGTTTCTTCGATGCTGTTGGACTGCTGGATGCGGTAGTCCAGAAGTGGGGTGGCCTTGTAGTCGAGCACCACGAAGTCGGCATCGTTGCCTGGGCGCAGGCTGCCGATGCGGTCGTCCAGGCGCAGGGCGCGGGCACCGCCGAGCGTCGCCAGGTATAGGGACTTGTACGGGTGCAGGCGCGCGCCCTGCAGCTGCATGACCTTGTAGGCCTCGTTCAAGGTGTTGAGCAGCGAGAAGCTGGTGCCTGCGCCCACGTCGGTGCCCAGGCCCACGTTGACCTTGAAGCGCTCGGCCTGAGGCAGGTTGAACAGTCCGCTGCCCAGGAACAGGTTGGAGGTGGGGCAGAAGGCCACAGCCGAACCGGTGTCGGCCAGGCGCTGGCACTCTGCGTCGCACAGGTGCACGCCGTGGGCGAACACCGAGCGCTCGCCCAGCAGTTCGTAGTGGTCGTAGACGTCCAGGTAGCCCTTGCGCTCAGGGAACAGTGCCTTGACCCAGTCGATTTCCTTGACGTTCTCCGACAGGTGGGTGTGCATGTACAGACCCGGGTACTCCTTGAGCAACTGGCCGGCCAGAGCCAGTTGTTCGGGGGTGCTGGTGGGTGCGAAACGCGGGGTCACCGCATAGTGCAGTCGGCCCTTGCCGTGCCAACGCTCGATCAGCGCCTTGCTTTGGGCATAGCTGGACTCGGCGGTGTCGGTCAGGTAGTCCGGGGCGTTGCGATCCATCATCACTTTGCCGGCGATCAGACGCAGGTCCAGACGCTGGGCTTCTTCGAACAAGGCATCGACCGACTCGGGGTGGACGCTACCGAACACCAGCGCGCTGGTGGTGCCGTTGCGCAGCAATTCCTTGAGGAAGATCTTGGCCACTTGGTCGGCATGGGCCTTGTCGGCGAACTGCTTTTCGCAAGGGAAGGTGTAAGTATTCAGCCAGTCCAGCAACTGCTCGCCGTAGGAGCCGATCATGCCGGTCTGTGGGAAATGGATATGGGTATCGATGAAGCCCGGGGTGATCAGAGCGTGCTGGTGGTGGATCACTTCGACGTCGGTGCCGAGGCTCGGCAGCAGGTCGCTGGCATGACCCAGTGCACTGATGCGGCCCTCTTCGACCACCAGCAGGCCGTCTTCGTAGTATTCATGGGAAGCGTCGAGGCCCACCTCGGCCGGGTCGGCGATGCTGTGCAGAATGGCGGCTCGGTAGGCTTTGCGGGTTGCGCTCATAACGGTCTCGTCAATTGGCTTGGCTGCGCCGGGAGGGCGGCAGCAGTTGGGCGATTGGGCCTGAGTTGGCGGCAGCGTCGTGCTGGCCGAAGCAGGCGTTGTAGGTGGCGATGATTTCCGCGGCGATGGACACGGCGATCTCGATCGGCAGCTTGCCCTTGACCTCGGCCAGGCCCATGGGGCAGCGCATCCGCGCCACGACGGCGTCGTCGTAGCCGCGTTCGCGCAGGCGGTGCTCGAACTTGACCCGTTTGGTCTTCGAGCCGATCAGGCCGAACCAGGTGAAATCGTTGCGCTTGAGGATGGCGGCGGTCAGTTCCAGGTCGAGCTGGTGATTGTGGGTCATGACGATGCAATAGCTGCCCGCTGGCAGCTCGGCGACTTCGTCGACCGGTTCCTCGCTGACGACCTTGGTCACGCCATTGGGGATGGCCTCGGGAAACTCATGTTCGCGCGAATCGATCCAGCGTACCCGGCAGGGCAACGCGGCGAGCAAGGGTACCAGAGCACGGCCGACATGGCCCGCGCCAAACACCGCGATCTGTGCCTGCACTGCGGCCATCGGTTCGAACAGCAGCACGGTGACGCCGCCGCAGCACTGGCCGAGGCTCGCGCCCAGGCTGAAGCGCTCCAGGTGCGGGGTGGTGCGCTGCTCCTCGAGCATCTGCCGGGCGATGTGCAGCGCCTTGTATTCCAGATGTCCGCCGCCGATGGTGTCGAACAGACCCGCAGCACTGACCACCATCTTCGAGCCGGCGTTGCGTGGCGTCGAGCCGCGCTCCTCGATGATGGTCACCAGAACGCAAGCTTCACCGCGGGCCTGGTGGTCGGCGAGGGCGTTGATCCATTGGTGCATGATGCAACCTCTCTAAGTTGCGCCACGGACCCTGCAGGAGTGGGTTTATCCGCGAAGACGAAGTTGGATTCGTCGCCGTATTTGCGGGTGAATCCGCGCCCACAGGGTTTCGCGTTGTCAGTGAGTCACGGTTTCCAGTTCCTGTTCGGCAGGCTGCTCGGCGGCTACCGCCTTGCGCATCTGCTCGCAGCCCCACAGCACCCGCTCAGGCGTCGCCGGTGCATCGACCTGCGGCTGCACGCGGTAGTCGGCGATGCTCGCCACGGCATCCTTGATGGCGCACCAGGCTGCGATGCCGAGCATGAACGGCGGCTCGCCTACGGCCTTGGAGTGGAACACCGTGTCCTCCGGGTTCTTGCGGTTTTCCACCAGCTTCACGCGCAGGTCCAGCGGCATGTCGGCCACGGCCGGGATCTTGTAGCTCGCCGGGCCGTTGGTCATCAACTTGCCCTTGGCGTTCCACACCAGTTCTTCGGTGGTCAGCCAGCCCATGCCCTGGATGAAGCCACCTTCGACCTGGCCGATGTCGATGGCCGGGTTCAGCGAAGCACCGACGTCATGCAGGATGTCGGCCCGCAACATCTTGTATTCGCCGGTCAGGGTATCGACGACCACCTCGACGCAGGCAGCGCCGAACGCGAAGTAGTAGAACGGGCGGCCGCGGGCCTGGTCGCGGTCGTAGTAGATCTTCGGCGTGCGATAGAAACCGGTGCTCGACAGCGACACCTGGGCGAAGTAGGCCTGCTGCACCAACTGCTCGAAACTGACGATCTGGTCGCGCACCCGCACGTGGCCGTTGCGGAACTCCACATCCTCTTCGGTGACCTTGTAGTGCCGCGCGGCGAACTCGGTCAGGCGCTTCTTGAGGATTTCAGCGGCGTTCTGCGCAGCCTTGCCGTTGAGGTCGGCGCCACTGGAGGCGGCGGTCGGCGAGGTGTTGGGCACCTTGTCGGTGTTGGTGGCGGTGATCTGGATGCGCTCGAAATCGACCTGGAACACCTGGGCCACCACCTGGGCGACCTTGGTGTTCAGGCCTTGGCCCATCTCGGTGCCGCCGTGGTTCAGGTGGATGCTGCCGTCGGTGTAGATATGGATCAGTGCGCCGGCCTGGTTGAGGAAGGTTGCGGTGAACGAGATACCGAACTTCACCGGGGTCAGCGCCAGGCCCTTCTTGAGCACCGGGCTGTGTTCGTTGAAGCGACGGATCGACTCGCGGCGCTCGGCGTAGTCGGCGCTGGCCTCGAGTTCGGCGGTCATCTCCTCGAGCATGTTGTGCTCGACGGTCTGGTAGTAGTGGGTGACGTTGCGTTCGGTCTTGCCGTAGTAGTTGGCCTTGCGCACGGCCAGCGGGTCGAGCGCCAGGTGGCGGGCGATATGGTCCATCACCTGCTCGATGGCGACCATCCCCTGTGGGCCGCCGAAGCCGCGATAGGCGGTGTTGGATGCGGTGTTGGTCTTGCAGCGGTGACCATGCACGGTGGCATCGCCCAGGTAGTAGGCGTTGTCGGAGTGGAACATGGCGCGGTCGACGATCGAGCCGGACAGGTCAGGTGAGTAACCGCAGTTGCCGGCCAGGTCCAGGTTGATGCCGTGCAGGCGGCCGGTATCGTCGAAGCCTACGTCGTACTCGACGTAGAACGGGTGACGCTTGCCAGTCATCATCATGTCTTCGACGCGTGGCAGGCGCATCTTGGTCGGCTGACCGGTCAGGCGCGCGATCACCGCGCACAGGCAGGCCGGGCTGGCGGCCTGGGTCTCCTTGCCGCCAAAGCCGCCGCCCATGCGGCGCATGTCGACGACGATCTTGTTCATCGGCACGTCCAGCACCTCGGCCACCAGTTTCTGCACTTCGGTGGGGTTCTGGGTGGAGCAGAAGACGATCATGCCGCCGTCCTCGGTGGGCATCACCGAGGAGATCTGGGTTTCCAGGTAGAAGTGCTCCTGGCCGCCGATGTGCAGGGTGCCTTGCAGGCGGTGGGGGGCGGTGGCCAGGGCGCTGTCCGAGTCGCCGCGCTGGTGGGTGTGGCTGTCCAGCACGAAATGCTTCTTGCGCAGGGCCTCGACCACGTCCAGCACCGGCTCCAGGTCTTCGTACTCGACGATCGCCGCCATGGCGGCGCGGCGCGCGGTATCCAGGTCGCGGGCGGCGACAGCAAGCACCGGCTGACCGAAGAACTCGACCTTGTCGATGGCCAGCAGCGGGTCGCCGGCGACCACCGGGCCGATGTCCTTCAGCCCCGGGATGTCTTCATGGGTGATTGCGATGCGCACGCCTTCGAAGGCGTAGCACGGCGTGGTGTCGATGCGCAGGATGCGCGCATGGGCGCGGTCGGCTGTGCGCGCATAGACATGCAACTGATTGGGGAATTCCAGGCGGTCATCGATGTACACCGCCTCGCCGCTGACGTGCTTGTCGGCGCTGTCGTGCTTGATGCTGCGGCCGACCCCGGTGGTCAGGTCCTGGCTGAACAGTTCGGCCATCTCGGCCTGGCTCTTGGCTACGTGATGGTTAGACATAAGCGGTCACCCGGGTTTCGATGTACGGCGATTGCAGTTCGATGAAGTACTTGCGCAGCAGGTTCTGTGCCGTCAGCAGGCGGTATTGCTTGCTGGCGCGGAAGTCCGAGAGCGGGGTGAAGTCTTCGTCCAGGGCCAGGCAGGCCTGCTCGATGCTGGCCTGGTTCCAGGCCTTGCCCACCAGGGCGGCCTCGCAGGCGCGGGCTCGCTTGGGTATGGCCGCCATGCCGCCGAAGGCGATCCGCGCCTCGCGCACCACACCGTCCTCGATACGCAGGTTGAACGCCGCGCACACCGCCGAGATGTCGTCGTCCAGGCGCTTGGAAACCTTGTAGGCGCGGAACGTCCAGTCTGCGCTGGCACGCGGGACGATGATCTTCTCGATGAACTCGCTGTCCTGGCGCGCAGTGATGCGGTAGTCGATGAAGTAGTCTTCCAGCGCCAGGGTGCGCTGGGTCTCGCCCTGGCGCAGGACCACCTGGGCGTCGAGGGCGATCAGCAGGGGGGGCGAATCACCGATCGGCGACGCGTTGCCGATGTTACCGCCCAGCGTGCCCTGGTTGCGGATCTGCAGGGAGGCGAAGCGGTGCAGCAGGGCGCCGAAATCGGGGTACTCCTCGTTGAGTGCGCCGTAACAGTCGGTCAGCGGGGTGGCTGCGCCGATTTCCAGGTGCGTCGCGGTTTTTTCGATGCGCTTGAGTTCGGCCACGTGACCGACATAGATCATCACCGGTAGCGACTTGTGGAACTGGGTGACTTCCAAGGCCAGGTCGGTGCCGCCGGCCAGCAGACGCGCCTCGGGGTGCGAGCTGTACAGGTCGGCAAGGTCGGCCACGGTCAGCGGCACCAGGCAGCGCTTGTCGCCGCTGTTGAGCTCACCGGTTTCGGTCGGGGCGATCGCCTTGAGGCGGGCGATGGTCTGGGTTTGTTGCTCGTCGAACTGGTCGCGGCAGGGGCGGGCGCAGCTCTGCTCGGCGGCGGCAAGGATCGGGCGGTACCCGGTGCAGCGGCACAGGTTGCCTGCCAGGGCCTCCTGGGCTTGGTGCAGATCATGGCCGTCGCTGTTCTTTTGCAGGGCGAACAGGGACATGACGAAGCCTGGGGTGCAGAAACCGCACTGGGAACCGTGGCAATCCGCCATGGCTTGCTGCACGCTGTGCAGTTCACCCTGGTGCTTGAGGCCTTCGACGCTGATCAGTTGCTTGCCGTGCAACGACGAGACGAACGTCAGGCATGAGTTGAGACTGCGGTAGCGCAGGGTGTCGCGGCCCTGGTCGTCCTGGGTCAGCTCGCCGACCACCACGGTACAGGCGCCGCAGTCGCCACTGGCGCAGCCTTCCTTGGTGCCGGGTTTGCCCAGGTGCTCACGCAGGTATTGCAGCACCGTCATGTTCGGGTCCAGGGCGTGCTCACTACGCAGCTCCTGGTTGACGAGAAACTGGATCACGGGGAAGGCCTCGCAATGGTTTTATTGTTGTTCGGTCGGACTCTAAGCACGCTTGACCATTTGGTCAATAAATTTCTGACTCAAAGGTCAAGAATTTGCGTGCGCCACGTCCCGACGGGGCAAGATCGTCATATTCAAAGCATAGAACGCGCCGGCTTCGCAGCACGTCCGCAGGTCGAATAAAGCGCAACGATCCCCTGCGCGACGGTCAGGCAAGTAGGCTACAATCGCCTCCTTGTGCCCCGTTCAAGATTTTGAAGGAAAACCATGACGTTCAAGGCGCCGGACAGCCTCTCCGAGCAGATTGCCCACTACCTGGCCGAACGGATCATTCGCGGCGAACTCAAGCCGGGCGAACGGATCCAGGAACTGAAGGTCACCCAGGCACTCAACGTCAGCCGCGGCTCTGTGCGCGAGGCGCTGTTGATCCTCGAACGCCGACATTTGGTGGCGATCCTGGCGCGCCGCGGCGCCCACGTCACCGAACTGGACGAACGTGGCGTGCGCAGCCTGTGCGCCTTGATGGGCGAGTTCTACATCTTGCTGGGCAACGCGGTAGCCAGCAGTTGGCGCAACGAGCGCGATCTGGAACCGTTCCTTGAGATCCAGCAGCGCCTGCAGCGGGCTCACGCCAACCAGGACATCGAGACGTTCGTCGCCGAGAGCTTCGCGGTGATGCGCGCTGCCTATCCGTTCGCCGACAATCCCTATCTGCAGGAAACCGTCGAAAACCTGCAGCCGGCCATGAGCCGCGCCTATTACCTGGCCCTGGACCAGCGCCAGGCCAACATGGCCGACTACCTTGAACTGTTCGCTCGCCTGCTCGAAGCCGTGGTCGCCCGCGACCAGGTACGCATCCGCGAGGTCTTGGTCGCCTACACCCAGCGCAGTTGCGAGCTGGTGCTGGCGGCCCTGGCGCAGGTCTGATCGATGCGCCTGAAGTGCATTCGACTGGCCGGGTTCAAGTCGTTCGTCGACCCGACCACGGTCAATTTCCCCAGCAACATGGCCGCGGTGGTGGGCCCCAATGGCTGCGGGAAATCCAACATCATCGACGCGGTGCGCTGGGTGATGGGCGAAAGCTCAGCCAAGAACCTGCGCGGCGAGTCGATGACCGACGTGATCTTCAATGGCTCATCCGGCCGCAAGCCCGTGAGCCAGGCCAGCATCGAGCTGGTGTTCGACAACAGCGAGACCACGTTGCTGGGCGAGTACGCCGCCTATGCCGAGATTTCCATCCGCCGCAAGGTCACCCGCGACGGGCAGAACACCTATTACCTGAACGGCACCAAATGCCGGCGACGTGATATCACGGACATTTTCCTCGGCACCGGCCTCGGGCCGCGCAGCTACTCGATCATCGAGCAAGGGATGATCTCCAAGCTGATCGAGGCCAAGCCTGAGGAGCTGCGTAATTTCATCGAAGAAGCCGCGGGCATCTCCAAGTACAAGGAGCGTCGCCGCGAAACCGAGAACCGCATTCGTCGTACCCAGGAGAACCTGGCGCGCCTGACCGACCTTCGCGAGGAACTCGAACGCCAGCTTGAACGCCTGCACCGCCAGGCCCAGGCCGCTGAGAAATACCGGGAATACAAAGCCCAGGAGCGCCAACTCAAGGCGCGCCTGTCGGCCCTGCGTTGGCGCGAGCTGGATGAGCGCGTGCGTCAGCGCGAAGGGGTCATCGGCGATCAGGAGGTGGCTTTTGAAGCCCTGGTGGCCGAGCAGCGCAATGCCGATGCGAGTATCGAGCGCCTGCGTGACGGCCATCATGAGCTGTCCGAGCGCTTCAATCAGGTCCAGGGTCGCTTCTATTCCGTCGCCGGCGACATCGCCCGGGTGGAGCAGAGCATCCAGCATGGCCAGCAACGCTTGCGCCAATTGCAAGACGACCTCAAGGAAGCCGAGCGCACCCGCCTGGAAACCGAGTCGCACCTGGGGCATGACCGCACGTTGCTGGCGACATTGGGTGAAGAGCTGGCAATGCTCGAGCCCGAGCAGGAACTGACCCTGGCGAGCGCCGAAGAAGCGACGGCCACCCTCGAGGAAGCCGAGCTGGGCATGCACGCCTGGCAGGAGCAATGGGACAGTTTCAATACTCAATCCGCCGAGCCGCGGCGCCAGGCTGAAGTGCAACAGTCCCGCTTGCAGCAGTTGGAGGCTGGCCTGGAGCGTTTGGCCGAGCGTCAGCGCAAGCTGGAGGAAGAGCGCGAGCAGCTCGCGGCCGAACCTGAAGACGCCGCGTTGTTCGAGCTGACCGAGCAAGTGGCCGGTAGCGAGCTGGAGCTCGAAACGCTTCAGGTAAGCGAGCAACAGATGGTCGAGCAACTCGACGCGGTACGCGAGCAGTTGCAACAGGCTACTGAGACTCATCAGCAGTCCCAAGGCGAACTGCAGCGTTTAGGCGGGCGCCTGGCATCCCTGGAGGCATTGCAGCAGGCGGCCCTGGAGCCCGGTGCAGGTACCGGTGACTGGCTGCGCGGCCAAGGGCTGGAGCACAAGCCGCGACTGGCTGAAGGGCTGCGGGTCGAGCCAGGCTGGGAGCTGGCGGTCGAGACTGTGCTGGGTGCCGATCTGCAAGCAGTGCTGGTCGAAGACTTCGCCTCGCTGGATTTCACTGCCCTGGAGCAGGGCGAACTGCGGCTGCTGCTGGCTAGCACGGAGGGAGCCCGACTGCCGGGCAGCCTGCTGGACAAAGTCGAGGGGCGCACGGATCTGGCGCCCTGGCTCGGTCAGGTACGTCCGGTGGAGAGTCTCGAGCAGGCCTTGGCCTTGCGAGCCGGGCTGGCGGAAGGTCAGAGCCTGGTCAGTCGAGACGGGTATTGGATCGGGCGACACTTTTTGCGGATTAGCCGGGGTGGGGAGTCCCAGGGCGGGGTACTGGCCCGTGGCCAGGAAATCGAACGCCTGGGTCAGGAGCAGCTCGAACTTCAGTCGCGTCTGGAGCAACTGGATCAACACCTTCAGGACCTGCGCGGACAACAGCGCGACCTGGAGGCGCAGCGCGAACAACTGCGCCGGCGCAGCCAGGACGAGAACCGCCAGCTTGGCGAGCTCAAGGCGCGACTTTCGGCCGGGCGAGCCCGCGCCGAGCAGGTGCAACTGCGCTGCCGCCGCCTGCAGGAAGAATTGGCTGAGTTGCAAGAGCAGCGGGCCATCGAGCATGAGCAACTGGGCGAGGCCCGTCTGCTGTTACAGGAAGCCCTGGAGCGGATGGCTCAGGACACCGAGCAGCGCGAGCAACTGATGGCCCGTCGTGACACCCTGCGCGAAGGGCTCGATCGTATCCGCCAGGAGGCCCGTCAGCACAAGGATCACGCCCACCAGTTGGCGGTACGTCTGGGCTCGTTGCGAGCCCAGCACGACTCTACCCGTCAGGCCCTGGAGCGTTTGGAACTCCAGGCGGCACGCCTGAGCGCGCGCCAGGAGCAACTGAGCCTCAATCTGGAAGAGGGCGAAGCGCCACTGGAAGAACTGCGCCTGAAGCTCGAAGAGCTGCTGGAGCGGCGCATGAGCGTCGATGAGGAAATGCGCCAGGCTCGTCTGCACATGGATGAAGCCGACCGTGAACTGCGCGATGCCGAGCGTCGTCGAACCCAGGCCGAACAACAGGCTCAGTTGCTGCGAGGTCAGCTCGAGCAGTCCCGCCTGGAGTCCCAGGGTTTGGATGTGCGTCGCAAGACGCTGCAGGAGCAATTGCTGGCCGATGGCTATGACCTGCAGGGTGTGCTGGGCACCCTCGAACCCGAAGCCAGCGAGCAGGGTACCGAGCAAGAGCTCGAGCAACTGGACGGGCGGATCCAGCGCTTGGGCGCAATCAACCTGGCGGCCATCGAGGAATACCAGCAGCAGTCCGAACGCAAGCGTTACCTGGATGCCCAGGACGCCGATCTGGTGGAGGCACTGGAGACGCTGGAAAGCGTCATCCGCAAGATCGACAAGGAAACCCGTAACCGCTTCAAGGATACCTTTGATCAGATAAATGCCGGTTTGCAGGCACTTTTTCCAAAAGTTTTCGGTGGCGGCAGTGCTTACCTGGAACTGACGGGCGAAGATCTACTCGATACAGGGGTGACGATCATGGCGCGCCCGCCGGGCAAGAAGAACAGCACCATCCATCTGCTGTCCGGTGGCGAGAAGGCGTTGACCGCCCTCGCGCTGGTGTTCGCCATCTTCAAGCTGAACCCGGCACCGTTCTGCATGCTCGACGAGGTCGATGCGCCGCTGGACGATGCCAACGTCGGACGTTACGCCAGGTTGGTGAAGGAAATGAGCGAAAGCGTGCAATTCATCTACATCACCCATAACAAGATTGCCATGGAAATGGCCGATCAATTGATGGGGGTGACCATGCACGAGCCAGGCTGCTCACGTCTTGTTGCAGTTGATGTGGAGGAAGCGTTGGCCATGGTCGATGCCTGATGAGCGAAGATAAGGCAGGATACGTGGGGAAATCCCCCCGACATGTGCGACAGACGGTGTAAAGTTGCCTTTGGTCGTGCTAGCTTTATGTCACTTATTTTTTGCGTGGGTAAAACGCCTGTCAGAACATAGAGTTGGCGCCACGTGTTAAAGGGCTTTGAAGCCTTTGTTTTCAAGCATATTTTTTAGAGGCACGGGATTACATGGAAATCGGTCTGCGCGAATGGCTGATCGTCATCGGCGTCATTGTCATCGCCGGTATTCTTTTCGACGGCTGGCGCCGCATGCGCGGCGGCAAGGGCAAGTTGAAATTCCGTCTGGATCGCAGCTACTCCAATCTGCCGGACGACGAGGGCAACGCCGAGGTGTTGGGCCCCGCACGCGTACTGGAAACCCAGAAAGAACCCGAGCTGGACGAAAGCGATTTGCCTTCGGTCAGCGCCCCTGCGCGTGAGCGTGAACCCAAGCCAGCCAAAGCCAACAAACGTGGCAAGCGCGCCAGCGAGCCACAGCAGGGCGACCTGAACCTAGCTGCCGAGCCACGTGAGCCGGACCTGTTTGCCGACGCCGATGATGACCGTCCTGCCGAGCACAGTCGCCACAATGGCGCAGGTGCGGGCAATACGGTCAAGGAACTGCCTCCGGCCGAGGAAGTGCTGGTGATCAGCGTGATTTCCCGCGACGAGGGTGGTTTCAAGGGGCCGGCCCTGCTGCAGAACATCCTCGAAAGCGGCCTGCGTTTCGGCGAAATGGACATCTTCCATCGCCACGAGAGCATGGCCGGTCACGGCGAAGTGCTGTTCTCCATGGCCAACGCGGTCAAGCCAGGGGTGTTCGACCTGGACGACATCGACCATTTCAGTACTCGCGCGGTGAGCTTCTTCCTGGGCCTGCCAGGCCCACGTCACCCCAAGCAGGCCTTCGACGTTATGGTCGCTGCCGCCCGCAAGCTGGCCCATGAACTCAACGGCGAGCTCAAGGATGACCAGCGCAGCGTGCTGACCGCCCAGACCATCGAGCACTACCGCCAGCGCATCGTCGAGTTCGAGCGTCGCGCGCTGACCCAGAAGCGTTGATGGCCCCTAGCGGGCGGACCTGCCTTGATCCTGCCCGCCCGAATTGAGCAAAAAGAGCAGCCCTGTGCTGCTCTTTTGCGTTGCAAGAGAAGATGAACGATGAACGCCGAAAACCGTATCCATGAACTGCGTGCCGAACTCGAACAGCACAATTACCGCTATTACGTGCTGGACGAGCCGAGCGTGCCGGACGCCGAATACGACCGCCTGTTCAACGAGCTCAAGGCGCTGGAAGCCGAGTATCCGCACCTTGTGACCCCCGATTCGCCAACCCAGCGTGTCGGCGGCGCGGCGCTGGCGGCGTTTAGCCAGGTGCGTCACGAAGTTCCCATGCTCAGCCTGGGCAATGCCTTCGAGGAAGACGACCTGCGCGACTTCGATCGGCGCGTGGTAGAGGGGCTGGACCTGCCGGCCGGCGATCTGTTCGCCGAGCAGGCCGCGATCGACTACAGCTGTGAGCCCAAGCTCGATGGCCTGGCAGTCAGCCTGCTGTATCGCGACGGCCAACTGGTGCAGGGCGCCACTCGGGGTGATGGCACCACGGGCGAGGACATCAGCGCTAACGTGCGCACTGTTCGCAACATCCCGCTCAAGCTGCACGGCGAAGGCTGGCCGGCGGTGCTTGAAGTGCGCGGCGAGGTGTACATGAGCAAGGCCGGCTTCGAGCGCCTGAACGCCGCCCAGGCCGAGAGCGGCGGCAAGACCTTCGCCAATCCGCGCAACGCCGCTGCTGGCAGTTTGCGCCAGCTGGACTCCAAGATTACCGCCAGCCGCCCCCTGGAATTCTGCTGCTACGGCCTGGGCCAGGTCTCCGAGGCCATCGCCGACAGCCATATCGGTATCCTGGAGAAGCTCAAGACCTGGGGCTTGCCCATCAGTCGCGAGCTGCGCCATGCCGCAGGCGTGGAGCAATGCCTGGTGTACTACCGCGACATTGGCGCCCGGCGCAACGATCTGCCTTACGAGATCGACGGTGTGGTGTTCAAGGTCAACAGCCTGGCCGCCCAGCGCGAGCTGGGCTTTCGGGCCCGGGAGCCGCGTTGGGCCATCGCTCACAAGTTCCCGGCCATGGAAGAACTCACCGAAGTGCTCGACGTGGAGTTCCAGGTCGGCCGCACTGGCGCCGTCACCCCCGTGGCGCGGCTCAAACCGGTCAAGGTGGCCGGTGTCACGGTCTCAAACGCCACGCTGCACAACATGGATGAAATCGCCCGCCTGGGCCTGATGATTGGCGATACCGTGATCATCCGTCGGGCCGGTGACGTCATTCCACAGGTGATGCAGGTGGTGACCGAGCGCCGTCCCGACAACGCCCGGCCGGTGGCTGTGCCCAGTCAGTGCCCGGTCTGTGGCTCGCAAGTCGAGCGCACCCAACTGGTCAAGCGCAGCAAAGGCAAGGAGACCACCAGTGAAGGCGCGGTGTACCGTTGTGTAGGGCGCCTGGCCTGCGCTGCCCAGCTCAAGCAGGCGATCATCCATTACGTTTCGCGCCGAGCCATGGATATCGACGGCCTGGGCGAAAAGAGCGTCGAGCAATTGGTTGACGAAGGGTTGATCCGCTCTCCGGCCGACCTGTACGACCTGAAGTTCGAGCAAATCGTCGAGCTGGAGGGCTTCGCCGAAGTGTCCAGCAACAAGTTGCTGGAGGCGATCCAGGCTAGCAAGCAGCCCAGCCTTGCGCGCTTCATCTTCGCTTTGGGGATTCCGGATGTCGGCGAGGAGACTGCCAAAGTCCTGGCCCGCTCCTTGGGCAGCCTGGCTCGGGTGCAAAGGGCGCTGCCGCAGGTGCTGACCTACCTGCCGGACATTGGTCTGGAGGTCGCTTACGAGATCCACAACTTCTTCGAGGATGACCACAACCGTGAGGTCATCCAGCAGTTGCTCGACAGTGGCATGCAGCTACAGGATGAGGGCGAACTGGCGGCCGAGTTCGCCGCCAGTACCACCTTGGCGGGCATGATCGCCAAGCTCGATATCCCCTCGGTCGGGCCGACAGGCGCGGAAAAACTGGTGGCCAAGCTGGGTAGCCTGGACAAGATCATCGAAGCCGATGGCATTGACCTGCGCCAGGCCCTGAACGCCAAGCAGGCTGAGGCGGTGCGGGAGTTCTTCAGGGTCGAGGCCAACCAGCAACTGGCCCGTGCCATTGAAGCGCAACTGCTCGACTTTGGCATGCACTGGGCCAGCGAGAAGAAGGTCGCGCAAGGCCTGCCCCTGGCCGGGCAGACCTGGGTGCTGACCGGTACCCTGGAGCGCATGAGCCGTGACATCGCCAAGGACAAGCTGGAAAGCCTCGGTGCCAAGGTGGCGGGCTCGGTTTCCGGCAAGACCCACTGCGTCGTCGCCGGGCCCGGTGCGGGCTCCAAGCTCGCCAAGGCCAGCGAGCTCGGCGTCAAGGTGCTGGACGAGGATACGTTCGTCACCTTCCTCGAGGGCCACGGCATCGCCGTCTGACCGGCGGAGGGGACAAGTCATTGAGAAATGATGGTTTTTTCTTGATGCAGAGGTTGTAACTTCGCCCCAGACCGGTACAATGGCGCGGCTCGTCACATGGCGAGCCGTCGTGGTGGCCCCATCGGTCCCCCCGCAACGATTACCCGTTAACCTGGTCAGGCCCGGAAGGGAGCAGCCATAGCGGGAACATCGTGTGCCGGGGTGTGGCTGGTGGGGCCGCCTCCATTTATTTAAGTAATTGATTTCTAACGGTTTTTCGCTCCCTAGCACGCAAGTGATCCAAGGGGTGATCCACCGTGTCTTCCGTACCTTCCTACCTCTGGTTGTCCCGACACTCGATCTTCTATTTCAGGATCGTGGTGCCAGAAGTCCTTCGTCCGTTGTTCCCCTGTGCCGAGATTCGTCGCTCCCTGCAGACCCGCTGCAAGCGCGAAGCCTTGATCCGTGGCCGTGAGTTGCTCCTGCAGGTTCAGCGCCTCTACACCCAAGCCTTCCAGGGTGTTCGTCCTTGCCTTGATGCCTTGCGTGGTGCCTGGGAGGCTGGAGGCAAGCGAGTCGCCAGTTGGGCCTCATGGCTCCGTCAGCAGCAGTTGGTCGAGATGGCGGCTGCTGGAGTGCCCCCACAGGGACAGCCCGGAGCGAATGGCGATGTGGGGCAAGGTAGAGCGGCGGAAGGCTCTCAGAAGCTCCGCAGAGCCTCTACAAGAGCTTCTTCAGGTCAGGGCATGGGGTTGGTGCCAGATTCGCCCAGTACGTCTCCTCGCTTCTCCAAAGTGGTCGAGGAGTGCTTGGGGCAGCAGGGGCAGGAAGGCGTCTCGACCAAGACCATCGACGACAAGCGATCCGTTGCAGCCCTACTGGTGCGGATCATCGGTGACATGCCCATTGATCTGATCACCCGCCAGGATGCCAGGAAGTTCCGCGAGACAGCTCTCAAGCTGCCCCCGCGTCTCAATCAGCTCCCCGAAGGTCAATCCTTGGAGGAGATCATCAAGACGGCAACGAGCACGATCAGCCTCACCACGTTCAACAACTACGTGAAGAACCTGACGACCTTTTTCTCCTATGCCATCCGTGAGGGCTACTGCGAGCGCAACCCGTTCGATGGGCTTCGAGTCAGAAAGCGCGGCAAGGTCAGCGAGGAGCGCAGCGTCTTCAGCGAGGACGATCTGCGCCGTCTGTTCTCGAAGCAGGTTTACGCATCAGCCAACTCAGCTCAGCCGCACAAGTACTGGCTACCGTTGCTCGGCCTGTACACCGGGGCGAGACTCAATGAGCTATGCCAGCTCTATCTGGATGACGTGGTCAGCATCAATGGTATCGACTGCCTACACATCCGAGCGACCAGACCCGATCAGAAGCTGAAAACCGTCACCTCGGAAAGGCTCGTGCCGATCCACTCGAAGTTGAAAGCGCTGGGGTTCCTTGAGTTTGTCCAAGCACAGCGGGAGGCTGGCCACCAACGTCTTTTCGCGGAGCTGACCTTGCACAAGTCGCATGGCTACGCTGCCGCTCCCTCCAAGTGGTTCACTCGGGTTCGTGACCAGTTGGGCTTCCGTGATGGGGCAGAGCGAAAAGACTTCCACAGCTTCCGCCACACGCTTGCTGATCACCTGAAGCAGAAGGGAATACCACACCCGGTACTGATTGGTTCTCTTGGTGCGGTACAGGTAGCCCAGGTCAGCCAGATCACCCTTGATGGCCATCGTGTTGACGCCTTCCAGGGTACGCACGAAGGTGGCCAGGGACTCCTGACGCAGCGCCACGCAGTTGTCGAAGACGACAGCCTTCGGTGCCATCTCCTTGTTCTCCAGGGCGAGCTGCTCGTTCTTCTCTGCCAGCTCGGCAGCCAGACGCAGGGCGTCCGGCAGCGACTGCGGGACACGGAAGGCTGCGCCCTTGGCTTGCTCCTCCAGTTCATGCAGACGGTCGATGACCTTGGCGCGGAGCGGGATGCTGTAGCCGGTCAGTAGGATCTCGACCTCGCGGCGCGGTAGGCGGTACTCCTCCTGCTTTCGATTGCGGGTATCGAGGTAGATGCATCCAAAACTGGATGGATCTTTTCCCAGCTCGGAGAGCATGTTTTCGATGTCTCGCTTCACATGGAAATGCTGCTTCCCGGTCAGCTCTGCGATCTCGCGGCTGCTCATGGTTACCGGCTTGTTGGTCAGTGCGTTCATGTTCTGTCCTCCAGAAAAGACGAAGCCCGCTCAGAGGCGGGCTATGGGTGTTCGTTGGTAGTGAGGGGGTTGTTTACTGACCGATCAGGGCTTTGAGGCTCTCGACGGTCTCCCTGGCTTCGTCGATTTCTGCAATCAGCAGCAGGTTGCGCTCTTCCAGTCGGTTGGTCTGCTCGGCGTTGCAGAAAATCTGTTCGTTGTTGCAGCTGATCTCCACATCGTTGTCGGCGATCTGTTGTTCGAGCACGTCGATAGTCTTCTGGATCAGTTCATGTTTGATGGACAAAGAGCGGATTTTCGAATTGATCATGAGTTTTTCCTCACAGTTGTCGTAGGTCTTGAAACAGAAACCCCCGGCAGCGCGGGGCGTAACGGGGGCGGGTCTTCCATACCTGTGTGGTAATTGGGTCAGATGTACTGGTTAGCCTGGATTTCCTGATGTTCTGTTCAGTTGGCTGCGGCTCTTCGTAAAAGCCGGAGCACCGGAAGGTTCATCTGCTGGGCTGCTTTCCATCTGCGTTTGTCTGCGGCCAAGATCTCGCTCAGCAGCGGATGTTGGGCGGTGCCTCCGGCAGTCGTAGCCAATAAGCCCGAAGTGCTCCGACTCCTGGCCTTCCTCACTTCACTGGCGATGCTCTTCATCAGCGAGACCCTTCTGCAGTTCTCTGCTTGGATCGAGCAACCAACTTGAAGTCGGTCTGCCAGACGATGCAGAGCAGGTACACTAGGGGAACCAAAGGCCAGAGCAGCAGGGCGCCCAGGAAGATCAGTTCAGGCAGACGCATCAGGCTACCTCCTCTGGGGTCTTGATGTAGTCGCTCGGGTCGACGCTGTTTCCGTAGGGCTGGTTCAGTACTGCCTCGATCTGCGACAGTGTCATGCCGCCAGCCAGCATGGTCAGGGCGGAGTCGTAGGCTCGACTGTACTGATTGAGGTCGTCGGTAGTGAGCGAGTCCCGAATGTGACGGCCTATCTTGGCTCGCCATTCGCTGGCGGACAGTCCGGTCATCACTCGGCACACGAGCGACATCAGGCGCGCTTTCATCTCCATCGCCTTTTGGCTGACGAGACTCTTTGGCAGCTCTCCTGACTTCGCCTTTTCGCCAGCGATGACGAATGCCTGATGAGCGACCTGATTGTCGATGCTTGTCAGCATGGAGCCCCGGATCGGGGTATAGCGGATGAGCTTGAAGGCCAGTTCTTCCATGTCGAGGAAGTAGTCTCGGACGTACTCGCCCTCAGCTGTGTCAGCTCGCATCGCTAGGTGAGCTGCACAATCACGGCTGACTATGTAATCACTCCGTGGTCTTCCTCTCGTCGTAACCGATTGCTCAAAGACTTCGGACTTTTTCGCGAATCTGCGAAAAACTCCAGATGCTCCCCGAGCGACCCAGTCAGCGAACTTGCTTTCAGGGCGTCCGATCTGATCCCAGAGCTTCCGGGCGTCAATACACGGCTCTGTTCTGCTCTCGACAAAGGGAAGTATCCGGCGAACCCGGATCATCCTCTCGGCCTGTTCGTCGGTGAAGCCGAGAGTCAGCATCACATGCTTCGGACAATCAGCCGGGGTGTAGTTGAAGGACTTGCCAGTTCGTTTGCTTTTCATGGCGTAGATGTTCCTTTTTGTTCAGCCGTCAGAGTCCCTTCCATCCATGCCACCAGCTCCCATCTACAAGGGAAACATGGACGGCTCGGACGGCTGGACAAAACGGGCTGGGTTTCAGGGGGAATCTGCAAGGGATGCAGGGTTGATGCTTGGCGACTTGCCCAAGAGTTCCCTGGTGCCTGGAAGCCATCCATGGGCCAAAGCCTGGGCAGCAGTGGTTGCCTAGGTCGCTACTGTGCTGAGGCCAGGGCTGATGGATGACAGAGGCGAATGGGGAAACTCCTGGGCGGAGTCATCTGGAGGTACATGAAGATGAGCAGGAGGTGGTCTGACAGAGGGGCTTGGGCTTCCTGACAACCACTGACGGGGATGGTCACTGACAACATAGTCATCGGTGATCATCGATCCTGTGTCAGCAGAGTTGGGGAGGCATCAAGAGCAACTTGCGGTGCAGCTTGAAGAGCATCTGTCAGTGTCCTCCGCAAGACAGGCTTGATGCTGTCTCATTGCTTCATTCTTCATTGATGGATTGATGGTAATGACTATGGATGAAGGACAGCTCAAAGACACTCTTAGAGTGGCTTCGCCATCCACCGCTACACCCCGCGAGTCATCGCAGGTAGCCAGCCTCGACTAAGTGCCATCACCTCTTAGCCAGCTATGTCAGGTTCGTCATCACCCGTGACTGCTGGCCGGTTGGTCGGGTCAGTGAGAGGGGCTGTACGCCTGAAGCTCAAAGTAGCAGTAGGTACTCGGCGGTCGCCTCGCTGGGCTGTTGCCTTTCCCTGGCTCGATCAGCTCCTCCGGCGGTTTGCGGCGGTGAAGATCGAGCGTCATGGTTGAAGATCGAACGTGCGAGATTGCGCGTTCTTTCCTCCATAACTGTGTGTTAATCGATCTTCGTCGAACGTGCTGCGATCTTGCTGGTATGGCGTTGGTGGCAAGTTGGCCCTCCTCTTGGGTAGCAGAGCGCGTGATGGCACTCTGGTCTGCTCCGGTTATAGCCATGCGTTTGATCAGCTCTCGTCTGTAGTAAGCTCTCGGCATTTCTGTATTACTGCGTGGAGATGTGCCTTGGTCACTGGAGATGTAGAGAAGCGTTTGTGGGCTGTAGCTGACCAGCTATGGGCCAACACGGGGTTGAGGCCGGGGGAGTTCTCGGTGCCTGTCCTAGGGCTGATCTTCCTGCGATATGCCGAGAAGATGTACGCCGCTGCCGAAGAGAAGCTGGGGCCGATTGGCTCTGGTGGTCGCCGCAAGGTCAGCAAAGATGACTATCTGGCCGAGGGCGTGATCTTCCTTCCAGAGAAGGCCCGCTTCTCCTATCTGCAGACCCTTACCGAGGGCGATGTTATCGGTCTGGCGATCAACGAAGCCATGAAGGCCGTTGAGGAAGAGAATGTCGACCTCAAAGGCGCTCTGCCTCGCAACTACGTCCAGCTTGGCAACAAGGTGCTGCTGGAGCTGATCAAGCTGCTCGGCCCGGTGGATCTCAGTGGGGATGCTTTCGGCAAAGTCTACGAGTACTTCCTGGGTAACTTCGCGCTGAAGGAAGGCCAGAAAGGCGGGGTCTTCTATACCCCCGAGTCCATCGTGAAGCTAATCGTCGAGATCATCGAGCCGTTCCATGGGCGGATCTTCGACCCGGCTTGTGGTTCTGGGGGCATGTTCGCCCAGTCGGCTGACTTCGTGAAACGCCACCACAAGACGGCGATGGAAGAAATCTCCATCTTCGGCACCGAGAAAGAGCAGGTCACGGTCAATCTGAACAAGATGAACCTGGCTGTGCATGGCCTGTCGGGTGATGTGCGTATCGCCAACACCTACTACGAAGACCCGCATGAGGCCGTTACTCGTGATGGTGGGCGCTTCGACTTCGTTATGGCCAATCCACCGTTCAACGTATCCGGTGTCGATAAGGAGCGCCTTGAAGGTGATCTGCGCTTCCCGTTCGGCGTACCGAAGACCGACAACGCCAACTACCTCTGGATCCAGCTCTTTTACGCATCGCTGAACAAAAATGGGCGCGCTGGTTTCGTTATGGCGAACTCAGCAGGTGATGCCCGAGGCAGCGAGCAGGTGATCCGGCAAAAGCTCATCGAGAGCGGCGCAGTAGATGTGATAGTGTCGGTAGGCTCGAACTTCTTCTACACCGTGACTCTGCCTTGCACTTTGTGGTTCTTCGACCGAGCGAAAGAACGTGATGCAGAGAGAGCAGACAAGGTTCTGTTTATCGACGCTCGCCACATCTACCGGCAAATCGACCGGGCTCACCGTGATTTCATGCCTGAGCAGATCGAGTTCATTGCCAATATCGTCCGGCTTTACCGAGGCGAAGCCCCTGAGCTAGAGCAGGGCAGTGCTGACTTGCTTGCCGAGCGAGGACTGAGTGAGGGTTACGTGGATGTCCCAGGACTTTGCAAAGTAGCAACTCGTCAGCAGATTGAGGGGCATGGGTGGTCGTTGAATCCTGGACGTTATGTTGGTGCGGCGGAAAGAGATGCTGAGGATGTGGACTTTTTAGAGCGATTGGAATCGCTTGCAGAGGAACTGGAAGTGCTCAATGCAGAATCAAGCGAGTTGGAGAAAACTATCGAAGGCAACATTGCTTTTTTGCTTGGAGCAAGTGCTGAATGAGTTCGAATGCAATGCTATGGCGAACCGCGCCCTTGGGCGAGTGGCCTATTAGCTTCATTGATGGCGATCGTTCATCTAAGTACCCTAAGCGCTCGGAATTAGTGGCTGAGGGTGTTCCTTTTCTCAATTCGACTAATATCTCAAATGCGACTCTTGGAAAACATGGGCTCGATTGCATAACTGTTGAGAAGGCCGCATCAATAAGGAAAGGGAAAGTTCAAGAGGGTGATATTGTTATGACCACGAGAGGGTCAATTGGCAAGGTTGCCATTTGCCCCTCATGGGCTTCTGGTTCTGTGATCAATGCACAGATGCTCCTGTTAAGAGCCGATGGTGTTGACTTGGAAGCTAAGTATCTTTTTCATGCGCTTCGTAGTCAGCCCTTTCAGGATCGGATAAAGGGTTTTGCATCAGGCTCTGCTCAACCGCAGATTCCGATGAGAGACCTAAAGCAGATTGAGTTTTCCGCTCCTGACATATTAAGTCAGAGGCGTATTGTCTCTATCCTCTCCGCCTACGACGACCTCATCGAAAACAACACGCGCCGCATCGAGATCCTCGAAGAAATGGCGCGGCGGTTGTACGAGGAGTGGTTCGTTCAGTTCCGCTTTCCGGGGCATGAGGAGGGCGTTTTTGAAAATGACATGCTTCCGCAGGGTTGGGTGTACGCCCAGTTATCAGAGATTGCTTCTTATATTAGTCGAGGCATCTCGCCAAAGTACGATGAAGAAGCGAGCTGTCGAGTTATTAATCAGAAGTGCATACGTAATCAGCGACTAGATGTTCAGCTTTCTCGGCGACAAAATAAGAAGGTTCCTGCTGAAAAGTTAATTCAGCTTGGCGATGTTCTGATCAATTCAACCGGGGTCGGAACTCTAGGCCGAGTTGCACAGGTGCATGAGGTGCTTGAGGATGTAACGGTAGATAGCCACGTAACCATTGCTCGTGCAGGTGATTCGGTTGATGTGGATTACTTCGGTTCTACCTTGCTCAGTCTGCAGCATTTTTTTGAGTTGCAAGGTGTGGGTTCTACAGGTCAAACGGAACTTTCCCGTTCGCGTATTGCTGAGGCGAATGTGATTGTTCCACCTTATGAGTTGCAGGCTCAGTTTGGTAAATTAATCCGACCAATGCGGGTTCTAGGCACGTGGCTTGCTAAAAAAAACTCCAATCTAAGAGCGCAGAGAGACCTACTACTCCCCAAGCTAATCTCCGGTGAGATCGACGTATCCGACATCCCCATGCCGACCTAAAAGGAGTTCAGGCGCATGAGTCCAGCAGCACCACATTCGCATGACTATTCCGAGGACACGCTGGTCGAGCAGCCAGCCATTGCGCTGTTCGAGTCTCTCGGCTGGGAAACGGGGAACCTCTATGCAGAGTGGACAGGTAGCTCCTCCAGCGAAGGTCGCCAGACTCAGCAGGATGTGGTGCTGGAGGGGCGTTTGCGGGCTGCGCTCAGCAAGCTCAACCCTGACTTGCCCAGCGATGCCATCAATCTGGTGGTCGAGGAATTGGCCCGAGATCGTTCCAAGCTGCTGCCGGTCAACGCCAATCAGGAGGTCTATCGGCTGCTGAAGGATGGAGTGCCCGTCTCGGTCACCGATGAGCACGGGCATAACACGCTCAAGGTGGCCAGGGTCATCGACTGGGGCAATGTCGAGGAGAACGACTTCTTCCTCGCCTCCCAGTTCTGGGTGAAGGGGGACTACCACACGCGGCGCACTGACCTGCTGGGCTTCGTGAACGGTATCCCACTGTTGTTCGTTGAGCTGAAGGCAACGCACAAGACGCTCAAGGCCGCCTACGACGACAACCTCACCGACTACCGGACTGTCATCCCGCAGCTCTTCACCTACAACGGCGCACTGATGCTGTCGAACGGTTCCCAGACGGTGGTGGGTAGCACCTTCTCGCCGTGGGAGCATCTGTTCGAGTGGAAGCGGATCAACGATGAGGGTGAGAAGGGCGTTGTCTCCCTGGAGACGGCCATCAGGGGCATCGGTGAGCCTTCTAGGCTGCTGGATATCGTCGAGAACTTCACCGTCTTCGAGGATGTGGCTGGTGGCGTGATCAAGAAGATCGCCAAGAACCACCAGTACCTGGGTGTCAATAAGGCCATCGCTGAGGTCTGGCGCACCAAGGATCGCCCCAAGGATCAGGCTGGGCGGCTGGGCGTCTTCTGGCACACCCAGGGGTCAGGCAAGTCGTTGTCGATGGTCTTTTTCGCTCAGAAGATCCTGCGCAAAATCCCTGGCAACTGGACGTTCGTGATCGTCACTGACCGCAATGAGTTGGACGAGCAAATCTACAAGACCTTCGCCGCTACAGGTGCTGTGGGGGAAGTCGAAGCCCATGCCACCAGCGGTGCTCACCTCAAGCAGTTGCTCAGCGAAGACCACCGCTACGTCTTCACGTTGATCCAGAAGTTCGGCACGAAGAAAGGCGAGGTCTACCCGCAGCTCTCTGACCGCCAGGACATCATCGTCATCACCGACGAAGCTCACCGTTCCCAGTACGACACCCTGGCCATGAACATGAGGACGGCACTCCCCAATGCCGCCTTCCTGGGCTTCACCGGGACGCCACTGATGGCTGGCGAGGAGAAGACCAAAGAGGTCTTCGGTGACTACATCTCCGTCTATGACTTCGGCCAGTCTATCGCTGACGGTGCCACGGTTCCGCTGTACTACGAAAATCGCATTCCCGAGATGCAGCTCATCAACGAAAACCTCAACGAGGACATGGCGGCGCTACTCGAAGAGGCTGAGCTGGACGAGGAGCAGGAGCGCAAGGTAGAGCAGGTCTTCGCCCGTGAGTACCACCTGATCACCCGAGAGGATCGCCTTGAAGCCATCGCCAAGGATCTGGTGAACCACTTCGTTGGTCGTGGTTACCAGGGCAAGGCCATGCTGGTGTGCATCGACAAGGCCACCGCCGTTCGCATGTACAACAAGGTTCAGGATCACTGGAAGACGTATCTGGTTGACCTGAAAGCTCAGCTCGCAAAGGCTCCCAAGGAGCAGCAAGAGGAATTGCAGCACAAGATCCAGGTGATGACATCAACCGACATGGCGGTGGTCGTCTCCCAAGGTCAGAATGAGGTGAAGGAGCTAGCCGACAAAGAGCTGGACATCATCCCACACCGTAAGCGCATGAATGAGGAGAACCTGGGCGAGAAGTTCAAGGATTCCAAGGATCCTCTGCGGTTGGTCTTCGTGTGTGCCATGTGGATTACCGGCTTTGATGTGCCGTCTTGCTCGACCATCTACCTCGACAAGCCGATGAAGAATCACACCCTGATGCAGACCATTGCTCGGGCTAACCGGAAGTATCCGGGCAAGGAAGCGGGATTGATCGTCGACTATGTGGGGGTCTTCCGTAAACTGCAGGAAGCCTTGGCGATCTATGGCGGTGCTTCTTCTGGCGAAGGTGGTGAGGGGGAGCCAATCAAGAACAAGGCCGAGCTGGTCGAGTACTTGAAGCACCTGCTTGCCAGGGGGATCTCGTTCCTGTCCGAGCATGGTGTGAATGCCCAGGCCATCAAGGATGCTCAAGGCTTCGAGAAGGTGGCCAAACTGGATGATGCGGTTGAGCAACTCATTGCCAATGAGGAAACCAAGAACAGCTTCTTGAGTCAGGCCCGGATTGTGTCTCGGGTCTACCGAGCGATTCTTCCCGATCCTGATGCCAATGAGCTTGCTCCTGATGCTGTGCTGATCTCCGTGATTGCCCAAAAGATCAAGGCACTGGCTCCACCCGTCGACATCTCCGAGGTGATGCAGCAGGTCGAGGAATTGCTGGATCGCTCCATCGCTCCGGTGCCTTACATCATCAAGGAAGCCGACGATCAGCCACTACATGACCTCAGCCAGATTGACTTCGAGAAGCTCAAGGAGAAGTTCAATCAGGGGCGCAAGCGCACCGAGGCCGAGAAGCTCCGGGCCTTATTGAGCATGAAACTGGAAACCATGCTGACCGAGAACCCCACTCGCAAGGACTTCATGGAGAAGTTCCAGAAGCTGATCGACGCCTACAACTCTGGCAGCCTGAACATCGAGGTGTTCTTCAAGGAACTGGTGGATCTCACTGCTGATCTGCAGGTCGAGGATCAACGAGCTATCCGCGAGAACCTCTCGGAGGAAGAGCTGGCTCTGTTCGACATCCTGACCAGGCCAGTACCGGTACTTGCGGAGAAGGAAAAGGCGCAGGTGAAGAAGGTCTGCAAGGAGCTTCTGGAGACCCTGAAGGCCGAGAAGCTGGTGCTCGACTGGCGCAAGAAGGATAGGGCCAGAAGTGATGTGCGGCGTACTCTGGAGATCGTCTTCGACCGGGGCTTGCCTGAGAGCTACGACGAGGGGATCTACAACGAGAAGTGCGAGCTGGCCTTCCACCACATCTTCACGAGCTACTACGGGGCTGGTGAGAGCGTGTACTCAGCCATGCGGTAACGGTGCTTTGGGGGAGCAAAAAATAATGCCCCCCAACACGCAACCTCGTCTATACGGCTGCCCCCTGTGGCACTCGCAGCACCCTGCAAGCCCGCTTCACGGCAGCCGTTGAGATCCCCCAGTGCTTGGCGGTATCCGCAATGCTGGCCTCGTTCTCTTTCCTCCAGATGGCCACGGCCTGATCATCGATCACCTTCGGTGCCCCCAGCTTCTTGCCCTGTGCCCTGGCTCGCTCGATCCCGGCCATCTGACGCGCCTTGATATTGGCCCGCTCCAGCTCAGCTACCGCAGCCAGCATGGTGAGCATGGCTTTGCCGACCGGGCTGGAGAGGTCGAAGCCTTCGCGCATCGATACCACGGTCACGCCCTTGGCTTTCAGGGCTTCCACTGTTTCCAGCACGTCGATGGTATCCCTGCCAAGGCGGTCGATGGCTGCCACGGCAACCGTGTCTCCCTTCCTGGCATAGGCGTGGAGTGCCTTGAAGCCCTCCCGCTGAAGTGCCTTCGTGGCCCCGCTGGTGGCCTCATCGGAGAACCACTCGTTGACATTGAAGCGTTGGCTGATGGCGTGGCGCTGGGCCTCGGTGGTTTGGTCGTCGGTGCTGACTCGAACGTAGGCGATGGTGGCGGTCATGGCTAATAGCTCCTTGAGCGCTAGATGGATCACAAAGCTAGCTCAATATACTATTGGATGGATCATTGAAAATCAACAGTTCTGATCCTACTTAGGGCCGCAGCGCTTCGTTTGGCTCAAGCTGGCTCGGAAGGTACACCTTCTGATCCGCCCCCTTAGTACGCACGGGAACCCATCTCGCGGTCTTGCGGGCTGATCTGTCCTTCCATCGAGACCTCTGGCCAGAGCGCGGTACTCGTTCACCTGGAAGTGAGATCGAGGCCCGTGGGTGGTCGTCGTGCCCCGGCTCACCCTCGCTGTCGACAGGGAAGCCTGAGCATCGTGTTTGATCGGGGAGGGGGTGCCCTGTTTTTTCAGGCGAGGAGGGGTGGGTACCGGGGGGAATCGAGTGGGACGGCTCGATGGATAGGGGCTCGCATTTTTTGCAAAAAATGGCCGGTGGGGTGTGGCCAAGTGATCCAAAAGGGATCCAGAAGTGATCCGAAACGGTGATCCAAAGCGCTCCCAAAGGCTCATGCCAGCGCTATAGAATGTGGTCTCCGATTGATAGTCGTGCGACGAGCAGAAAACGCTAGAAGTCAGGAATGGCGAGGCTTTCAGGCCTTCCCGCAACGATTACCCGTTAACCTGGTCAGGCCCGGAAGGGAGCAGCCATAGCGGGAACATCGTGTGCCGGGGTGTGGCTGGTGGGGCCGCCTCCATTTCTGGCGTCCGCCAAGCGATTTACCTGTCACTCCCACCTCTCTCCCTGCGCCAGTATTCAACGTCTGGTAATGCCGCGCGTCTTTCTCCCGCCCCTGCGAGCGCCTTATCATGCAAGGCATTCCGTTTGTTGTTTCACCTCCTGAGGTACGCCCATGGATCACCTAGACGACCAGACCCGCCACAAGATCCGTGATTGGCAAATCCGTCGCCTGGAAATCAAGGACCTGATGGCTGCCCATCCCGAGCGGGTTCTGGAGCTGTCGAAGGTGCTCGACCAGATGGAAGAGGAGCATGAGCGCATCCTCGGCGAAGCCGAAGTGATTGCAAGCACTGAGCAGGACGTCGCCGCTCAAGGGGCTTTGGGTTTCGAGCTCAAGGTTTCGGCGGGCAGCGCCCGGGACCTGCGCAAGCTGCTGGAAATGGCACTCTATGAACTCGACGGCATGCTGGACGCCGAGCTTCCCGAGGCACGCAGCTATCCGGGCGGCATGTCGGGCAGCCTGGGGATGTACGAGTACACCCTGACAGTGGCCGAGGCCGGCGGGCCTTGCCGCGTTGAATGATTTTCCCGTGAGCGCGTATGCAACCTGAACATTACGATTTCACCAACCCCGTGTTCCTGCCGGTCACCCTGCAGACCTGCCAGGGGTTGCTCGATGCCCAGGATCACAGCGCGCTCGATGCGCTGGGCGATGCGCAGTTGGCCGCGGTGTTGGTTATCCAGAATCTTGTCGAGGCCAAGGGGCAGGTGCTCGATCCGGCAGCAGCCGAAAAAATACTGGCCAGGCTGTTGGCCTGGTCGGTCGATGTTCGCCATTCCCCTGGGGTGGGGCTGTTGACGGAAGCGCGGCGGTTGTTCGATGCGCGAAAACTGTATTTTGGGCTGGAGCTCATCAAAGGCTCGAGGCTGCATTTGCTGATGGCTGACGAAGTGGCGGCCGGCGAGTACCTGTTGCCAGATGGCAAGTGGGATTTCGAATTCAAGATCCGCCGTCACCTACAGAACAATCCGTTTCGTCAGCAAGCGATCACGAGGTTCGACAGGGAGCGCTGGCTCACCGCCGAGCAGGACAGGCTGGTCAGGATAGTGCGGGCCAATCCGGACGAGGACCTGCACGTTCAAGGCTATGCGGGGATCGGCAAGAGCTACTTGCTCGGGGCATTGATGGACTGCCTACCAGCGGGGAGTGTGCTGCCGCTGGCGCGTACCTCGGGAAAATTGCATGCCCTGCGGCGTCGCCTGGGTGTCGCTGCTGATAGCAAGCGAGGCAAGACATTTGGCGAGTTCGCCCAAGAGTTGTTGCAGGGCTCGCGGCGCGCGCCCGCCAAGGCCATGAGGGTTCCGCGCAAACGTGCCTTGGCCGAGGAGCTGGGCATTCTCGGTTTTCGCCAGTATGGACCGGAGAAAACGCTGGAGATCTGCCTTGAGCTGCTGAAGAACTACTGCGAGTCCTGGGACTACAGCATCACTGCCCGGCACCTGCCATTTTTCGAACACCCTTTGTCCAACCTCGATAGCCGGGTACTGCTGGAGTACTCAAGCCGGCTGTGGACCTACCTCCAGGCTAATCCTGCCTGGGACAGCCATACGGGGTTCCTGGCACTGTTGCTGATCAAGCGTGCAAGCCTTGCCGGTTGCAGCGTGCCGGCCCGCTATAGCCACGTGATCATCGATGAGAGCCAGGACGTGCCGGCGTCATTGTTGCAGATCATCGAACGTGGCCGTCAGGTCCTGATTACCCTTGGCGATGAGTATCAGCGCGCCTGGGGGCCAGGATTGCGTAGGCAGCGCGAGGTGCGTCAGCGCGATATCGCCTTCTCCGTGCGTAGCGGTCCTCAGGTCGAGCGCTTGATCAATCCGCTGATCAGCGTGCATTCGCAAAAGTCCAAGCTGGCGTTCGAGGGGGCGGGTAGCGCTGAGGTCGGCGTGGAGTTCTATCCAGAAGGCTTTGTGCCGCCGGAGGGCTGCGTGGTGTTGACCGCATCGCACTGGGACGCGATGAAATGGGCGATGGAACTGACCGGCAAGCATTACGCAATCGCCTTTGCCGAGCAGATGAATCTGCAGGGTTTCATGGAAACCGCGATCAGGTTGTTCAGGGGTGAGCAGGATAGCGACGAGTCGCACCCGTACTTCGCTCACACCACGGACTGGCGGCAGGTTCGCGATATCCATCTGCACGATGCGGCATTCGTGTGGGTCGAGGCCAGGCTGCAGGAAGGCTTCCGTATCGCTGAGCTGAACAAGGTCAAGGCTCGGGTTTCCGGCCAGCCCGGCAGCGTCCTGTTGATGCTGGCCCAGGACGCGGGAGGGCTGGAGTTCGAGCGCGTGCTGTTGACGCCGGAGCTGATGAGCACCGACCCCTTCAAGGACGCCTATGCGTTCGATGCTCGGGTCTGTGCGGTGTACATCGCGCTTTCGCGGGCGCGGCGTCAGCTTTACCTGCCCTACGAGGTGGAGGAATGGGTGGCCTATCATAAGAGCCAACCGTTCCGGGAGTCGCACGGTTACTGAGACTTGGCCTGCTTTTTCGCGCATGTACCGGCGATGGCAAGCTTCAGCAGTCGCTGAAGTGTCGGGCGCAGGACATGCCGCTGCAGCGCGCAGGCCTTTGCTCATCGCTTGCAGGCGATTGATTCGTTTTTGCGTCGCGTACGCCGAAGCCGCTGGTCAGTCTTCTACGCAGCGTGGCGACTGATGCGATGTTCGGGGTGGGGGTATTCTTGAGCGCAGTGTTGGTGCAGGCGGGCTCGTGGTGAGGGTCAGCGATCGGGAACCTGGGACGACATCACGGTCTGCGAGCTGACCGGATGTGTGAGTGGGGTGCTGTAGCGCTGCAGGATCCGCTCGATCTGCCCTGATTGCTTCATGTGCGCCAGGGCCTTGAGTACTGCCTGGGTCAGGACTGTCGGGTCATTGCGCACGATGCAGCGCAGGTCCTGCTCTTCTAGCACGGCGAGGGCCTGTAATTGTTGCTCGGGGGGGAGTGTGCGATTGAACCATAGCAGTGAGAATTCGTTGCTCACTGCATGGCGGTAGCGGCCAGCCTGGAGCTTTTGCAAGGCGAGCACCTGATTGCGGCTGTCCTCGCGGCGTAGCCGACCTTGGGCAAATAGCGGGTCCAGGGCGGGGTAGCGATAGCCCAGCACCGTGCCGACGGCCTGTACCGGCAGTTGTTCAAGGCGGGTAGGGGTGTACTGGCCGGGGCTGCCGACCAGCAGGTCGCGCTGGTGAAGAAGGGGTACACTCCACAGGAACTTGTCGAAGCGGTCCTCGAACCATGCCGGGGTCACATGGCAGCGCACATCGACTTCGCCCGCGTCCATCGCCTGTTGCACCCGCAGACGGGCCATCACGTGATACTCGGCTCGTGCGCCTGTCTCTTGGGCCAGTGTCTGCATCAGGTCGAACAGGATGCCCTCCACGGGCTGGTCCTGTTCGATGCGAATCAGGGGCATGCTCCAGCTTTCGGCGACGGAAAATCGCAGCACTGGCTGCTCGGACTGGGCATTGCCGGCCCAGAGCATGAGGATGAGCAGGGCTCTGTGCACGTCAATCCTCCTTGATCGCTGCCAATGCGTGCGTTTGTCCTTAGCTTAGACGAGTTCGGCAGGGTGCAATTTTGCCCCCGCTCCGCTAGCATTAGCGATCTTCCGCTTGTTCAGGTTGCGATGGTTTTTTGATGAGTTATCAGGTTCTTGCACGTAAATGGCGCCCGCGCTCGTTCCGCGAAATGGTCGGCCAGGCCCATGTGCTCAAGGCTTTGATCAACGCCCTGGACAACCAGCGCCTGCACCATGCCTATCTGTTCACCGGTACTCGCGGCGTCGGCAAGACCACGATCGCGCGCATCATCGCCAAGTGCCTGAACTGCGAAACCGGTATCACCTCAACACCCTGCGGTACCTGTTCGGTCTGCCGGGAGATCGACGAAGGGCGCTTCGTCGACCTGATCGAGATCGACGCCGCGAGCCGGACCAAGGTCGAGGACACCCGTGAACTGCTTGACAACGTGCAGTACGCGCCAAGCCGTGGGCGTTTCAAGGTCTACCTGATCGACGAAGTGCACATGCTCTCCACCCACTCGTTCAACGCCCTGTTGAAGACGCTGGAAGAGCCTCCGCCTTACGTCAAATTCATCCTCGCAACCACCGATCCGCAGAAGCTTCCGGCGACCATCCTGTCGCGTTGCCTACAGTTCTCGTTGAAGAACATGAGCCCGGAGCGGGTGGTGGAGCACCTGAGCCATGTGCTGGGTGCCGAAAACGTGCCGTTCGAGGAAGATGCCCTGTGGTTGCTCGGCCGTGCGGCTGACGGCTCCATGCGCGACGCCATGAGCTTGACTGACCAGGCCATCGCTTTTGGCGAGGGCAAGGTGCTGGCTGCCGATGTCCGGGCAATGCTCGGTACCCTCGATCATGGTCAGGTGTATGGCGTACTCCAGGCGCTGCTGGAGGGCGATGCCCGGGCGCTACTGGAGGCCGTGCGCAACCTCGCCGAACAGGGGCCCGACTGGAACGGCGTGCTGGCCGAGATGCTCAATGTGCTTCACCGGGTCGCCATTGCCCAGGCGCTGCCGGAGGCCGTGGACAACGGTCAGGGCGATCGTGACCGCGTGCTGGCCCTGGCCTCGGCATTGCCGGCCGAGGATGTGCAGTTCTATTACCAGATGGGCCTGATCGGTCGGCGGGACCTGCCGTTGGCGCCGGATCCGCGGGGCGGATTCGAGATGGTGCTGTTGCGGATGCTGGCTTTCCGCCCGGCGGATGCCGACGATGCGCCAAAGCCGGTACTAAAGCCGGTGGGGATCAGCCAGGCCACAGCTGATCCGGCAAAACCGGTGGCAGCTGCGGCGCCTGTCGTCGAGCCGCCTGCCGCGAGTGTTCCCGAGCAGTCCGAGACTACGGCCCAGGTACCTGTTGCTGCTGAGCCAGCGGTTGTGCCGCCGATCGAGCCACCGTCAGCGGTTGTCGAACTGGCACCTGTGCCCGAGCCCGAGCCGCAGGTCGAGGTCGCTGCGCCGGAGCCGGATGTGGTGGTGGAGGATGTCATCGACCTGCCGTGGGAGGAACCCGTCGCGGCACCTGTACCCGACGTCTCGCCCGCGCCTCAGCCTGTTCCAGTGTCCAGTCAGAGCCAGCCCAGCTATGACGAGCCGCCCTTCGATCCGTCTGCCTACGGATCGGCGGGCATGGACCGTGACGACGAACCGCCGCTGGATGAGGATTACTATACGCCGGACAGCGACCCGGTAGGTTTCAGCTACCTGGACGAATTGGCCGAGCATGTGCACGAAGCCGAGCCGGCGAAGGCCCCGGAGCCTCTGCCTGCAGCCAAGCCGGCCACGGGCCTGGCTCTGCAATGGCTGGAATTATTCCCACAGTTGCCTGTCTCCGGTATGACAGGCAACATCGCCGCAAACTGTACGCTGATTGCCGCTGATGGTGACGATTGGCTGCTGCATCTGGACCCGGGGCAGGGAGCGCTATTCAATACGACCCAGCAGCGCCGTCTGAACGATGCGCTGAACCAGCACTTGGGGCGAACCCTGCGACTGAAGATTGAACTGATCCGCCCCGAGCAGGAAACTCCGGCCCAGGCCGCTGCCCGCAAGCGCGCGGAGCGTCAGCGCGAGGCTGAGGTATCGATCGAGCAAGACCCGCTCATCCAGCAGATGATCCGGCAGTTCGGTGCGACGGTACGACAGGATACTATTGAGCCTGTGCAAGCCCTGGTCAGCCAGGGCGAATGAACGGATAACCATGCGCCCGGTAGCGAGCCGGGGCGCATCACATGACCCAATCGAGGTGTACCCCCATGATGAAAGGTGGCATGGCCGGCCTGATGAAGCAGGCCCAGCAGATGCAGGAAAAAATGGCCAAGATGCAGGAAGAGCTGGCCAATGCTGAAGTGACAGGCCAATCCGGTGCCGGCTTGGTCAGCGTGGTGATGACCGGTCGTCATGACGTCAAGCGCATCAGCATCGATGACAGCCTGATGCAAGAGGACAAGGAAGTGCTGGAAGACCTGATCGCCGCTGCTGTTAACGATGCAGTGCGCAAGGTCGAGCAGAACAGCCAAGAGAAGATGGGCAGCATGACTGCAGGCATGCAGCTGCCACCAGGCTTCAAGATGCCGTTCTGACTGTTGCCTGGCCAGGCAAAGACTGGCTGCGCATTGAAAAGCCGCTACCGATGATCGGGGCGGCTTTTTTATGGGTTATGAAAAAAACTACGGACCCAACATACCCCCGTCACAACGAGTTTGTTGCTCGTGCTGGTAGCTTTTGCTGTTCGTACGCGATGTTCCAGGCACCGCCAATCGCGACTTCAGGAGGTCCAGTGGAGTCGCAATCGGCGGCGCCTGGGAAGAGCAAGAGCGGGAGGCGCGAAGAGGCGAAGGCTTCGCTTGCGGCAGCTTGAATGGGTGTGTATTTGACGTATATGACCCTGGCCGGTATAAACCGCCTCCTATTGATCTGTCAGGTCTTTCCCATGAGCTTCAGCCCCCTGATCCGCCAACTGATCGACGCCTTGCGTACGCTGCCCGGCGTCGGCCAGAAAACCGCCCAGCGTATGGCCCTGCAGTTGCTCGAGCGCGACCGCAGTGGTGGCCTGCGTCTGGCCCAGGCCCTGAGCCAGGCCATGGAAGGCGTCGGCCACTGCCGTCAATGCCGCACCCTGACCGAGCAGGAGCTGTGCCCGCAATGCGCCGACACGCGCCGGGACGACACTCAACTCTGCGTGGTGGAAGGGCCGATGGATGTGTATGCGGTGGAGCAGACGGGCTACCGAGGCCGCTACTTTGTCCTGAAGGGACATCTGTCACCGTTGGATGGGCTCGGCCCGGAGGCGATCGGCATTCCGCAATTGATGGCACGGATCGAGGAGCAAGGAAGTTTCACTGAAGTGATTCTGGCGACCAACCCTACCGTGGAAGGGGAGGCGACTGCTCACTACATCGCCCAACTGCTGACCGAGAAAGGCCTGATTGCCTCGCGAATCGCCCATGGCGTGCCGTTGGGTGGAGAGCTGGAGCTGGTCGATGGCGGAACCTTGGCCCATGCCTTCGCCGGGCGTAAGCCAATCTCGCTCTGAATCATGAACAGACCCGCGCCTACAGTTGCCTGCAGGCGCAGGGCTCTGACAAAAATCAAAACTCGCTCAGCGAGAACTCGGTCAGGCAGAAGGTCGGCACGCCGGCAGCCTGCAGGCGACGGGACCCGTCCAGCTCAGGCAGGTCGATGATCGCTGCAGCCTCGAATACCTCGGCACCGGTGCGACGGATCAGGTTGGCGGCCGCCAGCAGGGTGCCGCCGGTGGCGATCAGGTCATCGAAGATCAGCACCGAATCACCCTCGCACAGGCTGTCGGCATGCACTTCGAGGAACGCTTCGCCGTACTCGGTCTGGTAAGCCTCCGACAGCACGTCGGCCGGCAGCTTGCCTTGCTTGCGGAACAGGATCAGCGGCTTGTTCAACTGGTGGGCAATGATCGAGCCGATCAAAAACCCCCGGGCATCCATGGCACC
Source organism: Pseudomonas sp. PKS (assembly GCF_051913525.1). Taxonomy (NCBI): domain Bacteria; kingdom Pseudomonadati; phylum Pseudomonadota; class Gammaproteobacteria; order Pseudomonadales; family Pseudomonadaceae; genus Pseudomonas; species Pseudomonas sp. PKS. The sequence goes on along the minus strand of NZ_JBEGDO010000006.1, from coordinate 124,042 downwards.
AATATGGCTGAACTCGGCCTCGACATAACGCTCGATGAACTGGTCGGCCACATAGCGCAGCCCGCGCGGCGACTGGAACAGAGGGGTAATGTCGCGGAAGATCACGCCCGGCTTGGGAAAGTCCGGGACCGGGCGGATCAGGGCTTTGAGATCGAAGGTATCGCTGTGCATGTGGCTTTCCTGGAAAACGGATGCACCAGTATACCTTGCTGGTGCGGCTTCAGGCTTCCATCGCACCGCCCGCCAGCGCGCACAGCTGGATCGGGTCGAGGATATGCACTTCTTTGCCCTCGGCCTTGATCAGGCCGTTTTGCTGGAAGCGGGTAAACACCCGGGACACGGTTTCCACCGCCAGGCCTAGATAGTTGCCGATTTCGTTGCGCGACATGCTCAGGCGGAACTGGTTGGCCGAGTAGCCGCGGGCGCGGAAGCGGGCGGATAGGTTGACCAGGAAGGTGGCGATGCGTTCGTCAGCGGTCTTTTTCGACAGCAGCAGCATCATCTGCTGGTCATCGCGAATCTCCCGGCTCATCACTCGCATCAACTGGCGACGTAACTGTGGCAGCTGGACCGACAGCTCATCCAGCCGCTCGAAGGGGATCTCGCAGACCGAGGTGGTTTCCTGGGCCTGGGCCGACACCGGGTAGGCCTCGGTGTCCATCCCCGACAGCCCGACCAGTTCGCTCGGCAGGTGGAAGCCGGTGATCTGCTCTTCGCCACCATCACTGAGGCTGAACGTTTTCAGGGCGCCGGAACGTACGGCGTAGACCGAGCCGAAATTGTCACCCTGGCGGAACAGGAACTCACCCTTTTTCAGGGGACGGCCACGCTTGACGATTTCATCCAATGCATCCATGTCCTCCAAATTGAGCGACAAGGGCAGGCACAGGGGGGCCAGGCTGCAGTCCTTGCAATGGGCCTGGTTGTGTGGGCGCAGTTTGACTGGCTCGGACATTTCTATCGATCCTTGTGGGAAAGCACGCATAAGCTGTAAGGGTAACTCACAGCATAGGCTGTAGGCCAGCGCGCGCTATTTGGGTGCGACCTGGCCGGGCCTTGGCGGGAGTGTGCCAAGGCCTGTCAACTGCCCATAGTGTGCCTGACAAGGCGTTCTGTCCATGCGGTTGATCGACTCGGTCTGTTCATATCACCCGAGAGAAGCGCTGCTGGTTGTGCATGGCCAAGTAGGCGTCGAACACCATGCACACAGAACGTACCAGCAGTCGCCCGGCAGGAAGTACCCGAATACCCTTGGCATCCAGGCTGATCAGGCCATCACGCTGCATGGCCTGCAACTGCGGCCATTGGTCCTTGAAGTAACCACGAAAGTCGATGGTGAAGGCATGCTCGATGCTGTCGAAGTCCAGCTCGAAATGGCAGATCAATTGCTGGATCACCGCGCGGCGCAGGCGGTCATCCGGGTTGCACAGCAGCCCGCGCTGGGTGGCCAACTGGGCGCTGGAAAGGGTGTCCTGGTAGGTGGCCAGGTCGCTGCTGTTCTGACAGTAGAGATCGCCGATCTGGCTGATGGCCGATACGCCCAGGCCAATCAGGTCGCAGTGACCGTGGGTGGTATAGCCCTGGAAGTTGCGCTGCAGGGTGCCTTCCTCCTGGGCGATGGCCAGCTCGTCATCGGGGAGGGCGAAGTGGTCCATGCCAATATAGCGATAGCCGGCGGCGGTCAGTTGCTCAATGGTGCCCTGGAGCATTTCCAGCTTGGCCGAAGGCGCCGGTAGCTCGGCGCTGTCGATGCGTCGCTGGGGCATGAAGCGCTCGGGCAGGTGGGCGTAGTTGAATACCGAGAGGCGGTCAGGCTGCAGGCGGATCACTTCCTCGACGGTGCGGGCGAAGCCTTCCGGGGTCTGGCGGGGCAGGCCATAGATCAGGTCGAGGTTGACCGAGCGGAACTGCAAGGTGCGTGCGGCCTCGATCAAGGTGCGGGTCTGCTCCAGGCTTTGCAGGCGGTTGATCGCGCGTTGCACGGCCGGGTCGAGATCCTGCACGCCCAGGCTGACGCGGTTGAAGCCCAGCTCGCGCAAAAGGCCCATGGTCGACCAGTCGGCTTCGCGTGGGTCGATCTCGATACCGTAGTCGCCGGAGTCGTCGTCCAGCAGGTGGAAGTGCTGGCGCAAGGTGGCCATCAACTGGCGCAGTTCGACATGGCTGAGGAAGGTGGGCGTGCCTCCACCGAAATGCAGTTGCTCGACCCGCTGTTTGGCATCCAGATGGCAGGCGATCAGCTGGATCTCCTGCTCCAGGCGTTGCAAATAAGGCTGGGCCCTGGCGCGATCTTTGGTGATGACCTTGTTGCAGGCGCAGTAGTAGCAGATGTTGGCGCAGAACGGCACGTGTACGTACAGCGACAGTGGGCGGATCGCGCGACGGCTCTCGCGCAGGGCGTGGAGCAGGTCGAACGAACCCACTTCGCCGTGCAGTTGCATGGCGGTCGGATAAGAGGTGTAGCGTGGGCCGGCCAGATCGTAGCGGCGGATCAGGTCGCAGTCCCAGCGTAGGTCGTCGAGCATGGTGGTCCCCGGAGAGAGCGGCAGTGTCCGGAGTCTAGGGCGGCCCGCCGGGGCTCGTCTTGATTTGCATCAACGGGGTCTGGATGGGAACGTGTAGCAGGGGCTGACGCCCTGTCAGTGTCCCATCAACCAATGCTGGTGCGGCCCTGGCAGGGTCCACAGGCCGAACAGGATCACCAGCAGTCCCCCGGCCATACGTACGCCGCGCCGGCGCAGCAAGGCGCCGATGCGTTCGGCGGCCAGCCCCGTGGCAACCAGCACCGGCCAGGTCCCGATGCCGAACGCCAGCATCAAGGCTGCGCTATGAGCGGCGTTGCCCTGACTGGCAGCCCATAGCAGAGTGCTGTAGACCAAACCGCACGGCAGCCAGCCCCACAGGGCCCCGAGCAATAGAGCGCGAGGCAGGCTGGAGACCGGTAGCAGACGGGTTGCCAGGGGCTGGATGTGGCGCCACAAGCCGCGGCCCAGTGCTTCGATGCGGGTCAGTCCGCTCCACCAGCCCGCCAGGTACAGGCCCATGGCGATCAACAGCAGCGCGGCGACTACACGTAGGCCTTGGGCCAGAGGGCTGCTGGCCAGTGCCACGCCAGCCAGCCCAAGCAACAGGCCGGCGGTGGCGTAGCTCAGCACGCGTCCCAGATTGTAGGCCAACAGCAGGCGCAGGCGACGGCTGCGTTGCTCTGGGGGGATGGCCAGCGTGAGGGCGCCCATCAGGCCGCCGCACATGCCCAAGCAGTGCCCACCACCGAGCAGGCCGAGGACCAGTGCCGAGCCGAGCAGGGGAAGCAGGTCAGGCACGGGTGGGCGGTTCCTTGTCGTCTGGCTGGCTTTCGTCGGGTTTGACAGCGGCCTGGTGGCGTGGGTCCTGGTCGTCGAACAGGATACTGTGGGCAGGGCTGTCGAGGTCGTCGTATTGGCCGCTGTCCACTGCCCAGAAGAAGATGTACACGGCCACGCCGACGATCAGCAAGGCCGCGGGGATCATGACGTAGAGGGCGGGCATAGCGGTTTCCTTTCGGTCGCGGGCGTCTGGCTCGCTGGCAGGCTCGCGCCTGTTGGCCGGGTCAGGCGCAGGGCATTGAGCACCACGATCAGCGAACTGACCGACATGCCGATGGCTGCCCAGACCGGGGTGATCCAGCCGAGGGCGGCGAACGGCAACATGAGGCCATTATACAAGGTCGCCCAGAGCAGGTTCTCGATGATATTGCGGCGAGTGCGCCGGGCCAGGTCGAAGGCTTGCACCAGAGCGTCCAGACGGTTGGACAACAGCACCGCGTCGGCGCAGGTCTTGGCAAGATCAGTGGCCGAGCCCATGGCGATGCTGATGTCGGCGGCGGCCAGCACCGGCACGTCGTTGACCCCGTCGCCCAGCATCAACACCTTGCGACCCTCGGCCTGCAGTGCCTTGAGTCGTTCCAGTTTGTCGTCCGGGCGCAGGCCGCCAATGGCCTGGTCGATGCCCAGTTGCGTGGCCACTTCGGCGACCATCGGCGAGTTGTCACCCGACAGCAGCAGGGTATGCCAGCCGCGGGCTTTGCAGGCGGCCAGCAGGGCAGGCGCGTCATCACGCAGCCGATCATCCAGGCCGAACCAGGCCAGCGGGCCTTGGTGATCGCCCAGCAGCAACCATTGGCCACGGGCCTCTGGTACTGACGGGATCTGGGCACCACTCAATGTGCAAACGAACGTGGCCTGGCCAATGCGCAGATGCTGTCCGTCGACTTGCCCCTCCAGCCCCAGCCCAGGCACGGTTTGCACCTCCTCGGCTGGCAGCGCGGTGCGTCCGAAGGCGCGGGCGATGGGGTGCTCGGAGCGGTTCTCCAACGCGGCGGCGAGCGCCAGGCAGCGATCGGCAGGGAGCGCCCCCAGGGGGTGGATGCTGCGCAGTGCCAAACGGCCCTCGGTGAGGGTGCCGGTCTTGTCGAAGATTACCGTATCGACCTGGTTCAGCCCTTCCAGCACATGGCCACGCGTCACCAGCAGGCCCAGCTTGTGCAGGGTGCCGGTGGCGGCGGTGAGGGCGGTCGGAGTGGCCAGGGACAGCGCGCAGGGGCAAGTCGCCACCAACATGGCCAGGACGATCCAGAAGGCTCGCGCGGCATCGAGCTGCCACCACAGCAGGCCAATGGCTGCGCTGGCCACCAATGTGAACAGCAGGAACCATTGAGAGGCGCGGTCGGCGATCTCGGCCAGGCGTGGTTTTTCCGATTGGGCCCGCTCCAGCAGGCGGACGATGGCTGAGAGGCGTGAGTCCTGGCCGATGGCTTCGACCGCCACGGTCAGGGTGCTCTCGACATTCAGGGTGCCGCCGGTGACACGGTCGCCGACCTGGCGCGCCAGAGGCAGGTATTCACCGGTGAGCAGCGATTCGTCCACGCTGGAGCGGCCATCGACAATGCTTCCGTCGGCAGGGATCACCGAGCCAGGCAGCACCTGGACCCGATCGCCTTGGTTGAGCTCGCCCAGCAGGATGCGCTCGGCGTTTCCGGCGCTGCCCAGGCGCAGGCAAGAGGCGGGGAGCAGGTTGACCAGTTGGGCGGTGGCCGCTGCTGTGCGTTCCCGCGCGCGGCGTTCCAGATAGCGGCCGGTGAGCAGGAACAGCGCGAACATGCCGACGGTGTCGAAGTACAGTTCGCCGCTGCCGGTGATAGCGGTCCAGATGCCGGCGCCATAAGCCAAGGCAATGGCCAGCGACACCGAGACGTCCATGGTCAGGTGGCGTGTGCGCAGGTCGCGAGCGGCACCTTTGAAGAACGGCGCGCAGCTGTAGAACACGATCGGGGTAGTGAGAAACAGCGCGACCCAACGCAGGATGGTGTGCAGCTCGGGGCTCAGGTCGATGTTGAATTCCGGCCAGGTGGCCATGGTCGCCATCATCGCCTGGAACCACAGCAGGCCCGCCACGCCCAGGCGGCGCAGGGCACTGCGGTTTTCCTGGGCCAGGTGTTCGGCGGCTTGGTCCGGTTGATAGGGGTGGGCGGCATAACCGATCTGGCGCAGTTCGGCCAGCAGCTGAGAAAGGGGTAACTGGCGGTCGTCCCAGGTCACCAGCAGGCGATGATTGGACAGGTTCAGCCGTGCTTCGGTGACGCCGGCCAGGTTACGCAGGTGCTTTTCGATCAGCCACCCGCAGGCGGCGCAACTGATGCCTTCGATCATCAGTGTGGCTTCGGACAGCTCGCCTTGGTGACGTACGAACGCCTGCTGCACATCGGCGCGATCATAGAGCGCCAGTTCGTCCTGCAATTGGCGCGGCAGGGCTTCGGGGTTGGCGCTGGTGTCGCTGCGGTGCTGATAGTAGTGCTCCAGGCCACCTGCGACGATGGACTCTGCCACCGCCTGGCAACCCGGGCAGCAGAACTGACGCGGCTCGCCAAGGACTACCGCGGTGAAATGGCTGCCGACAGGGATGGGGAGGGCGCAGTGGTAGCAAGGGGTGGGTTGGGTCATGTGATGTCTTCTGGCTGAAGCTCAACCCTGTGGGACGGGTTCACCGCGTAATGGCGCAAGACGGGCTATCAGATCGCCAAGTCGGACGCCATCGTGCGGTAAACCTGCTCTCACGGGAAATCGCTTACTCTTGGTGCTCAGCGCCCTGCAGGGCCTCGTCGCCCAGCGTCAGGGTCACGCCGTGGGCGACTTTCTCCTCCTCGAACAGGCGCCAGACGTGGCCGTCTTCGCTGCCCAGCAGTTCGACGAAACGCCTGCCTTCGACCCGGTCGTCGAGCTGGCCGAGGTAACGACCGGGTTCGCTGCGGGCCAGTTGTACCTTGCGGTCCTTGTCTGGCTGGGTGGGCGAGATCAGATTCAGCTCCAGCGTCTGAGGGGCGCTGTTGCCGGTCAGGCGTACGTCGACTTCGCCGGTCAGCTCGTCCAGGTGCACGCTGGCCTTGAGTTTGAGGGTCTGGGCCAGCAGTTCACGATCCAGGGAGCGATTGATGCCTTTGCCGGCCTCGTAGTAGTTGTCGTTCACCAGGTTGTCGGGGTTGCGCACGGCGATGCTGACCATGGTCAGGCTCAGGCACACCGAGGTGACCAGGATGCCGATGATGATCCACGGCCAGAGGTGCTTGTACCAGGGGCTGTCGGCGGTTGCGGCAGGCATTGTCGAATTCTCTCTCAGCGTATTTGCGGGCCGATGAAGCGGCTCTTGGCTTCAACCTGGGTGGCGCTTTGATCGGCGTCCTTGAGGATGAAGATGATTTCGTTGGTGGTCGAGGGCAATTGCTCGGGTGCGACCGACAACTGCACCGGCAGGCTGACGATATCGCCGGCAGCGACGCGGATCTCGCGATGGCCTTCGAGCTGCAGGCCCGGCAGGCCAGTGGCGTCGAGCACGTAGACGTGGTCACGCTGGTCCTTGTTCATGACCTTGAGGCTGTACACGTTCTCGATCCGCCCCTGGGCGTTTTCGCGATACAGCACCCGGTCCTTGCTGACGTCGAAGCCCACCAGCGAGCGGGTGGCGAAGGCGGTGGCGAGCAGACCGATCATCACCAGCAGGACCACGGCGTAGCCGATAAGGCGCGGACGCAGCATGTGGGTCTTCTGCCCGGACAGGTTGTGCTCGGTGGTGTAGCTGATCAGCCCTTTGGGATAGTCCATCTTCTCCATGATGTTGTCGCAGGCGTCGATACAGGCCGCGCAGCCGATGCACTCGATCTGCAGGCCATCGCGGATGTCGATGCCGGTGGGGCAGACCTGCACGCACATGGTGCAGTCGATGCAATCGCCCAGGCCTTTGGCCTTGTAGTCGATGTCTTTCTTGCGTGGGCCTCGGGTCTCGCCGCGGCGTGGGTCATAGGAGACGATCAGGGTGTCTTTGTCGAACATCACGCTCTGGAAGCGGGCGTAGGGGCACATGTACACACACACCTGCTCGCGCAGCCAGCCGGCATTGCCGTAGGTGGCGAGGGTGAAGAACGCGACCCAGAAATACGCCCAGCCATCGGCTTGGCCGGTGAAGAATTCGGTGACCAGTTCGCGAATGGGCGAGAAGTAGCCGACGAAGGTCATGCCAGTGACGAAGCCGATCAGCAACCACAGGCTGTGCTTGGCGGCCTTGCGCAGAAACTTGTTGGCGCTCATTGGCGCCTTGTCGAGCTTCATGCGCTGGTTGCGGTCACCCTCGGTGACCTTTTCGCACCACATGAAAATCCAGGTCCAGACGCTCTGCGGACAGGTGTAGCCGCACCACACGCGTCCGGCGAACACCGTGATGAAGAACAAGCCGAAGGCCGCCACGATCAGCAGGCCCGAGAGCAGGATGAAGTCCTGCGGCCAGATGGTGGCGTCGAAGATGTAGAACTTGCGCTCGGGCAGGTTCCACCAAACAGCCTGGTGATCGCCCCAGTTCAGCCACACCGTGCCGAAGTAGAGTAGGAACAGGATGGCCCCGCCGACCATGCGCAGCCTGCGGAACACGCCGGTGAAGGCACGGGTGTAGATTTTTTCCCGGGAGGCGTAGAGGTCGACGGATTCCTTGCCTTTCTTGGCGGGCGGGGTGACGTCATGTACCGGAATTTGCTTGCTCATCATCATGTCCCACGGCAGTGGAAAAACGCTGCGGCCAGTGCATGCCGACCGCGTTTGTTACCCATCAGGTGTCTGTGCATGATACGCGCGTCATGGCACCTGGGGTGTGGCTGCGGCGTTAAGTCGCATTGGGTTGCATTTGATTATCGTGTATTGGGGCTCGCCTTGACGCAGGTCAATTGACAAGGCGTGCCCGCCGCAGGCAAGTGCCTATGGCCGATACAGCCTCAGGTGCCTCAGCGTTTCAGCCTGGGTCCAGTCATTGTTCCTTACGCGTTTGATGGCCAACCCCTGGGCATCGTTGTCCAGTTCGGCCAGCAGGTAGGTGCGCTGGGAGGCCGAGCCACTCAGGAAGACTGGAACCGCGCCATATTGTCTGTTGGAGCGATGCCAGCCTCCGGCTTCAGTGTGATAGTGGCCACCGAACACCGCGTTGACCTGGAAGTGGTTGATCATGTCCCTGAAATGCATCAGGTCCTCCTCGGTGCCGTCCCAATCGTCTGGCTGATGCAGGTTGAGCAGGACGATCTGGCCGTTTTCATAGGCTTCTTTCAATTGCCCTTCAAGCCAGCCCAGTGCATCGCTGATCTTGAACTTGTCGCGGGACTCGAATGGCCATGCCCAGCCACTGTCAAAATCCACACGGTAGGTGGGTTCATTGTTCAGCTGGATCAAGCGAACCTGGCCGAAACTGATGCTGTACGCCAGGCTGCCTCTGTAGTTGGTCAGCCTGTAGCTGCTCGAAGTCGCGACATCCATCGTGTCCACGACATTTCGGTGGTGATTGAGCAGATCCATCACGCTGTCCCGGGGCCCGCCGTTGTTGAATGAGCCCCCGGAGTTATCGGTGACGTTGTTCTTGTAGTCATGATTGCCCAGGCCAAAGTAATAGTTCTTGTGCAGGTGGCGCTCGATGATCGGGTAGAGGACTTTGCGTTGCCAGCCGTGCCCGTATGCAGTCATGTCGCCATTGATCATCACCGGGATGCCCGTGCCGCCCAAGCTGTCGCGGTAGCTCGCAATGCTGGCGTACTGCTCGTTGATCAAGGCTTGTGATTCTTCGTTGCGTTCAGCGTCGCTTTGATAATCGCCGTAGTCGGAAGCAGGCGTCCACGGATACTGGGGGTCGGATACGAACACGAACGCTCTGGGCGTCGGGCGGTTGCCATAGCGGCCAGGCTGTTTCGGGGGTAGGGCTACGGGATAGGTGGGGTAGGTCATTTCTTAAATCCTCTGGGTAAGTCAGGCTCGATGCCTGTCCACCAGAGAATTTCCTAGTGCCCTGTCCCTCGGAATCCGGTAGCGATTCCTCCTATCAATCCTGCCAGCCCAGAAAAAACGGCCCCGGTGATGATCGCCGGGGCCGTTTGCTGTGGTTACTCCGCTTTCTGCTGCGCAGTGTCCTGATGCGACAGGCTGTAGACATAGGCGGCCAGCAGGTGGACCTTGTCGTTGCCCTGCATCTGCGCCTGGGCCGGCATCTGACCCTGACGACCATAGCGGATGGTCTGTTGCAACTGGGCAAAGCTCGAGCCGTAGATGAACGCCTGTGGGTGGGTCAGGTTAGGCGCGCCCATCGCTGGGGTACCTTTGCCTTCAGGGCCATGGCAGGCCACGCAGTTGGCGGCGAAGAGCTTCTGGCCATTGGCCGGATCGGCTTTGGCGCCTTCGGGCAGGGTGCGGCCATCGAGATTGGTCAGGACGAAGGCTGCGACATCAGCCACGCCTTGCTCGCCCAGCACTTCGGCCCAGGCCGGCATGACGCCGTGACGACCGTTCATGATGGTGGTCTTGATGGTCTCCGGCTCGCCGCCCCAGCGCCAGTCATTGTCGGTCAGGTTGGGGAAGCCGTAGGCGCCCTTGGCATCGGAACCATGGCACACCGAGCAGTTGGAGGCGAACAGGCGGCCACCCATCTTCAGGGCTTGCGGGTCCTTGGCGACTTCTTCGACCGGCATGGCGGCGAACTTGGCGAAGATCGGCCCGAAGCGGGCATCGGCCTTGGCCATTTCCTTTTCCCACTCATGCACGCCGGTCCAGCCGGCCTGGCCGTTGGAGAACTCGGTCTGCTTTTCGGTATCCAGGTACTGGTAGCCAGGCAGGATGCCTTTCCAGTTACCCAGGCCTGGGTACAGCACCAGATAGCCCAGGGCGAACACGATGGTGCCGACGAACAGCCAGAACCACCACTTGGGCAGCGGGTTGTCGTATTCCTCGATACCGTCGAAGGCATGGCCGACGGTCTCGTCGGTGATTTCCTCGCGCTGGCCCTTGCGGGTGGAGAGCAACAGCCAGGTCAGGGAAAAGATGGTGCCCAGGGTCAGGACGGTGACGTACAGACTCCAGAAGGTTGTCATTGTTCTTTGCTCCTAGAAGCTTTCGCTTGCGCTTGCTCGACGTGCCGGCTGGCTTCGGGATCATCGGCGAACGGCAACTGGGTTGCCTCGTCGAACTCTTTCTTGCGCCGTGGGTTGAACACCCACAGCGCCAGGCCTACGAAGGCGACCATCACCACGACGGTGCCCAGGCCACGAATCATCCCGATATCCATCAGTGTCACCGCTTGCTCTTGATGATGGTGCCGAGGCCTTGCAGGTACGCCACGAGGGCGTCCATCTCGGTCTTGCCCTTGACCGCGTCGCGGGCGCCGGCAATGTCCTCGTCGGTGTAGGGCACGCCCAGGGTGCGCAGGACTTCCATTTTCTTCGGTGTGTCCTTGCCGTCGAGCTTGTTCTCCACCAGCCAGGGGTAGGAGGGCATCTTCGACTCGGGCACGACGTTGCGCGGGTTGTACAGGTGCGCGCGGTGCCAGTCATCGGAGTAGCGCCCGCCCACACGTGCCAGGTCCGGTCCGGTGCGCTTGGAGCCCCACAGGAACGGGTGGTCCCAGACACTTTCGCCGGCCACCGAGTAATGGCCGTAGCGCTCGGTCTCGGCGCGGAACGGGCGGATCATCTGCGAGTGGCAGCCAACGCAGCCTTCGCGGATATAGATGTCGCGACCCTCGAGCTCCAGCGCGGTGCGCGGCTTCATGCCCTCGACCGGCTTGTTGGTGACGTCCTGGAAGAACAGCGGGACGATCTGGGTCAGGCCGCCGATGCTGACGGCGATGACCATGAAGAAGGCCAATAGGCCAATATTCTTCTCGACTGCTTCGTGCTTCATCAGTGAGCTCCCACGACGACGATCTTGGCGGCTTCCTCAGCCTCGGCCGGCTTCGAGGCGCGGACGGTGCGGTAGACGTTGTAGGCCATCAGCAGCATGCCGGAGGCGAAGAACGCACCGCCCAGGGCGCGGACGATGTAGCCTGGGTGGCTGGCCTGGAGGGCTTCGACGAAGGAGTAGGTGAGGGTGCCGTCGTCGTTGATGGCGCGCCACATCAGGCCCTGGGTGATGCCGTTGACCCACATCGAGGCGATGTACAGCACAGTGCCGATGGTCGCCAGCCAGAAATGAGCGTTGATCAGGCCGATGCTGTGCATCTGTTGGCGACCGTACAGGCGCGGGATCATGTGATACACGGCGCCGATGGAAATCATCGCGACCCAACCGAGGGCGCCGGCGTGGACGTGGCCGATGGTCCAGTCGGTGTAGTGCGACAGCGAGTTGACCGTCTTGATGGCCATCATCGGGCCTTCGAAGGTGGACATGCCGTAGAAGGCCAGCGAGACCACCAGGAAGCGCAGGATCGGGTCGGTGCGCAGTTTGTGCCAGGCACCGGAGAGGGTCATCATGCCGTTGATCATGCCGCCCCAGCTCGGGGCCAGGAGGATGATCGACATCACCATGCCCAGCGACTGCGCCCAGTCAGGCAGCGCGGTGTAGTGCAGATGGTGCGGGCCTGCCCAGATGTACAGGGTGATCAGTGCCCAGAAGTGGACGATCGACAGGCGATAGGAGTAGATCGGACGCTCGGCCTGCTTGGGCACGAAGTAGTACATCATCCCCAGGAAACCCGTGGTCAGGAAGAAGCCCACGGCGTTGTGGCCGTACCACCACTGGACCATCGCGTCGGTGGCGCCGGAGTAGGCCGAGTACGACTTGAACAGGCTGACCGGCAGGGACATGTGGTTGACGATGTGCAGCATCGCCGTGACCACGATGAACGCACCGTAGAACCAGTTGCCGACATAGATGTGCTTGGTCTTGCGCTTGACGATGGTGCCGAAGAACACCAGGCCGTAGGTGACCCAGACGATGGCCAGGAGAATCGCCAGCGGCCACTCGAGCTCGGCGTATTCCTTGGTGGTGGTGTAGCCCATCGGCAGGGTGATCAGCGCGCCGACGATCACTGCCTGCCAACCCCAGAAGGTGAAGGCGGCCATGCTGTCGGAGATCAGCCGAGTCTGGCAGGTGCGCTGCACGACGTAGTAGGAAGTGGCGAACAGCGCGCAACCTCCGAAGGCGAAGATCACCAGGTTGGTGTGCAGCGGGCGAAGGCGGCCGAAGCTCGTCCATGGCAGGTCCAGGTTGAGCTGGGGCCATACCAGTTGCGAGGCAATGAAGACGCCGAGCCCCATGCCAAGGATCCCCCAGACCACCGTCATGATGGCGAACTGGCGGACGACCTTATAGTTATAAGCAGTCGGACTGATTGCAGTGCTCATTCTAAGGTTCCACGGTTTTGGGTGTTCTTGTTGGTCGAAAATCGGCGTCAGTATCGATAACCACTAGGGTTATGGCAACGCAAGGATCATGACGCCGACCCGTGTCCAGGCCCTTTCCACCACCGTCCCGCGGTTTAGGGGCTGGATGATTGTACACAAATAAATGTTTGTAATGTGTACCGTTTTTCGCCTTTTTCTGATCGATCGGTCAAGCTTTTTCTGCAGGGCTTCGGCAAGCAGGGACGTCTACCGAAACCTGTGCGATCGACCCGCAAAAGCCGGTGCGCGGAGTCAGGCCATGCGCCGCGCCATGTGGGTTCGCTATAAGCGAGGCCACTGTGGCAACAAGCTTAGTTCTGTTCAGAGTGGGTGCAAGGAGGGATAAGGCGGGGAGGGCGGTGGCGCAGCCCTTGGCGGGCGTCGCTCGTCCTGGTGCTTGGGCGGGATATTCGCGGGTGAACCCGCTCCCACAAGGATCGCGCTGTTCCTGTGGGAGCGGGTTTACCCGCGAAGGGGGTTACTTGGCAGTCACGGTTTCGGACGCGTCAGCCTGCGACAGGCTGTACACATAGGCTGCCAGCAGATGGACCTTGTCGTTGCCCTGGATTTCGCGCTGGGCAGGCATCTGGCCCTGACGGCCGTAGCGGATGGTCTGCTGCAGCTGGGCGAAGCTCGAGCCGTAGATGAACGCCTGCGGGTGGGTCAGGTTGGGCGCGCCCATCGCCGGGGTGCCCTTGCCCTCAGGGCCGTGGCAGGCCACGCAGTTGGCCGCGAAGATTTCCTGGCCTTTGACCGGGTCGGCCTTGGCGCCTTCAGGCAGGGTACGGCCGTCGAGGTTGGTGAGCACGAAGGCTGCCACGTCGGCCACGCCCTGTTCACCGATCACTTCGGACCAGCCTGGCATCACGCCATGGCGGCCGTCCATGATCGACGCCTTGATGGTTTCAGGCTCCCCGCCCCAGCGCCAGTCCTTGTCGGTCAGGTTGGGGAAGCCGTAGGCGCCCTTGGCATCGGAGCCGTGGCACACCGAGCAGTTGGAGGCGAACAGACGGCCACCCATCTTCAGGGCTTGCGGATCCTTGGCGACTTCTTCGACCGGCATGGCGGCGAACTTGGCGAAGATCGGGCCGAACTTGGCGTCTGCCTTGTCCATTTCCTTTTGCCATTCGTTGACCTGGGTCCAGCCATTTTCGTAGCCCGGCAGGATGCCTTTCCAGTTGCCCAGGCCCGGGTAGAGGATGAGATAGCCCACTGCGAACACCAAGGTCCCGACGAACAGCCAGAACCACCACTTGGGCAGTGGATTGTCGTACTCCTCGATGCCATCGAAGCTGTGGCCCATGGTCTGGTCGGTGGTGTTGTTGCTCTGGCCCTTGCGGGTGCCGAGCAGCAGCCAGGTCAGGCCAATGAGGCTGCCGATGGTCAGTACACTGATGTAGGTACTCCAGAAGGTGGTCATTACCGATTATTCCTCATGGCAGATTCCTGCCCGGCAGGGGGCAGGCGGTCATCGACGAAGGGCAGCAGGCGCGCTTCGGCGAAATCACGGTCGCGGCGGCGGTTGAAGACCCACAGGCTCAGGCCGATGAAGGCGATCATCACCACCAAGGTGCCCAGGCCGCGGATCATGCCGATATCCAGTGACAGTTCCATCGTTACCTCTTGTTCTTGATCGCGGTGCCCAGCACCTGCAGGTAGGCCACCAGGGCGTCCATCTCGGTCTTGCCCTTGACCGCGTCGCGGGCACCGGCGATGTCTTCGTCGGTGTAGGGCACACCCAGGGTGCGCAGGGTGCGCATCTTGGTGTCGGTGTGACTGTTGTCGACCTTTTGCGCGACCAGCCACGGGTAGGACGGCATCTTCGACTCGGGCACGACGTTGCGCGGGTTGTACAGGTGCGCGCGGTGCCAGTCGTCGGAGTAGCGGCCACCGACGCGGGCCAGGTCCGGGCCGGTGCGCTTGGAGCCCCACAGGAACGGGTGGTCCCAGACGCTCTCGCCAGCCACCGAGTAGTGGCCGTAGCGCTCGGTCTCGGCGCGGAACGGACGGATCATCTGCGAGTGGCAGCCAACGCAACCTTCACGGATGTAGATGTCGCGGCCTTCGAGCTGCAGGGCGGTATAGGGCTTCATGCCCTCGACCGGCTTGTTGGTGACGTCCTGGAAGAACAGCGGGACGATCTGGGTCAGGCCGCCGATGCTGACGGCAAAGACCATCAGCAATGCCAGCAGGCCTACGTTCTTTTCGATGACTTCGTGTTTCATCAGGCGTGTCTCCTCAGGCCAACTGGGCGTTCGCAGGGGCGGCATCGGTGGCCGGTGCGCGCACGGTGCGCCAGGTGTTCCAGGCCATCAGCAGCATTCCGCTGAGGAAGATCGCACCGCCGACGAAGCGGACGATGAAGCCAGGATGGCTGGCCACCAGGGTCTCGACGAAGGAGTAGGTGAGCGTGCCGTCGGCGTTGACCGCGCGCCACATCAGGCCCTGGGCGATGCCGTTGACCCACATCGAGGCGATGTACAGCACGGTGCCGATGGTCGCCAGCCAGAAGTGCGCGTTGATCAGGCCGATGCTGTACATGCGCTCCTTGCCGAACACCTTTGGAATGGTGTGGTACAGCGCGCCGATGGAGATCATCGCGACCCAGCCGAGGGCGCCGGCGTGGACGTGGCCGATGGTCCAGTCGGTGTAGTGGGAAAGGGCGTTGACGGTCTTGATGGCCATCATCGGGCCTTCGAAGGTGGACATGCCGTAGAAGGCCAGCGAGACCACCAGGAAGCGCAGGATCGGGTCGCTACGCAGTTTGTGCCAGGCACCGGAGAGGGTCATCATGCCGTTGATCATCCCGCCCCAGCTCGGCGCCAGCAGGATCAGCGACATGATCATGCCCAGCGACTGCGCCCAGTCGGGCAAGGCGGTGTAGTGCAGATGGTGCGGGCCTGCCCAGATGTACAGGGTGATCAGCGCCCAGAAGTGGACGATCGACAGGCGATAGGAATACACCGGGCGTTCGGCCTGCTTGGGCACGTAGTAGTACATCATCCCCAGGAAGCCTGCGGTCAGGAAGAAGCCCACGGCGTTGTGGCCATACCACCACTGGACCATCGCATCGGTGGCGCCGGCGTAGATCGAGTAGGACTTGGTCAGGCTGACGGGCAGTTCCAGGTTGTTGACGATGTGCAGCATCGCCACGGTCAGGATGAAGCCGCCGTAGAACCAGTTACCGACATAGATGTGCTTGGTGTTGCGTTTGAGCAGCGTACCGAAGAACACCACGGCGTAGGCGACCCAGACGACGGTGATCAGGATGTCGATGGGCCATTCCAGTTCGGCGTATTCCTTGGAACTGGTGAAGCCCAGCGGCAGTGTGATGGCCGCCAGCAGGATCACCAGTTGCCAGCCCCAGAAGGTGAACGCCGCCAGGGCGGGTGCGAACAGGGTGGTCTGGCAGGTGCGTTGCACCGAATAATAGGAAGTGGCGAACAAGGCACAGCCGCCGAAGGCGAAGATCACCGCATTGGTGTGCAGCGGTCGCAGGCGGCCGAAGCTGGTCCAGGGAAGGTCGAAGTTCAGGGAAGGCCAGACGAGTTGCGCGGCAATGAAAACGCCGAGCCCCATCCCGACGATTCCCCACACCACCGTCATGATGGCGAATTGGCGGACCACCTTGTAGTTATAGGCGGTACTGCTGGTTGTGTTCATGTATGGGTTCCCATCCACGGTTATAGGCAGGCTAGATAGCGAGGCAAGCATGAGTAATGGGCACATTGCCGGTATTGACGGGGATCAATGGGCGCAGGTGGGAAATATCCCAGGCTTGCGCTGCGATCCTCCGAGAATTCGGGGGGATCAGGACTACAAGGGCTGCCTGATCCTGGCCCACGGGGCAGGGGCGCCGATGGACAGCGATTTCATGGAGGACATGGCGCAAAGGCTGGCGGCGCAAGGGGTAGGCGTGATCCGCTTCGAGTTCCCCTACATGGCCCAACGCCGCGAGGGCGGCGGCAAGCGGCCGCCCAACCCGCAGAAGGTGCTGCTCGACTGCTGGCGCGAGGTGTATCGCCAGGTGCGGCTATTGGTCGCGGGGCCGTTGGCCATTGGCGGCAAGTCCATGGGTGGGCGCATGGCGAGCCTGCTGGCCGATGAGCTGGAGGCCGATGCCTTGGTTTGCCTCGGGTATCCGTTCTATGCGGTGGGCAAGCCGGAGAAGCCCCGGGTCGAGCATCTGGCGGGGCTGCGCACGCGTACGCTCATTGTCCAGGGGGAGCGGGATGCCTTGGGGAACCGGGAGACGGTGGCGGGGTATGTGTTATCGCCTGCGATCGAGTTGTGTTGGTTGACGGCTGGGGATCATGACTTGAAGCCGCTGAAGGCGTCGGGCTTGACGCATGAGGGGCATCTGCAGGTGGCGGCTGAGCGGGTTGCTGCGTTTTTGATGGGATAGTTGGTTTGAGGTTGGTGGGCTGATCCGTTTGGTTTGTCGGCGGTTAGTCACCTTTGCGCCCTTACGGCGGCCTACTTTTTCTTGGCCAAAGTAACCCGCCGTAAAGGTGGTAAACGCCAGTGGCGTCACCACCAGAACCGGATAATCACACTACCCAAAAACAGCTCAGTCGCGATACTCACACAGGTAGGCCGTATCCACTGCCACCTTCAGCTGGAACTTGCTGTCCGCAGGCACATTGAACTGGCTCCCCGCCTTGAAGACTTCCCAGTTATCGCTCCCCGGCAGCTTCACGGTCAGCGCGCCGGACACCACGTGCATGATTTCCCGCTTGGCTGTGCCGAACTCGTATTCGCCCGGCGCCATGACACCCACGGTAGCTGGACCTTCCTCGCCCGTGAAGGCGATCGACTTGACGGTGCCATCGAAGTACTCATTGACCTTGAACATGGAGCGACTCCTGAAAAAAGGGAGGAAAAAAGGCTGGCCAGTATGCCCAAGCCTCAATACCTCGTCATCTGAATTCAGATGCCGCTGGCCGGCAGGCTCAACGGGAGTAACCGCGCGGTGTTGCGGGCGTCTTCCAGGGCGCGGTGCTGCTGGCCGGTGAACTGCAGGCCAGCCAGTTGCAGGGCGCTGTTGAGTCCCATCGGGCGCTGCAGTTGGCGGGCCTTGGCAAAACGCTGCTTGAGGTTGATGTGGGGCAGGGCCTGCAACAGGCTGGTGAGCTGGTGCTGTTTCCATTCCTGTTGCAGCTGCTGGCGGTCGTAGTCGCCCCAGCTCACCCAGGCCTGCAACTGTCCCTGATGATGGCCCAGCCAGCGCTCGAACTGCGCCCAGACCTCGGTGAAGGGGGCTGCGCCATCGACACTGGCCTGGGTGATGTGGGTCAGCTCACGGCAGAAGGGGGTCAGCTGTGGCCGCCGCCTGGGCCGCACGAAGCGCTGGAAATGATCGATCTCACGGCCCTCGCGTGTCACCAGGCTCGCCCCGATTTCAATGACTTCCATCTCCGTGACGGGCCAACCACCGTCATCGGTGGTCGCTTCCAAGTCAATCACCAGCCAATGCCCCATACCGGGCTCCCGTGCAAGACGCAGTACCCTGCGTGGTCGCTAGAGCGTAGCCAATCTGAGGCCCAAGGGCATCCCCTGGCACAATGCTGTTGTTTTGACATCGCTGAAAGTTGTGCCCTGGCGGGAAAACGCCTAGCTTTGTTGGATCCATTCACAAACCGTGATGAGCGTCTGCTTTTGACTTCCGTGCCCGGCTCGAAGGCTTTGTCTTCCTTGTTGATACTCGCCGCAGTGTGGGTAGCGGTGCCTGCGTCGGCGCAGGCGGTCGTCGAGGTCAGGGTCGGGGCGGCGCATTTTCCGCCTTATACCGTGCGTCCCGAGCAGGGCGCTGAAAACGGCCTGTTGCCGCAATTGCTCAAGGCCCTCAACCAACAGCAGCACAGCTACCATTTCGTGCAGGTTCCCACGTCGATTCCTCGGCGTTTTAGCGATTTCCAGCAAGGGCGCACGGACATCGCGATTTTCGAGAATCCCAAATGGGGCTGGGAACAGATTCTCCACGAAAGCGTGGACATGGGCCTGGAAGATGCCGAAGTGTTCGTCGCACGCCAACAGGCCGGGCGAGACCAGCAGTATTTCAGCAGCCTGCAAGGCAAACGCCTGGCGCTATTTCATGGCTATCACTACGCCTTTGCCAACTTCAATTCCGACCCCCACTACCTGAGCCAGACCTTCGGCGCCACGCTGACCTACTCCCATGACAGCAATCTGCTGATGGTACAGCGTGGACGCGTCGACATTGCACTGGCGACGCGATCGTTTCTGATCGACTTCATGGCCCGAAACCCGGACAGCCAGGCGCAACTGATGGCCTCCGAGCGGGTCGATCAGGTCTATCACCACTACGCGATGGTGCGCCCAGGCGCGCCGATCGATGCCCGGACATTCGCCGCCTTGCTTGATCGGCTGCGCGAGAGCGGCGAATTGCTGCGCATCTTCCAGCCCTATCGGATCAACGTCGTGGCGCCGACTGGCCACTAAATTCCCCACTGCGCGTCACGTCTACCGGATTGAGCCTTCCTTTCAATACCGTGAGCCATGACCATGCCGTTCGATGCCGATTCGCAGCCCCTTTCCCTGCCGCGTTGGCGCAGCCTCAGCGCCGATGAAGACGATTGCCGGTTGAGCCTGACCCTGGAGGGGAGAGCGTTGATTCGGGTTCGCCTGACCCCGGGCGAACCGCTGCACATCCACCTCGAGCAGGTGTGCCAAGAGCGCCCCGCGCAAGCGCTGTGGGCAGCCTGCTACTGGTTGCTCTCGCGGGATCCGGCGCGCCAGCGCCTGGTCTGGCATTGCCCGCATCCAGTGGATGCGGCCTTGGCCAGCGGCCTGCTGGTGCCCGGTGACCAGCCAGGGCTGTACCTGTGCGAGCGAGCGATGTTCTGGCAACTGCCGCAGCCCTGGCTGGGCGATGCGCAGGCCGGCGCCTATCCGCAGCAAATGCAGATCAGCGATGGCAAGCGTCATCCTCGTCGTGCGCCCAAGCCCCGAGGTGAGGTGTACCGGCGATTCGATGCGCGCCTTGGGGCCTGGGTGTCGCTGCGCACGCTTGAAATCGACCAGGATCTGGAACGCTTCAATCGCTGGCAGAACGATGCACGTGTGCTGCAGTTCTGGCAGGAAGGCGGCACGCTCGAACAGCATCGCCAATACCTGGCCAAGCTGCAGGCCGACCCGCATACCCTGACCTTGATCGGCTGCTTCGATGACCAGCCCTTTGCCTACTTCGAGGCCTACTGGGCCAAGGAGGACCGCATCGCGCCGTTCTACCCGGCGCACGACTACGACCGGGGTATCCATATGCTGGTGGGCGAGCAGGCCCATCGCGGCCCGCACAAGGTGGCCAGTTGGTTGTCGGCGCTGGTGCACTATTTGTTCCTGGACGATCCGCGGACCCAGCGGGTGGTCGCCGAGCCGCGTGCCGACAACGGCAAGATGATCGGCTACATGCACGATCAGTGCTTCCATTGCGAGAAAGAGTTCGATTTTCCGCACAAGCGGGCGGCGTTGATGATTCTGGGGCGGGAGCGGTTCTTCGACCGCTGCTCGCTGTCGTGAGCCCATCACAGGCTTCCCCCAGCTCCTACAGCGTTCGGCGCTGCTTCTGTAGGAGCTGGCGAAGCCTGTGGTGGTTCAGGTCTGGCGGCCGTGTTTGCGGCAATGGATCAGGGCATCGCGAATCATGAAGTTGACCAGCGTCGGCGACACCCCCAGCTCCTTGGCGATGTCTTTCTGCGGCACGCCATGCAGGCGATACATCTCGAAGGCATAGCGGGTGCGCTGGGGCAACTCGCCGAGGGCCTCGGCGATGTGTTCGAGGGTGGCGAGGTTGATGTGGGTGGTTTCGGGCGAAGCGTTCTGCAGGACGACGTTCAGGCCTTCTTCTTCACTGCCGGAATACTTCAGCTCCATGGCCTGCTTGCGGTAGTGATCGATGGCCAGGTTGCGCACGATCTGGAACAGGTAGCTGAGCTGTGCCTTGAACGACGAGGTGATCTGCGGCGCGGCGCTGAGTCGGAAGAAGGCATCCTGCACCACATCTTCGGCGCGTGAACGGCAGCCGGTGATGCGGGCCGCGATCTTGACCAGGATGCTGCGGTTGTCGACGAATGCCTGGAGCAGTGGTGAATCGCACTTACTTGTGGATAGTTGTTCCGCCATGGAAATCACCTGGACGCTGAAGGGAAGGGGAAGCCGTCTGTGTGGGACGTTTCCTACGACGAGCGACAAACTATTCACAATGATAATGATTGTCAAATGCGAAAAGTAATTAATAGCGCGGCATTCCGTCCTAGCCTCATCGTGTGAAATCGGCCCCTTTCGCCTCTCGCCTGCCTTGTCTGCCGCCGCCAGCGGTTTAATTATTTGCCCCGCCCATCCGTTCCCCTGTGTACATCCGGCTGTCGAACGCTGCCCGCCTGTCTTGCGCGGCGCAGCGTCGGCGCGACTTATCCAGACACTGGCAGGAACTCCCCATGATGGACGCCTTCGAACTCCCGCTCTCGTTGGTCCACGCCCTGGCGCAGCGCGCCACGCGGACCCCCGACCGGATCGCCTTGCGCTTTCTGGCCGATGATCCCAGCGAGCAGGCCGTGCTCAGCTATCAGGAGCTGGACCTACGGGCGAGGGCCATTGCCGCGGCGCTGCAGGCGCGTACCGATTTTGGCGACCGGGCGGTACTGCTGTTTCCCAGTGGCCCGGACTACGTCGCGGCGTTCTTCGGATGCTTGTACGCCGGGGTCATTGCGGTGCCGGCGTATCCGCCGGAATCCTCGCGGCGCCATCACCAGGAACGTCTGCTGTCGATCATCGACGATGCCCAGCCGCGCCTGCTGCTCACCGTCGACGCCTTGCGCGACAGCTTGCAGGGCCTTGATGCCCTGGCGCAGCAGGGCGCCCCTGGTCTGCTGGCCGTGGACCGCCTGGCCCCGGCGCTGGCGGCCGACTGGCACGAACCGGCGCTGACCAGTGAGCACATTGCTTTCTTGCAATACACTTCCGGCTCCACCGCCTTGCCCAAGGGCGTGCAGGTCAGTCACGGCAACCTGGTGGCCAACGAGCAACTGATCCGCCAGGGCTTTGGCATCGACCTGAACCCGGACGACGTGATCGTCAGCTGGTTGCCGCTGTACCACGACATGGGCCTGATCGGCGGGCTCTTGCAACCGATCTTCAGCGGCGTGCCCTGCGTGCTGATGTCGCCGGGCTATTTCCTTGCCCGGCCACAGCGCTGGTTGCAGGCGATCAGCGACTTCGGCGGCACCATCAGCGGCGGCCCGGATTTCGCCTACCGCCTATGCAGCGAGCGGGTCAGCGAGGCGGCCCTGGCTGGCCTGGATCTGAGCCGTTGGCGGGTGGCGTATTCGGGGTCCGAACCGATTCGCCAGGACAGCCTGCAGGCCTTCGCGGACAAGTTCGGTGCGTGTGGTTTCGAGGCGAGCAGCTTCTTTGCCAGCTACGGCCTGGCCGAGGCGACGCTGTTCGTCAGCGGTAGCCGCCGCGGCCAGGGCATCGCTGCCATGGCGCTGGACGCCGAGGCGCTCGCCGCCAATCGTGCCGAACCTGGCCAGGGCAGCGTACTGATGAGCTGCGGTTATCCGCAGCCTGGCCACGCCGTGCGCATCATCGACCCGCAGCGCCTGGTGGTGTTGGGCGATAACCGCGTCGGCGAAGTGTGGGCCGCAGGGCCGAGCATCGCGCAGGGCTACTGGCGCAACCCAGAGGCCAGCGCGCGCACCTTCGTCGAGCAGGACGGCCAGACCTGGCTGCGCACTGGGGACCTGGGCTTCATGCGTGATGGCGAGGTGTTCGTCACCGGGCGCCTGAAAGACATGCTCATCGTTCGGGGCCAGAACCTCTACCCGCAGGACTTGGAAAAGACCCTTGAACGTGAGGTCGAAGGGCTGCGTAAAGGCCGTGTCGCGGTATTCGCCGTGGACGACCAGGGTGAGGAGGGTATTGGCGTGGCGGTGGAGATCAGCCGCAACGTGCAGAAGGTCATCAAGCCTCAGGACTTGATCCGTACTGTGCGCCAGGTGATTGCCGATGCCTGCCGCCAGGCACCTGCGGTGGTACTGCTGCTCAACCCCGGCGCCTTGCCCAAGACCTCCAGCGGCAAGCTCCAGCGCTCGGCCTGCCGCCTGCGCATGGCCGACGGCAGCCTGGACTGCTATGCGCGTTTTCCGACAGTCGAAGCGCCTGTCGCTGCGCAGGCGATAGGTGGTGAGCTGCAGGAGCGCATTGCGGCCATCTGGCGCGAGGTGCTCAAGGTCGAAGCGGTGGCGCCGGACGATCATTTCCTGCTGCTGGGTGGCAACTCCATCGCCGCCACCCAGGCGACCGCCCGCCTGGCGGACGCACTGGGTGTCGGCCTGAGCCTGAGCACGCTGTTCGAGTCGCCGATCCTGGCCGACTACAGCGCTACGGTGGCGGCGATCCTGGCCGAAGGTGGCACCGCATCGAGGTCCATCGATGCTCTGGCACGTGGCCAGGCTCTGCCGCAATCGCTGGCGCAGAACCGCCTGTGGCTGCTGTGGCAACTGGCGCCGGAGTCGGCGGCCTATAACATCCCTGCCGGTTTGCACCTGCGGGGTGAGTTGGACGAGTCGGCGCTGCTGGCGAGCTTCCAGGCGCTGGTGACACGTCACGAGTCCTTGCGTACGCATTTTTGCGAGGTCGACGGCCAGGCCATGCAGCAGGTCTTGCCCGAGGCGACCTTCGAGCTGCACCGCACGGATCTGCAAGGGGCGGACGCCGAGCAGGTCATGGCCTGTCGCGAGGCTGAGGCGCGGCAGCCGTTCGACCTCACCCAAGGGCCGTTGCTGCGCGTCACGCTGGCGCGCCTGGGCGATGAGGACCACCAGCTCTGGGTAACCCTGCACCACATCGTTGCCGATGGCTGGTCGTTGAACATCCTGCTCGACGAATTCGCCAAGCTGTACGCCGCGCATTGCCAAGGCCTTCAGGCCAACCTGGCGCCCCTGCCGCTGGGCTACGCCGACTACGGTCACTGGCAGCGCCAATGGTTGGCCGACGGCGAAGGCGAGCGACAGTTGAAACACTGGGCGGCGCAACTGGGCGATGAGTTGCCGGTGCTCGACCTGTGCACCGACCATCCGCGCGCCACTGAGCGCACCCATCGCGCCGCGCGCCTGAGCGTGAAGGTTCCCGCCACGCTGGGCACCGCTCTGGACACCCTGGCCCGCGAACAGCAGGCCAGCCTGTTCATGGTCCTGCTGGCCGCCTGGCAAGGCCTGTTGCACCGTTACACCGGCCAGGGCGATATCCGCGTCGGTGTGCCCAACGCCAACCGTCCGCGCCAGGAAACCCAGGGCATGGTGGGCTTTTTCATCAACACCCAGGTGCTGCGCGCCGAGCTCCATGGCCGCCTGCCGTTCGATCAGTTGCTGGCCCAGGTGCGCCAGGCCACGTTGCTGGCCCAAGCCAACCAGGACCTGCCGTTCGAGCAATTGCTCGAGGCGCTGCCGGACGCCCGCGAGCAGGGGCTGTTCCAGGTGATGTTCAACCATCAGCAGCGTGATCTTTCGGCGCTGCGCCGCCTGCCTGGTCTGCTCGCCGAAGAATTGCCATGGCATAGCCGCGAGGCCAAGTTCGACCTGCAATTGCACAGCGAGCAGGATCACCAGGGCCGTTTGAGCCTGGCGTTCGACTATGCCGCCGAGCTGTTCGAGGCCGATACCATCGAACGTCTGGCCGGGCACCTGCTGACCCTGCTCGAGCAAGTCTGCGCCTGCCCGCAGCGAGTGCTGGGCGAGGTGCGCTTGCTCGACGACCCAGGCCAGGCACAACTGCTGGCTTGGGGGCAGGCGCCTGCGCCGAGCGCCCAGCGCCTGGTGGTTGAGCAACTGACCGACCAGGGGCAACGCACGCCGGGGCGTACGGCGCTGGTGTGGGAAGGCGGCAGTCTCGACTACGCCAGCCTGCACCAGCAGGCCAATCGCCTGGCCCACTACCTGCGTGACAAGGGCGTCGGCCCGGACAGCCGCGTGGCCATCGCCCTGGAGCGCTCGCCACAATTGATGGTCGGCCTGTTGGCCATCCTCAAGGCCGGTGGTGCTTATGTGCCGCTGGATGTCGACTACCCGGCCGAGCGCCTGGCTTACATGCTCAGCGACTGTGGCGCTGCGTTGCTGCTCAGCCACAGCGGCACGCTTGAGCGCCTGCCGCAGGTCGAGGGCGTCAGTGCCATCGCTCTGGACCAGCTGCATCTGGACAGCTGGCCGAGTCATGCCCCAGGCCTGCACCTGGACGGCGACAACCTGGCCTATGTGATCTACACCTCAGGCTCCACCGGCCAGCCCAAGGGCGTGGGCAACACCCATGCCGCGTTGGCTGAGCGCTTGCAGTGGATGCAGGGCACCTACGCGCTGGATGACAGCGATGTGCTGATGCAGAAGGCACCGATCAGCTTCGACGTGTCGGTGTGGGAGTGCTTCTGGCCGTTGATCCAGGGGTGCACGCTGGTGCTGGCCGGCCCTGGCGAGCACCGCGACCCGCGGCGTATCGCCGAGCTGGTGCAGGCCCATGGCGTGACCACGCTGCATTTTGTCCCGCCGTTGCTGCAGGTGTTTGTCCAGGAGCCGCTGGCGGCGAGCTGTACCAGCCTGCGCCGGGTGTTCTGCGGCGGCGAGGCGCTGTCGGCGCACCTGCGTGACCGCGTGCTGCAAGTCTTGCCGCAGGTGCAGTTGCACAACCGCTATGGCCCGACCGAGACCGCCATCAACGTCACCCACTGGCATTGCCAGACGCAGGATGGCGAACGCTCGCCGATCGGCCGGCCGCTGGGCAACGTGCTGTGCCGAGTGCTGGATGACGAGCTGGAGCTGACCGCGCCGGGCGTGCCGGGCGAGCTGTGCCTGGGCGGCGCGGGCCTGGCCCGTGGCTACCTGGGTCGCCCAGGGCTGACCGCCGAACGCTTCGTACCCCAGCCCGATGGCAACGGCGAGCGCCTGTACCGCAGCGGCGACCGTGCCCGTTGGCTGATGCCGCTGCAGGCGCTGGAATACCTCGGCCGCCTCGACCAACAGGTCAAGGTGCGAGGATTTCGCGTCGAGCCCCAGGAGGTCCAGGCCTGCCTGCTGGCCGAGCCGGGTGTCGAGCAGGCCCTGGTGCTGATCCACCCGGATGCCGTCGGCGCGCAGCTGGTCGGCTACTACAGCGGCGTCGAACAGTCCGAGGCGTTGCTCGCGGCCTTGGGCGAGCGCCTGCCGGCCTACATGGTGCCGGCGCAACTGATTCACCTGGCACAGATGCCCCTGGGGCCGAGCGGCAAGGTTGATCGCAAGGCACTGCCGGCGCCAGTCTGGCAGCAACGCGGTCATGTCGAGCCGCAAAGCGTTGTGCAGAAACAGGTGGCGGCGATCTGGCGTGAGGTGCTGAATCTGCCGCGGGTCGGTCTTCTGGATGATTTCTTCGCCCTCGGTGGCCACTCGCTGCTCGCCACCCAGATCGTCTCGCGTACCCGCCAGGCGCTTGACGTCGAGCTGCCGCTCAAGGCCTTGTTCGAGGCCAGCGAACTGGGCGCCTTCTGCGCCGAGATCGAGCGCGTCCAAGCCGCCGGCGGGCACAACCGGCAAGGCGCCATCGAGCGGGTCGATCGGCGCCAGGCAGTGCCGCTGTCGTATTCGCAGCAGCGCATGTGGGTGCTGTGGCAGATGGCGCCGGAGAGCCCGGCCTACAACGTCGGCGGTATGGCGCGCCTGCGCGGCGTGCTGCATGTGGATGCCTTGGAGCGGGCCTTGCAGGCCCTGGTCGTGCGCCATGAGACCCTGCGCACAACCTTTCCTGAGATCGACGGCGTGCCATATCAGTGCGTGGCCGAAGACAGCCCGCTGCGAGTGCAGTGGCATGATTTTTCCGCGCTCCAGGACGAAGATCGCCAGCAGCGCTTGAAACAACTGGCCGATGAACAAGCGCACCTGCCGTTCGACCTGGCGCGCGGGCCGCTGCTGCGCGCCTGCCTGGTCAAGACCGGTGAGCGCGAACACTACTTCGTGCTGACCCTGCACCACATTGTCACCGAAGGCTGGGCCATGGACATCTTCGCCCGTGAGCTGGGCGAGCTGTACGAGGCCTTCGTCGATGAGCGCGAGTCGCCCCTGGCGCCGCTGCCGGTGCAGTACCTCGATTACAGCGTCTGGCAGCGCCAGTGGCTCGAAAGCGGAGAAGCAGACCGCCAACTGGCCTACTGGAAAGCCCGCCTGGGTCACGAGCATCCGGTGCTGGCGCTGCCCTCGGACCGTCCGCGTCCGGCCGTGCAGAGCCATCGTGGCGAGCTGTACCGCTTCGACCTCGACCCCGCGCTGGTTGAACGTGTGCATGCCTTCAACAGCCAGCATGGCTTGACCTTGTTCATGACCATGACCGCCACCCTGGCCGCCTTGCTGCACCGCCACAGTGGCCAGCGCGACCTGCGCATCGGCGCGCCGATGGCCAACCGCATCCGGCCGGAAAGCGAAGGGCTGATCGGCGCCTTCCTCAACACCCAGGTGCTGCGTTGCGAGCTCGATGGGCAAATGACCGGCAGCCAATTGCTCGAACAGGTCCGTCGCACCGTGATCGATGGCCAGTCGCACCAGGACCTGCCATTCGACCAACTGGTGGAGGCCTTGCAGCCCCCGCGCAGTAGCGCCTACAACCCGTTGTTCCAGGTGATGTGCAATGTCCAGCGCTGGGCCTTCCAGCAAAGCCGCGAACTGGCGGGCATGAGCGTGGATTACCTGGTCAACGACGCCAGTGCGACCAAGTTCGACCTTTACCTGGAGGTGACGGACCTGGACGGTCGCCTGGGCTGCTGCCTGACCTACAGCCGTGACCTGTTCGACGAGCCGCGCATCGCCCGCATGGCCGAGCACTGGCAGCAGTTGCTGGTCGGCCTGCTCGATGCCCCGGGCCTGCGCCTGTGCGAGCTGCCGATGCTCAGTAACGCCGAGCAGCAGGCGCTGGTCGGCCAGTTGCAGGGTGAGCAGGACTTCGAGCTCGACCAGACCCTGCACGGCCTGTTCGCCTTGCAGGCCTCGCGCAGCCCGCAGGCCCGGGCGCTGACCTTCGTCGGCCAGCACCTGACCTACGCTGAGCTGGACCAGCAGGCCAACCGCCTGGCCCGCGCCCTGCGCGAGCGTGGCGTCGGGCCGCAGGTGCGGGTGGGCCTTGCCTTGGAGCGTTCGCTGGAAATGGTCGTGGGCTTGCTTGCCATCCTCAAGGCCGGCGGCGCCTACGTGCCGCTGGACCCGGAGTACCCCCTCGACCGCCTGCGCTACATGATCGAGGACAGCCGACTCGGCCTGCTGCTTGGGCAGCGTGCCCTGTTCGATGCCATAGGGGGGCTGCCTGAAGGTGTGGCCCGGTGGTGCCTGGAAGACGATGCCGCGTCGCTTGCGCATTACAGCGATGCGCCCCTGGACAACCTCAACCTGCCGCAGCATCAGGCCTACCTGATCTACACCTCAGGCTCCACCGGCCAGCCCAAGGGCGTGGTGGTCAGTCATGGCGAAATCGCCATGCATTGCCAGGCGGTGATCGCGGCCTTCGGCATGCGCAGCGACGACTGCGAGTTGCACTTCTATTCGATCAACTTCGACGCCGCCACTGAGCGCCTGCTGGTGCCGCTGCTGTGCGGCGCCCGGGTGGTGCTGCGCGGCCAGGGCCAGTGGGGGGCCGAAGAGATCTGCCAACTGGTGCGCGCGCAGCAGGTGAGCATCCTGGGTTTCACCCCCAGTTATGGCAGCCAGTTGGCCCAGTACCTGCTCGGGCAGCACGAGCAGCTGCCGGTGCGCCTGGTGATCACCGGGGGCGAGGCGTTGACCGGGGAGCATCTGCAGCGTATCCGCCAGGCATTCCTGCCGCAGCAGGTCTTCAACGCCTACGGGCCGACCGAAACCGTGGTCATGCCGCTGGCCTGCCTTGCGCCGCAGCAGCTGCCGGCGGATGCGGGCAGCGTGCCGATCGGCCGGGTGATCGGGGCGCGCACGGCGTATGTGCTGGATGATGATCTGGCGCTGCTGCCTCAGGGCGGCATCGGTGAGCTGTACATCGGGGGCGCCGGTCTTGCCCAGGGGTATCACGAGCGTCCGGGGCTGTCGGCTGAGCGCTTCGTCGCTGACCCGTTCAGTCAGGAGGGCGGTCGTCTGTACCGCACGGGGGACTTGGTGCGCCTGCGCGCCGATGGCCTGGTGGAGTATGTGGGGCGTGCCGATCAGCAGGTGAAAATCCGTGGTTTCCGTATCGAGCTGGGCGAGATCGAAAGCCAGTTGCAGGCCCATGCCGCTGTCGATGAAGCCGTGGTCGTCGCTCTGGACCTGCCGGGGGGCAAGCAATTGGTGGGCTATCTGGTCTGCCCACAGGCCAGCGCTGACGCCGACACCCAGGCGGCCCTGCGTGAGGCGGTCAAGGCCCATGCCCGGCAGCACCTGCCGGATTACATGGTGCCTGCGCACCTGGTGCTGCTGAGCAGCCTTCCGCTGATGGGCAACGGCAAGCTCGATCGCCGCGCCTTGCCGGCGCCGGACATCGAGCAGGCGCGCCAGCACTATCAGGCGCCGGCCAACGAACTGGAGCAACAACTGGCGCAGGTCTGGCAAGAGGTGCTCAACGTTGTCCGCATCGGCGTGCAGGACAACTTCTTCGAATTGGGGGGCGACTCGATTTTGTCGATTCAGGTGGTCAGTCGCGCCCGCCAGCTGGGCTTGCAGTTCACCCCGCGCGATCTGTTCCAGCACCAGACTGTCCAGGCGCTCGCCGCCGTGGTCAGCTGCAGCGAGGCGCCAAGCGGCATCGAGCAGGGCGCGCGGGGCGGCAGCAGTGCCTTGACGCCGATCCAGCAGTGGTTCTTCGACAGCGAAATCGCTCAACCCCAGCACTGGAACCAGGCCGTGCTGTTGGAGGCGCGCGAGCCGTTGCAGAATCAGACGCTGGAGCATGCCCTGGCCGCGCTGGTGGCGCATCACGACAGCCTGCGCCTGCGCTTTACCCAGGCCAACGGGCATTGGCAGGCCCAGTACGTCCCATCACCTGGCCAGCCATTGCTGTGGGTCGCCACCGTGGCGGATTTCGAGAATTGCCAGGCGCTGTACACCGATGTACAGCGCAGCCTGGACCTTGCCGAAGGCCCATTGCTGCGTGCGCTGCTGGTGACCGACGGGCAGGGCGCCCAGCGCTTGCTGCTGGCGATCCATCACCTGGTGGTGGACGGTGTGTCCTGGCGCGTGCTGCTCGAGGACCTGCAGGCGCTCTACCGCGGCCAGCCACTGACGGCCAAGACCCACGCCATGGCTGACTGGGCCGCGCGCCTGGTCAGCTATGCCGGCAGCGACTCGCTGCGTGACGAGCTTGGCTGGTGGCAGGATCAGCTCGGTACTGCCCGTCGCGAACTGCCCTGCGATCATCCCCAGGGCGGCAACCTGCACCGCCATGCCCGTACCTTGGCCATCGGCCTGGACCAGGAGCAGACCCGCCAGTTGCTGCAACAGGCACCTGCGGCCTACCGAACCCAGGTCAATGACCTGCTGCTCACCGCCCTGGCGCGCACCCTGTGCCGCTGGAGTGGCGACAGCCAGGTACTGGTGCAACTGGAAGGCCATGGTCGTGACGGCCTGTTCGAGGACATGGACCTGACCCGTAGCGTCGGCTGGTTCACCAATGCCTATCCGCTGTGCCTGACCCCGCAACTGGGCGACACCGATCAGGACTTCGCCGCGGCCATCAAGGGCATCAAGGAACAGCTGCGCCAGGTGCCGCACAAGGGGCTGGGATATGGCGTGCTGCGCTACCTGACCGACACCACCGGTCGCGAAGCCATGGCCGCCTTGCCCCAGGCGCGCATCACCTTCAACTACCTGGGCCAGTTCGACCAGCAGTTCGACAGTGCCGCGCTGTTCCAGCCGCTGGATGCGCCGGCAGGCCTGGCCCACGACCTGGAGGCGCCGCTGCCCAACTGGCTCAGCGTCGATGGCCAAGTGTATGGCGGTGCCCTGCAACTGCGCTGGACCTTCAGCACCGAGCGCTATGACGAGGCGACCATCGCCGCGTTGGCCGAGGCCTATCGCCAGGAACTGCTGGCCCTGGTCGGCCATTGCCTGGCCGACGGCACCGGCAGTTTCACGCCTTCGGATTTCCCGCTGGCCCGCCTGACCCAGGCGCAGATCGATGCCTTGCCGGTACCGGCCGCGCAGATCGAGGATGTCTACCCGCTCACGCCCATGCAGGAAGGCCTGCTGCTGCACACCTTGCTCGAACCGGGCACGGGCATCTACTACATGCAGGACCGTTACCGCATCGACAGCGCCCTGGACCCCGAGCGCTTCGCCCAGGCCTGGCAGGCCGTGGTGGCGCGCCACGAGGCCCTGCGTGCCTCGTTCAGCTGGAACGCCGGCGAAGCGATGCTGCAGATCATCCACAAACCGGGCAACACGCCGCTGGACTACCAGGACTGGCGCGGCCTTGACGACGCGGCCCAGGAGGCGCGCTTGCAGGCGCTGCACAAGCAGGAGCGCGAAGCCGGCTTCGACCTACTGCGCGAGGCACCTTTCCACCTGCGCCTGGTACGGGTTGCCGACGACCGCTACTGGTTCATGATGAGCAACCACCACATCCTCATCGATGCCTGGTGCCGTTCGTTGCTGATGAACGATTTCTTCGCGCTCTACCAAGCCCTGGGCGAGGGCCGCGCCGCTCAGTTGCCGGTGCCGCCGCGCTACCGCGACTACATCGGCTGGCTGCAACGTCAGGACTTGGGTGAGGCGCGCCAGTGGTGGCAGCGCAACCTGGCAGGCTTCGAGCGCGCTACGGCCATCCCCTGCGACCGGCCGCTGCGCCATGATCATGCGGGCAACGGCATGATCGTCGGCGACTGCTATACCCGCCTGGACGTGCGCGACGGCGTACGCCTGCGCGAGCTGGCCCAGGCACACCAGTTGACCATCAACACCTTCGCCCAGGCGGCCTGGGCGCTGGTGCTGGCCCGTTACAGCGGCGAGCGCGACGTGGTCTTCGGCGTCACCGTTGCCGGTCGCCCGGTCAGCCTGCCGCAGATGCAGCGCACCGTCGGCCTGTTCATCAACAGTATTGCCCTGCGTGTGCAACTGCCCGAACCGGGCCAGCGTCAACGCGTGGGCCAATGGTTGCAGGGCCTGCTTGAGCGCAACATGGAACTGCGCGAGTACGAGTACCTACCGCTGGTGGCGATCCAGGAGTGCAGCGAGTTGCCCAAGGGCCAGCCGCTGTTCGACAGCCTGTTCGTGTTCGAGAACGCGCCGGTGGAAACCGCCGTGCTGAACCATGCCCAGCAGCTGAACGCCAGCTCCGATTCGGGCCGTACCCACACCAACTTCCCGCTCACGGCTGTGTGCTACCCAGGCGACGATCTGGGCCTGCACCTGTCGTTCGACCAGCGTTACTTCGACTTCGCCACCGTCGAGCGCTTGTTGGCCGAGTTCAAGCGCCTGCTGCTGGCGCTTGTAGAAGGCTTCGACGGTGACGTGACCGAGCTGCCGGTGCTTGGCGAAGCCGAGCAGCGCTTCCTGCTGGAGGACTGCAACCGCACCGAACACGCCTATGCGCTGGAACAGAGCTATGTCGAGCTGTTCGAGGCGCGGGTCGCCGCGCACCCAGAGCGGACGGTCGCTCGCTGCCTGGACGCGTCCTGCGACTACGTCGGGCTGAACCTTGTGGCCAACCGCCTGGGCCATGCCTTGATCGCCGCGGGCGTGGCCATCGACCAGCCGGTGGCGCTGCTGGCCGAGCGTGGCCTGCCGCTGCTGGGCATGATCGTCGGTTGCTTCAAGGCCGGTGCCGGCTACCTGCCGCTGGACCCGGGCCTGCCGCCTGCGCGCCTGCAGCGCATCGTCGAACTCAGCCGCACGCCGGTGCTGGTGTGCACGGCGGCCTGCGCCGAGCAGGCGCGTCAGTTGCTCGATGAGATCTCCGGGGTCGCCAGGCCGACGTTGCTGGTATGGGAGCAGGTGCAAGCCAGTGCCATGGCCAGTCACAACCCAGGCATCTACAGCGCGCCCGACAACCTGGCCTACGTGATCTACACCTCCGGCTCCACCGGCCTGCCCAAGGGGGTGATGGTCGAGCAACGCGGCATGCTCAACAACCAGTTGAGCAAGGTGCCGTACCTGGAGTTGGACGAGTACGACGTGATTGCCCAGACCGCGTCCCAGAGCTTCGACATTTCGGTGTGGCAGTTCCTCGCAGCGCCCTTGTTCGGTGCCCGGGTGCAGATCGTGCCGAACGCCATCGCCCACGACCCGCAAGGCTTGCTGGCGCATGTGCAGGCCACTGGCATCACGGTGCTCGAGAGCGTGCCTTCGCTGATCCAGGGCATGCTCGCCAGCGAGCAACGGGCACTCGAGGGCCTGCGCTGGATGCTGCCAACCGGCGAGGCCATGCCTCCGGAGCTGGCCGCTCAATGGTTGCAACGCTATCCGCACATCGGGCTGGTCAACGCCTATGGCCCGGCGGAGTGCTCGGACGATGTGGCGTTCTTCCGAGTCGATGTCGCGTCGACCCGCGGCAGCTACCTGCCGATCGGCACGCCGACCGATAACAACCGTCTGTACTTGCTCGACGAAGCCCAGGCCCTGGTGCCTTTGGGAGCGGTGGGCGAGTTGTGTGTGGCCGGCACCGGCGTTGGGCGTGGCTATGTGGGGGACCCGCTGCGCACTGCGCTGGCTTTCATCCCTCACCCCTACGGTGCCCCGGGTGAGCGTCTGTACCGCACGGGCGACTTGGCGCGGCGTCGGGTTGATGGCGTGCTCGAATACGTGGGCCGTATCGACCATCAGGTGAAGATCCGCGGCTATCGCATCGAGCTGGGTGAGATCGAAGCCCGCCTGCATGAGCAGGTCGAGATTCGCGATGCGGCAGTGGGCGTGCAGGAGGGCTTCAACGGCAAGCATCTGGTCGGCTACCTGGTAGCGCATCAGGGCGTGGCGGCCGATGCCGCGCTGTTGGAGCAGCTCAAGTCGCGTCTGCGCGCCGAGTTGCCGGAATACATGGTGCCGCTGCACTGGGCCTGGCTGGCGAACCTGCCCCACAACGCCAACGGCAAGCTCGACCGCAAGGCCCTGCCTGCGATCGACATCGGCGCGCAGCAAAGCCAGGACTACCTGGCGCCCCGCGACGAGCTGGAGCACAAACTGGCGGGGATCTGGGCCGATGTGCTCAAGGTCGAGCGCGTGGGGGTGCACGACAACTTCTTTGAGTTGGGCGGGCATTCCTTGTTGGCAACCCAGATCGCCTCGCGTGTGCAGCAGCAGTTGCAACTGAATGTGCCGCTGCGGGCGATGTTCGAGTGCAACACCGTGGAGGCATTGGCCGAGTACGTGCGAGCGCTGGAGGGCAGCGCGCTGGACGAGGGCAAGGTGGACCGGCTCAGTGACCTGATGGCGGAGTTGGAGGCGCTTTGAGGTGTAGGGGCGCGTTGCGCCCCGTCGCGGGTGAACCCGCTCCGGCAGACACTGCGGTGTTCTCGAAACCACGGTGCCTGCGGAGGCGGGTTTACCCGCGCATGAGGCAGGCTGGCAGGCTACGGCTCAGCGCTTGCCCAGAATCTGCCCGAGCATCTCTGGCCGCGGCGCGCCTTGCTGGCTCTGCAACTGACCCTTGTCATCCTGGTAGAAGATCGCCGGGGTCGCTGCCAAGCCCATCTCTTCCATCAAGGCCAGGTTGGCCTCCAGTTTTTGGCGCACCGCCTCGGGGATGGTCTCCAGCGGCTTGAGGGTGCTCGCCTTGCCGGCTTTCTCATGCTGTTGCAGCGCTTTGGCCGGGTCCTTGGCAGCCAGCAGCGCCGCAGACTTGCCCGGGCTGTCCTCGCGGATGATGCCGACCATGATGTGGCGCAGCTGCACCTTGCCCGATTCCACCCAAGGCCGCGCCTGCTCCCAGAACATGTTGCAGTAGGGGCAGTTGGGGTCGCTGAACAGGTACACCTTGCGCGGAGCGTCGTCCTTGCCGTCGGCGATCCAGGCGGTTTTTTCCATCTTGGCCCAGATCGCTTTGCTCATCGGGGCATACACGAGTTTTTCCAGCGGCTCGGCGCTGAGGTCCTTGCCTTGTTCGTCGAACAGGCTGCCGACCAGCACGTGCTTGCCATCGGGGGTGAGGTACAGGGCGATGCCGTTGTTCTGGTAGGCGGCGGCATAGCCTTTGAGGCCATTGGGCGCATCGAAGCTGCCTTTGATTTCGGCGCCCTTGGCTTGCAGTTGCTGGATGGCCTTGGGCAACGTTTCAGCCTGCAGGGCGGGGGCTGCGAAGGTCATGAGGGCCAGGGGCAAGAGGGCATTCAATCGCATGTCAATTTCCTTGTGCGGCGGAGGCGGGCCGGTTGGCCTGCTCGAAAGGTTCCAGGGCGCGGTGCAGGCTGGCCCGGGACAACTCGCCCAGGTGACTGCCGATCAAGCGCCCTTCGGCGGTGTAGAACAAGGTGGTGGGCAGGGCCATGGAGCCCACCTGCTGGGCCAGCTGACCGCTACCGTCGAACAGCACGTGGGTCAGGCTCAGGCCGGTGGTGGCCAGGAAGGTGCTGACGTTCTCCGGAGTCTCGCCTTGGTTCACGAACAGGAACGTTACGTGCGGGTACTCGTCCTGGGCTTGCTGCAGCACAGGCATTTCCCGACGGCACGGTGGGCACCAGGTGGCCCAGAGGTTGATCACCAGCGGCTTGCCTCGGTAGTCGTGCAGTGCCACCGATTGGCCGCCGGCATTGCGCAGGCTCAGCGTCGGCAGCTCGGTGCCCTTGCTGTAGAGATGGCTGCCGAGGCTGGCAAGGATCCAGAACACCGCACCGCTCAGCAGCGCCCAGCCCAGTGGTCGACGCAGGCCCGGATGTCGCCGGCCCTGCCACAGCGCGCCGATGACGATGCCGATCAGGCCGGCCCACAGCAGGAAGCCGCCGTCGCGAATGTCGATCGCCTGCAGCGGATCGTCGCGGAACATCGGCCAGTACGCCAGGACGAAACCTGCGCGTGCACACAGCAGCCCCAGCAGGAACAGGTTGAACAGCGCCGACTCGGGGCTTTCACCGCCGCGCCGGGCCACCCACCAGCCCACGATGCTGGCCACGGCCAGGGCCGCGAGCAGTAGCAGGTGGTTGAGGGCCATGGTCAGTGGCCCCAGGGTCACGGTCAGCATCAGCCTTGGCTCCTGGTCTGTGCCCAGTGTTGCTTGAAGGCTGCGGCATCCACTTCACCGGTGATGCGCCGGGCTCGGCGCTCGTCGCCTTCCGGACCGATCCAGATCAGGCTGGGCGGGCCTGGCACCTGGTAGCGTTGCAGCAACTCGCGGCTGGCGGGCGTGTCGGCGGTGACGTCCAGGCGCACCAGATGCACGCTGGCGAGGTCGGCAAGCACATCGGGCCGGGCGAATACCTGTTTCTCCATCACCTTGCACGACACGCACCAGTCGGCATAGTAGTCCAGCATGACCCACTGGCCGCGTGCCTTGGCAGCGTCCAGTTCGCGTTGCAGATCCTGGGGCTGGCTGACAGTGACGAAGGCGTCCTCGGCCTTGGCCTCGCTTTGCACGCCGCTGCCGGCAAAGGGCTGCAAGGGTTGCCACAGATCGTCGCCGCCAGCGGCCGCGCCGACCAGCAACAGCCCACCCCAGAGTGCACCCAGCAAGGGGACTGCGCGCAGGGCCGGCAAACGGTGCAGGGCCGGCCAGGCGGTCCAGGCCAGGGCGATCAGCCAGGCGCCACCCAGGGCCAGCAGCAACGGGGCCGGCAGCAGGCTGCGCAAGGTGTACAGGGCCATGGCCAGGAAGACGAAACCGAACAGCCCCTTGACCAGGTTCATCCAGGCACCGGGGCGGGGCAGGTAGCGGTTACCGAGAGTGACCAGCAATAGCAGAGGGACGCCCATGCCCAGGCCGAGGCTGAACAGCACCAGCGCTCCTTGCAGCACGTCGCCGCTCTGGGCGATGTACAGCAATGCGCCGGCCAATGGCGCGGTCATGCAGGGCCCCATGAGCAGGCCGGAGAGCGCGCCGAGCAGGGCTGCGCCATACACATTGCCACCGCGGGTGCCTTGGCCGGCACGGTCCAGGCGGTCGCGCAGGGCGGCAGGCAGTTGCAGTTCGAAGGCGCCGAACATCGGCAGGGCGAGCATCACGAACAACGCTGCCAGGCTGCCCAGCAACCAGGGTTGCTGCAGCCAGGCCTGCAGGCTGGCGCCGAGCAGGGCGGCCACCACGCCGAGGCCGGCATAGACCAGCGCCATGCTCAGTACATAGACCCCCGCCAGCAGCCAGCCACGGCGGGCGCTGGCGCCATTACCCAGGACCAGCCCGGCGAGGATCGGCAGCATCGGCAGCGAACAGGGCGTGAAGGCCAGCAGCAGGCCAAGGCCGAAGAACGCCAGCAGGCTCCACGCCAGGCTGGCCTGTTGCAGGTCGCTGGCCAGGGCCTGGTCAGTGGCTTGATCCGAAGCCGGCACCGCCTGGCCACCCAGGTCGATGGCGGTGGTTTGAGGCGGGTAGCACAAGCCTGCATCGGCGCAGCCCTGCCAGCCCAGGCGCAATTGGCCCTGGGCAGTGGCGGGTATCAGCAATTGGAGTTGGTGGCGGTAGACCGCGCTGTCACCGAAGAACTCATCATGGTGGTTTTCGGCGGGAGGGAGCTGTGGATGTTGTTCAGGCGCGAGGCCGTCGAACTTCAGACGCTTCTGGTAGAGGTAGTAGCCGTCCTTGATCTGGAAGTTCAGGCGCATCTGGCCGTCGGCCTGGCGGTCATGGGTCAGGACGAACGCCTGGTTGACCGGCAGGAAGTCCGGCTTGGTCTCGAACGGGTTGGCCTGCAGCGGGCCGGCCAGCAGAAATGTCAGGAAGAGCAGGAGAACGCGCATGTCTTCGCCTTGGCAGTGCTGTGAATCTGGCCATGCTGGCCTTGGCTGATTAACCCAAGGTTAACCGGTGTCGTTTTGCTGCCATCCTGCAGGTGCCTCGCGAGGTTCGATTGGCAACGGGCGGGTACAGCCGTCTCGTGAATCATTCATAATCGGTTCTTAATCCGCCAAGCGTGCAATACAAGCTTCCCCACCGGAGACCCCCTCATGCACGTACTGCTTTGCGAGGACGACGACCTGATCGCCAGCGGCATCTGCGCCGGCCTCGCCGCCCAAGGCCTGACCGTGGACCGGGTGGCCACCGCTTCGGCCGCGCAGGCCTTGCTTCAGGCCGCGCAGTTCGATGTGATGATCCTCGATCTGGGCCTGCCAGACGAAGACGGCCTCAAGCTGCTGCGCCGCCTGCGCCAACAAGGCGTGACCCTGCCGGTGCTGGTGCTCACCGCCCGCGATGCGGTCACCGACCGGGTCGATGGCCTGCAGGCCGGGGCCGACGACTACCTGCTCAAACCCTTCGACCTGCGCGAACTGGCGGCCCGTCTGCACACACTGTTGCGTCGCGTGGCGGGTCGTGCAGTGAATGTCATCGAACATGGCCCGCTGCGCTACGACCCCAGCAGTTGCGAGGCCACCCTGGCCGGCCAGGCGGTGGACCTGTCCCGTCGCGAGCAGGCGCTGCTCCAGGCTTTGCTGCAGAACCCCGGACGGGTGCTCTCCAGCGAGCAGCTCAAGGACTGCGTCTATGGTTTCAGCGACGAAGTCGAAAGCAATGCCTTGAACGTCCATATCCATCACCTGCGCCGCAAGCTCGGCAACAGCATCGTCGAGACCGTGCGCGGCCTGGGTTATCGCCTAGGCCCGGCGCAGGCTCCGCAGGAGCCGGTACCATGAGCCTGCGCGCGCGCCTGACGCTGATCCTGGGCAGCGCCTTCGTGATCATCTGGGCATTGGCCGCCGCCTGGATGCTGCGCGACCTGCGCCAACAGATGATGTTCTCCCTCGACCAGCGCCTGGTCGCGTCGGCGCGCATGGTCGCCGGGCTGATCGAACAACTGCCGCAGCCGCTGGCGGCCAAGGGCGAGGATGCGCATTTCTCCGCCGACCAGCTCAGCGTGCCGGATGGCATGGCCTGCCAGGTCAGTTCCCTGCGCGGCGAGATCCTGGCCAGCAACCACAAGCACGACGGTGCCATGGACGATCAGCGCAGTGGCTTCCGTGACCAGACCATCGACGGTGCGCTGTGGCGCACCTTCACCTACAACCATGGCGATGTGCGCATCACCACCGCCGACCGTCACCAGGAACGCGAGGCGCTCAATCGCTCGATCTTGCTGGCAGCCTCGGCGCCGGTGTTGATGGCCCTGCTTGGCAGCCTAGGGTTGTTGTGGATAGGCGTCGGCAAAGGGCTGGAGCCGCTCAACCGCATGCGCGATGCGCTGCGCAGACGGCGCGCCGACAGCGTCGAACCGCTGCAGGTGGCGGGCATGCCCAGTGAGCTGCAGCCATTGCTCGAGACCCAGAACCAACTATTCCTGCGCATCGCCCAGACCATTGAGCGCGAACGGCGCCTGACCGACGATGCCGCCCATGAGCTGCGTAGCCCACTGACGGCGATCAAGACCCATCTGCAGGTCGCGCGCATGACCGACGGCGCGGTGCGCGAGCAGGCCCTGGAGCATGCCGAGCAAGGCACCGACCGCATGCACCGGACCCTTGAGCAATTGCTGATGCTGGCCCGGGTTGAGGGCAGCCTGTCGTTCGACGACGGCGTGCAGTGCAGCGCCGAGCAGGTGGCACGCCAGGCGGTGCAAGACGCCGGCGGCGGCGACAACCGCCGCATCGTGGTACGCCTGCCAGCGGAGGCCAGCCGGATCTACCTGGGCATGCCCGCGCCGTTGGCGGTGGCGGCGTTGCGCAACCTGCTGGACAACGCGCTGCGCCATGGCGGCGATAACGCGGTGGAACTGGAAGTGCAGATGGCTGACGGGCAGGTGGGTTTCATGGTTCGGGACCACGGGCCGGGGATCGCCGAAGAGGACATCGAGCACCTGACCGAACGCTTCTGGCGTCATGACCAGAGCGGTGGCTGCGGGTTGGGGCTGGCGATTGTCCAGGCCATCGTGCAGCGCTGTGCCGGAAGCCTGCGCTTCGAAAGCCACAGCGATGGGCTGCGGGTGTGGCTGCGGGTGCCGGCGCGCCAGGGGGCCTGATCCTCGATGTTGCGCAAACCTGCGCGGGTGAGCCCGCTCCCACCAGGATCCCCTCGGCCTTGGCCCGCTCCCGTTCGTCCCATGGCGACCCTTGTGGGAGCGGGTTTACCCGCGAAGAGGGCGCCTGCGGAAAAACCTACCTGAGAGCTAAATCCTTGCCTCGCTGAAGCGTTTTCCAAGCGACAACCACCCGACACCTCTGCGCTTACCGGGGCGTGGCGGGGCTCATTCGCTTGTTCGCGAGGATTTTTCCGATGTCGA
Organism: Pseudomonas sp. PKS; assembly: GCF_051913525.1. NCBI lineage: Bacteria > Pseudomonadati > Pseudomonadota > Gammaproteobacteria > Pseudomonadales > Pseudomonadaceae > Pseudomonas > Pseudomonas sp. PKS. The sequence continues at coordinate 84,020 of NZ_JBEGDO010000006.1, read as the reverse complement.
TCGCTTCCAGCCTTGCCCAGGTCCTGCCGAGCAGCGCGCCACAGACGCTGTACGAGTTCGAGGATTCCCCCCTGCTGTTGCGCCAGCAGCAACAGGAGTCCAACGCCCGCAGCTACCCGCGGCGTATTCCCCTGGCGCTCAAGCGTGCCCGTGGCATCCATGTCGAGGACGTCGAAGGCCGTCAGTTCATCGACTGTCTGGCAGGTGCCGGCACCCTGGCCCTGGGCCACAACCACCCGGTGGTGATCGAGGCCATCCAGCGCGTGCTGGCCGAAGAGCTGCCCCTGCACACCCTGGACTTGACCACGCCGGTCAAGGACCGCTTTGTCCAGGACCTGTTCGGCATACTGCCCGAAGCCTTGCGCCGGGAGGCAAAGGTCCAGTTTTGTGGGCCGACTGGCACCGATGCGGTGGAGGCGGCGCTGAAACTGGTACGCACCGCCACGGGGCGCAGCACGGTGCTGGCCTTTCAGGGGGCCTACCATGGCATGTCCCAAGGGGCGTTGAGCCTGATGGGCAGCCTGGGGCCGAAACAGCCGCTGGGGGCGCTGCTTGGCAATGGCGTGCAGTTCCTGCCGTATCCCTATGACTACCGATGCCCGTTCGGCCTAGGGGGCGAGGCGGGCGTGCGTGCCAACCTGCATTACCTGGAGAACCTGCTGTGCGATCCGGAAGCCGGTGTCGCGTTGCCGGCGGCGGTGATCGTCGAAGTGGTGCAGGGCGAGGGCGGGGTGATCCCTGCGGATATCCAGTGGTTGCGTGGCCTGCGCCGTATCACCGAGCAGGCCGGCGTGGCGTTGATCGTCGACGAGATCCAAAGTGGCTTCGCCCGCACCGGGCGCATGTTCGCCTTCGAGCATGCCGGCATCGTGCCGGACGTGATCACCCTGTCCAAGGCCATCGGCGGCAGCCTGCCCCTGGCGGTGGTGGTCTATCGCGACTGGCTGGACACCTGGAAGCCTGGGGCCCATGCCGGTACCTTCCGCGGCAATCAGATGGCCATGGCGGCAGGTTCCGCGGTGATGGGGTATCTGGTCGAGCATCGCCTGGCCGAGCACGCCGAGGCCATGGGGCAACGCTTGCGCGGCCACTTGCTGCGTGTGCAGCAGGATTATCCGCAGCTTGGAGATATTCGTGGTCGCGGGCTGATGCTTGGGGTCGAACTGGTGGATCCGGACGGCGCCGTCGATGCGCAGGGTCATGCACCTGCCCACGGCACCCTGGCGCCGAACGTCCAGCGCGAATGCCTCAAGCGCGGCTTGATCCTGGAGCTTGGCGGGCGCCATGGCGCGGTGGTGCGCTTCCTGCCGCCGCTGATCATCAGCGCCGAACAAATCGACGACGTGGCCGACCGCTTTGCCCAGGCCGTGCAGGCGGCGGTGTCCATCGGTTGAACGAAGGCAGGCTACCAAGGCTCGGTAAATTTCCCGACCCAGGTTACGTCCTAGCTTGGACAGAACCCGCAGTGTGGCTGGAACGGATAGAGGCGCAATGGGCATTTCCCGACGAGGATTCATCGCAGGCCTTGCAGTGGCGGGGGCAACCGGTACGGCTGCCTACTACGCACACAAGGCGCTGACCCACGATCCTGAGGACGACATTGTCACGCCAGGGGAGGCCAGCGTCGAGTTGGCCGACTATGCAGGACAAGTACTGGCCGATCATCTGCGTGGCATCTGGGACCTGCGCTTCGAAGGCCCAGAAGCGGGCCTTGAAGGGTTGCCCGTGGTCGGTGTCGAGCTGTTTCTCGACGTTGCCACCAAGGGCCGCGGCCTGCGCGGCTTTGTCGATACCGGCGAGCGCTTGCGTGGCGACGGGGTGGCCCGCTATCGAGTGTTGGGCGATCTGGTCGAGGCATCATCTGCGCAGGTACGTTGGCGCTTGCTGAACCAGCAGGGTGGGCCCAGCTATGAATGCATTGCCAGCCTCGACGAGGTCTGGGGCGATTTCGCCAATGCCGGCACTGGCACCTTGAGCGGACGTCTGCAGCGGTTGGACCGACCGCTCATGCTGCCGGTGGCCGACAGCCGCTTCGTTGCGGTCAAGCGACGCTTCCCCGAAGCCCGCGAGCGCATCGGCTATACCCCACAGATGCACGCCTGGGTGCTCAGTGCCGAGCATCGGTTGTTCCACCAGCTCTGGCATGCCACGCGTGACAAGTGGCACGACCTGTCCGAAACACAGCGCAGCGCCCTGCGTGGCCTGGGCTGGCAGCCAGGCCCACGGGACCGTGAACGCGATGCCCGTGGCCCGCGCAAGCACCGCAATGGATCGGGGATCGATTTTCTGTTCATGCACCGGCACATGCTGCAGACCGCTCGCCAGTTGCAGGACTTGCCATCTTGGACGCACTTCCCATTGCCTGCGCCAAGTGTCGAGCTCGACCGGGCAGGCTTTGCCCGCTATCACGAAAATCACGATGGCTGCTGTGTACCACCGAGCTGGCAGGCGCCGGACGATGAGCCCTATGGGCAGTGGGTGTCAGCGATCAAGGCCAGCGAGACGTTCTGCAGCAACTTTCAGGTCTGGGAGTCGCAGTACCAGGACCCTCAGTACCTCGCAAAGCTGAGCCTGGGCGCGCTGGGATCGGAGATGGAGATGACCCTGCACGACTGGCTGCACATGTGCTGGGCTTCGGTGCCGCGTGACCCGCTCAATGGCGCGCCGGTGCCTTTCGCCCGCGATCCGGCAGACTTCGCCCTGCGTTGGTTCGGGCCGGAGAACGACTTTCTCGGTGACCCGTTCTCTTCCCATGTGAACCCCGTGTTCTGGGGTTTCCATGGCTGGATCGACGACCGGATCGAGGACTGGTACCGCGCCCAGGAGCGCTACCACCCAGGCCAGGTGCGGCGTATGCAGGTCAACGGGGTGAACTGGTTCACGCCAGGGCGCTGGGTAGAGGTCGATGACCCCTGGCTGGGGCCGGACACCCATGGTTGCAGCACGGTTCCTGGCACGCGTCCCGGCAAGTCGGTGGAGATGGATGTCGAGACCATGAAACTGGCGCTGCGCATCACCTTTGGCGAGGATGATGCGATCGGCGACCTGGTGCGGCGGGTGCCGCGCAGGCCTTGGTATGCGCGGCATCTTTCGCTGAAGAACATTGTGTCCTGATCGATGTCCCGGGGCCGCATAGCGGCCCCGATGCCGTTCAGCGCGAAGGCAGCTGCCAGCCACCCCCCAACGCCTTGTACAACGCCACGCTGCCCTGTAGCCGGGCCAGGCGCAATTGCGCCTGCTGGTCTTGGGCGTCATACAGGGAGCGCTGGGTTTGCAGCACGCTGAGCAGGGTCTCGGCGCCGGCGGCATAACGTTGCTGGGCAAGATCGAAGGCGATGTGCGCCTGGCGTACTTCCTCGTCCTGCCACTGGCGCTGGTGGTCCACACCCTGGATGGCATTGAGTGCCTTCTCCACGTCGGCAAAGCTCGCCAGAATGCTCGCCCGGTAGTTTTCCAGCAGTTCTTGCTGCTCGGCCGTGGCCAGGTCGCGGGCCGCGCGCAGGCGGCCGTTGTTGAAGACCGGCGCGATCAGCCCGCTGGTGAGGGTGTAATAGGGGCTGTCCAGGATCTGGGCGAAGGTGCGTGCGCCGCTGCCCAGGTCGGCGCCCAGAGTCAGCTTGGGCAACAGCGCGGCTCGGGCGACCTGAACGTTGGCGCTGGCTGCCGCCAGGCGTGCCTCGGCAGCGGCGATATCAGGGCGGCGGCCGAGCAGATCGCTGGGGACGCCGCTGCCGATGCGCGGCCATTGCAAGGCGCCGATCGTGCCACGGTTGGCGGGCAGGCGCTGGACAGGCTCGCCCAGCAGGGTGGCCAAGGTGACGCGGCTGTCTTGCCATTGCTGCTCAAGCAGCGGCACCTGGCGTTCCTGGGCAGCTACCAGGCTGCGCTGCTGGGCCAATTCCAGACGCGTGGCCGAACCTGAACGTTCCCGCGCTTGCACGAGCGCCAGCACATCACGCGCATTGTTCAGGTTCAGACGGGCAATACGCAGTTGTTCCTCCAATGCCAGGCCTTGGAGGTAACTGTCGGCCACCGCGCAGGTCAGCGTCAGCTCGACCGTCTGGCGGTCGAAACGACTGGCGTCCAGTCCACGCAAGGCGCTGTCGCGGGCCGCGCGCAGGCCTCCCCAGAAATCGATCTCGTAGCTGGCGCTCAGGCGGGTGCCGAAGGAGGTGCTGGTGCGCTCGCTGCTGCTGGCATCGAGTTGGTCGTTGCCGTCGCCGCGCAACAGGCGCTGGCGGCTGGCATCCACGCCGAATTGCAGCGCTGGTAGCAAAGGTGCGCCGGCGATCACTGCGCGGGCCTGGGCCTGACGCACCCGTGCGGTGGCGGCGGCGAGGTCATGGCTGTTGGCCAGGGCTCGTTCGATCAATTGGTCCATCTCGGGGCTGGCGAATGCCTTCCACCAGGTGGCATCGGGCAGGGGGCGGGTGGCGTCTTCGCGTTGGGCCTGCCAGGTCGCCGGCGTGGTGATATCGGCCTCTGGACTGGGCGGTGTGCTGCAGGCGGCAAGGGCGAGGCTCAGGGTCAACAGGCTGATGTGGCTGGGCAATGTCATGAGTTATACGCTGGTGAGGGCTTTGACCGGATCGAGGCGAGCGGCCTTGCGGGCTGGCATGAAACCGAACACCACGCCGGTGACGACGGCGCAGGCGAATGCACCGAGCATGGCGGGTAGAGCGAAGGCCACGGCGATGTCGGCCAGCATCAGGCCTGCGCCGATGCACAGGGCCAGTACGATGCCGGTGACCCCGCCGACCATCGACAGCATCACCGCTTCGCTGAGGAATTGACGCAGGATGTCGCGCTGACGGGCCCCAGTGGCCATGCGGATGCCAATCTCGCGGGTGCGCTCGCGCACGGTCATGAGCATGATGTTCATCACGCCGATGCCGCCGACTAGCAAGGAGATGGCGGCGATGGCGCCGAGCATCAACGACAGGCTGTTCTGGGTGCGGGCTTCGGCCTGGATCAAGGCTGCATCGTTGGTCAGTTCGAAATCGCGCTTGCCCTGGTGGCGCTGGCGCAGCAGGTGGTCGATGGCCGCCTCGGTGGCGTGGACCTGGGAAGAGTCGAGGGCGGCAATGGCGATGTACTCGGGTTCATAGCGCCCGAACAAGCGGATGGCGGCGGCGGAGTAGGGCACCACGATGCGCTCGTCGCTGTCCTGGTCGCCTGAGCTTGCGCCCTTGCCGGCCAGGATGCCGACGACCTGGAACGGCACGTTGCCGATCAACAGGTACTGGCCCAGCGGGTCACGCGGGTTGCCGAGCATCTTCTCCTTCACTTTCTGCCCGATCACCGCCACGGCAGCGCCACTGGCCTCGTCGGCCTCGCTGAAGAAGGCGCCCTCGACCACTGGCCAGTTGAAGACTTCCGGGAACCAGGTGTTATTGCCACCGACATAGAACTGCTGGCTGTTGTTGCCGTAGCGCACCATCAGTTCTTCGCCGATGACCGGCATAACGCGTTTGACCTGGGGCAGTTCGGCGATCGCGTCGACATCATCGAGGGTGATGACGCCTGCAGGTTCGCGCAGTGTCGCCGCCTTGCCGGACAGGTAGAGGATGTTCGAGCCGAACGCGGCCATTTGTGCCATGACCTGGCGCTTGCTGCCTTCGCCGACGGCCAGCATCACCACCACCGAGGCGACGCCGATGACGATGCCGAGTAAGGTCAGGGCAGTGCGGAAGCGGTTGATCCACATGACCCGCCAAGCCGCCTGCAGGGCTTCGAGCAGCTCGCCTTTCCAGGCGCCGCGCAAGGTGGCGCCGCGGTCCAGGCGCTGGCGCAGCTCGTCGGCTTGCAGGCCTGGGTGCGTAGCGGTTGTAGGCTGGTCGTCGGCCGAGTCGCTAATCACCAGGCCATCACGGACCTCGATGACCCGGTGCGCACGTGCCGCCACCTCGCGGTCGTGGGTGATCAGGATGATCACGTGGCCTTGGCGGGCGAGCTCGTCCAGCAGGGCCATGACTTCGGCGCCGCTTTGGCTGTCCAGCGCACCGGTGGGTTCGTCGGCGAGGATGATGTGCCCGCCGTTCATCAGTGCCCGGGCGATCGATACTCGCTGCTGCTGGCCGCCGGAGAGTTGGTGCGGGCGGTTGGCGGTGCGGCTGGCCAGCCCCAGGCGTTCGAGCAGGGCATGAGCCCTGGCGTGGCGTTCGGCGGCGGGGGTTCCGGCATAGATGGCCGGCATTTCGACGTTTTCCTGCGCGGAGCCCGAGGGGATCAGGTGATAGCCCTGGAACACGAAGCCAAAGGCCTCGCGACGCAGCCAGGCCAGCTCATCGCTGTCCAGGTCGGCGACGTCCTTGCCGGCAAAGCGATAACTGCCGGCGCTCGGACGATCAAGGCAGCCGAGGATGTTCATCAGCGTCGACTTTCCTGAGCCCGAGGCGCCGACGATGGCGACGAACTCGCCGGGGTGGATGGTCAGGCTGATGCCGCGCAGCACTTCGACTTTCGGTGTGTCGATGCCGCCGTAGGCCTTGCGGATGTCGGTGAGTTCGATCAGGGGGGCAGACATTCAACCTCCGCTGGCGGCCGGGGCGCCGATAACCAGTTGCTCGCCTTCGCTCAGGCCTTCGAGGATCTGCACGCGCAGACGATCGCTCAGGCCCGTTCGCACCTGGCGCTGCTCGATCTTGCCCTCGCGATTGAGCACCTGGGCCAGGTACAGGCCGTCGTCATCGGCATCGTCCAGGGCGGCCAGGGGGGCGGTGAGCACCTGCTTGGCCTGGCCGGCAACGAAGAACACCTGGGTGGTCATCTCGGCCATCAGGGCGCCATCGGGGTTGTCGACGTCCAGCAGCACGGTGTACTGCACCACCTTGTTGCCGGTGGTGCCGGCACTGGCGCTGGCCGGGCTGCCGCCGCCCTGGCTGGCCTGGTCCAGCGGTTTGGGCGGGATCGGCAGGATCTGCCGCACGCGGCTGCTCCAGCGACGCTTGCCGCCGGCCAGGGTGGTGAAGTAGGCGCTCATGCCGGGCTGGACCTTGCCGATGTCGGCCTCCGATACCTGGGCCCAGACGGTCATCGGCGAGAGTTTGGCGATACGCAGGATCAATGGCGTCTGTTGTTGGGCGTTGAGGGTTTGCCCCTCCCGGGCATCCACGGCGACCACGGTGCCGCTCATGGGGGCGTAGATGCGTGTGTAGCCCAACTCGGCCTCGTCGCTGCGCAGGCTGGCTTGGGCCTGGCGGATCTGCGCCTGGTACATGTCGATGCGCGCCTGGGTCACCTTGAGTTGGGCTTGGGCTGTTTGCAGGTCTTCCTCGCGGGTGGCGCCTGCGGCGGCCAGGTCGCGTTGGCGCTGGTGCTGTTGCGTCGCCAGCTGGTACTGGGCGCGCTGTTCGGCCAGTTGGGCCTTGAGGTTTTCGATGGAGTAGCGGCCGGCGTCGAGCTTGGCTTGCTGGGTGGACGGGTCGATCTCGACCAGCAACTGACCTTGGCGCACCGTGTCGCCCACCTCCACGTGCAGGGTGCGGATCTGCCCGGAGGCCTGGGCGCCCACATCGACATAACGCCTGGGCTGCAAGGTGCCCAAGGCAGTGACGCTGCTTTCGATATCGCCCCGCACGACCTGGACGGTGCTTACCGGCAGGGTGCCCAAGGGCAGGGTCTTCCAGGCCAGGATGGCGCCCAGGCCAAGCAGGCCCAGGCCACCGAGCAGGATCCGACGGCGGGTGTTGGTTAAGCGTCTCATGCGGGCTTCCGGCCAGGGGTGAACGTCACACGCGGCCAATCGTGGCACGCAAGGCGGTCTCAGGTAGACGAAGCCAGGGCGGGGAGATTTAGTCGGTTCGAGAAGCGGGGAGGGTTGTTGCTGAGAATAATTATAATTTGTAATATGTCGCGCTGATATCACTTCGTCCCGTGTTCCGATTGCAAGTGTCGAGCAAGGAAATGCCAGGTACCGTCGTGGAACATTACTATCGTGAGCTGGTGAGTTTCCTTTCCGCGCGCCTGGGCAACCGTCAGGCGGCGGAGGACGTCGCCCATGATGCCTACCTGAGGGTGCTGGAGCGCACCGACGCCCAGCGCATCGAACACCCGCGCGCCTTTTTGTACCGTACCGCGCTGAACCTGGTGGTCGATCGCCATCGGCGCCATCAGGTGCGCCAGGCCGAGCCGCTGGAGGTGCTGGACACCGACGAGCGCTGGCACGGGCCTGGATTGTCCCACAGCATGCAGATGGACCAGCGTCTGGAGTTGATGCAGCGCGCCCTTGATGAGTTGAGCAAGCCCTGCCGGGACAGTTTTTTGCTGCGCAAGCTCGAAGGGCTGTCCCACCCGCAGATCGCCGAGCGATTGGGGATCTCTCGCAGCCTGGTGGAAAAGCACATTGTCAATGCCATGAAACACTGCCGCGTGCGCATGCGCGAGTGGGAATCCTGACGTTGGCGGCACAGGCCTGAAACACCCGTATCAGCCGCGTTACACCCTTGATGGGAAATGAAAATTCCCCATGCTGGCGACTTGATTTCTCCTGGTTTCCCGACAACTATCAAGGAAAGACCCCGGCCGGGCCCCCGTCGTGGAGGTTGCCTGTACTGGCGCAGTAGGGGCAGGGCATCTTCCCTCAACGCCTCGTTGCCCAGGTGCAGACAATGGCAAACAAGACCATGCGCATCCTCATTGCCGACGAGCATCCGTGCCAACGTTTGCAACTGGAAAAAATGCTCAATGGCCTGGGCTACTACCGTATCGCCCCGGTGGAAAGTTTCGAAGACCTGCAGCGCCTGGTGCAGAGCGCGCTGCAGCCGTTCAACCTGTTGATCGGCAATATTGAGCTGGCCAGCCACGCCGGCGTAGACCTGGCGCGCTTTTGCCGGGTCAGCACCCAGATCCAGCATGCTTTGCTCTACCATTCCCAGCACCTGAAGGTGCCCGCAGTGCCTCAGGCCCAGCGCCAGGCGGTGAACATCAGCCTGCCGCGCGTACCGGATGACGAGGCGCTGCAATCGTTCATGGCGATCATCGACCTGCCGCTGGTGATCGGGCAGTTGCCGCTGCCGGCGAGCCTGGCGGGCAAGGGCAACCCGATCCGGCACCGGAACTTCGGCCACACGGTATTCAGCCGCTCGAGCTGAGTCAGGTGGGGCGAGGGGGTGGCATTTGCTATCCTCTTGCCCTTTGCCGATTTGCGGAACCTTGCCATGACTGCCATCGATACCGCCCGTGCGCCCCGGTTCAGCCGCGGCGATCACCGGACCCTGGGCCTGGCGGCGTTGGGCGGCGCGTTGGAAATCTACGATTTCATCATCTTCGTGTTCTTCGCCCTGACCCTTAGCCAGCTGTTCTTCCCGCCTGAAATGCCCGAGTGGTTGCGGCTGCTGCAGAGCTTCGGAATTTTCGTCACCGGTTACCTGGCAAGACCTCTGGGCGGCATCCTGATGGCGCACTTCGCCGACCATCTTGGGCGCAAGCGGGTGTTCAGCCTGAGCATCCTGATGATGGCCCTGCCGTGCTTGCTTATCGGGTTGATGCCGACCTATGCCGATATCGGCTATGCCGCGCCGCTGATCCTGCTGGCGTTGCGTATCCTCCAGGGGGCTGCGGTGGGCGGCGAGGTGCCAAGCGCCTGGACCTTCGTTGCCGAACATGCCCCTGTGGGCCGGCGCGGCTATGCCCTAGGCTTTCTGCAGGCCGGGCTGACCTTCGGCTACCTGCTGGGTGCCTTGACCGCGACCTTGTTGGCACAGCGCTACAGCCCGCAGGAGATCCTCGACTACGCCTGGCGTTATCCCTTCCTGCTGGGCGGTGTGTTTGGCGTCATCGGCGTCTGGTTGCGCCGTTGGTTGAGTGAAACGCCGGTGTTCCTGGCCCTGCGCGAACGCCAGGAGCAGCCGGTGGCGTTCCCGCTGCGCCGCGTGCTGGGCGCGCATCGCCATGCGCTGATTCCGGCGGCGCTGCTGACCTGCGTGTTGACGTCGGCGGTGGTGGTGCTGGTGGTGATCACCCCCACCGTGATGCAACAGCGCTTCGGCATCGCCGCGGGCCATACCTTCGCCCTAAGCAGCGTGGGGATTGTGTTTCTTAACATCGGTTGCGTGCTGGCTGGCCTGCTGGTCGACCGCATCGGTGCCTGGCGCGCCTTGATGATCTACAGCCTGCTGCTGCCTATGGGCATCGGCGCGTTGTACGCAAGCCTGGTGGGGCAGCTGGGCTGGACGTGGCTGGCCTATGCCTTGGCAGGGTTGTCCTGCGGCGTGGTGGGGGTGGTGCCGTCAGTGATGGTCGGGTTGTTTCCGGCACAGATCCGCGTGTCGGGTATCTCCTTTACCTACAATATCGCCTACGCCTTATGGGCCAGCACCACGCCGCTGGCGTTGATTGCATTGATGCCATGGAGCCCCTGGGTGTGCGTCGGGTTCTGCCTGATCATGGGGCTTGTCGGCTTCATGACGGCGGCGTATTTCCGCCATCGTGGGGCGGCGTGTGCGGCGCAGTGCTCGGCGACCTCGCCCCTCTGAAGTTGGCTATGTCCGCCATAGCCAACTCGGCTCCGGCAATCCAATCGTGTGTGCTGGAGAACTCACCATGCACGTGTTGCGACCCACATGGCCATGCAGGACTTTTGGGAATGATCAACGACGCGTCCAGACATTACCTGCCCGATGGCGGCGCATGTCTGGCGCATGTGCGCGAGCGGCTTGCCCCGCTTAGGCTGGATATGAGCAGTACGCAGATTCGTTACAGGACACAACCCCCGGCGGTGTGATGGCCTGCAACCTAAACGAAAAAGCCCCCAAGGCCTGGCCTTGGGGGCTTTTTCGTGGAGGGGCGGTCTTACATGTTCGGGTAGTTCGGCCCGCCCGCGCCTTCTGGAGTGACCCACGTGATGTTCTGGGCAGGGTCCTTGATGTCACAGGTCTTGCAGTGCACGCAGTTCTGCGCGTTGATCTGGAAGCGCTTGTTGCCGTCTTCCTGGGTGACCACTTCGTACACGCCGGCCGGGCAGTAGCGCTGGGCAGGTTCGTCGTACAGCGGCAGGTTGCTGGCGATCGGTACGCTGGCATCGGCCAGTTTCAGGTGGCATGGCTGTTCCTCTTCATGGTTGGTGCTGGAGAGGAACACCGAGCTCAATTTGTCGAAGCTGAGCTTGCCGTCGGGTTTGGGGTAGTCGATCTTCTGCGAATCGGCCGCCAGCTTGAGGCAGGCGTAGTCCGGCTTGGTGTCGTGCAGGGTGAACGGCAGCTTGCCGCCAAACCAGTTCTGGTCGATGTAGTTGAACGCACCACCGAGCAACGGGCCGAACTTGTGCAGCGCAGGGCCGAAGTTGCGGCTGGCGAACAGCTCTTCATACAGCCAGCTGGCTTTGAAGGCGCTGACGTAGTTGTCGAGGATGTCACCACCTTCGCGGCCGGCGAGCAGGGCTTCGGCCACGGCGTCGGCGGCGAGCATGCCGGACTTCATGGCGGTGTGGCTACCCTTGATCTTGGAGAAGTTCAGGGTGCCCAGGTCGCAACCGATCAGTGCGCCGCCGTTGAAGACCATCTTCGGCAGCGAGTTCAGGCCGCCCTTGCAGATGGCGCGGGCACCGTAGCTGATGCGCTTGCCGCCTTCGAGGTACTGGCTCATCACCGGGTGATGCTTCAGGCGCTGGAACTCATCGAATGGCGACAGGTAGGGGTTGGCATAGGAGAGATCGACGATCAGGCCGACCACCACCTGGTTGTTCTCCAGGTGATACAGGAAGGACCCCCCGGTGTTCTCGGTGCTCACTACGTCCAGCGGCCAGCCGGCTGTGTGCACCACCAGGCCTTGCTCGTGCTTGGCCGGGTCGATTTCCCAGATTTCCTTGAGGCCGATGCCGTAGTGCTGGACGTCGGAATCGCTGTCGAGGTTGAAGCGCTTGATCAGTTGCTTGCCGATGTGACCGCGGCAGCCTTCGGCGAACAGCGTGTACTTGGCGCGCAGCTCCATGCCCGGTGTGTACAGGCCGTCTTTAGGGTTGCCTTCGCGGTCGACACCCAGGTCGCCCGTGATGATCCCGCGGACCACGCCGTTTTCGTCGAACAGCGCTTCCTGGGCGGCGAAACCTGGGTAGATCTCAACACCTAGGTTCTCGGCTTGTTGGGCCAGCCAGCGGCACAGATTGCCTAGGGAGATAATGTAGTTGCCCTGGTTATGCATGGTCTTGGGCACGAACAGGTCGGGGACCTTGGTCGAACTGCTCGCATCCTTGAGTACATAGATGTCGTCGCGCTTGACCTCAGTGTTCAGCGGAGCGCCAAGTTCTTTCCAGTCGGGGAACAGTTCGTTCAAGGCGCGTGGTTCGAACACCGCGCCGGAGAGGATGTGGGCACCGACTTCCGAGCCTTTCTCGACCACGCAGACGCTGATCTCGTTACCGGCTTCGGCGGCCTTCTGCTTCAGGCGGCAGGCGGCAGACAGGCCCGCCGGGCCTGCGCCGACGATGACCACGTCGAATTCCATGTATTCGCGTTCCACTGGTTCTCTCCTACTCAAGGCTCATCGCTGTTGCTTGTCTTGTCTTTTTGGGTGATGGAGGGCCATGCACGACTGTGTAAGCTGTAGCTACGTGGATGACGGACTACACCGCTTTGTCTTGGCCGCGCATTATATCTACACCACTTGGCGGGTCCAATACAAACGTTTGTTTGAATTTGCCGGAGCCCAGTAAAATCACTGGAACGCGGCTGGAGGCTGGCCGATTTGCCGTATTGACCGGATTAGGTGTTACGGTCAAGATACGAGCGGTTTTACGCTCGCCGTAGGCTGACCGCCGGGCGCAGGTGTACCCCTAAAGACCAGGCATGGAGCAGGGTTTTCGGGCCGAATCCGGTTTTGTAGTGGAGTCTACACGCCACGACAGAAAATGACCCGTCGGTTTTGCCGGCAAAGTCGAAACAGGACTGTTTGGTCACCGGAAATTTCCCGCAGCCAGGAACGTTTTTAGAGGTGCCCTTGTACCCACGCGCAATCGCCGGGCATGCCCCAGGCGACATTCTTTTCACCGGAGAGTAACGAGGAATCCATGAAGGTTCTTGTAGCTGTCAAACGAGTGGTCGACTACAACGTCAAGGTTCGCGTCAAGGCGGACAACTCCGGCGTCGACCTTGCAAACGTCAAGATGTCCATGAACCCCTTCTGCGAAATCGCCGTGGAAGAAGCCGTACGCCTGAAGGAAAAGGGCGTGGCGACCGAGATCGTCGCCGTTGCCGTCGGTCCGACTGCTGCTCAGGAGCAATTGCGTACCGCTCTGGCATTGGGTGCCGATCGCGCCATCCTGGTCGAGACCGCCGAAGAGCTGAACTCACTGGCCGTGGCCAAGGCGCTCAAGGCCATTGTCGATAAAGAGCAGCCACAGTTGGTCATCCTCGGCAAGCAAGCCATCGACAGTGACAATAACCAGACCGGCCAGATGCTGGCTGCGCTGACCGGCTACGCCCAAGGCACCTTCGCCTCCAAGGTCGAAGTGGCTGGCGACAAGCTCAACGTCACCCGTGAAATCGATGGCGGCCTGCAGACCGTCGCGCTGAACCTGCCGGCGATCGTCACCACCGACCTGCGTCTGAACGAGCCGCGCTACGCGTCGCTGCCGAACATCATGAAAGCCAAGAAGAAGCCGCTGGAGACTGTCACTCCAGACGCGCTGGGCGTCTCCACCGCTTCCACCACCAAGACCCTGAAAGTCGAAGCCCCGGCTGCTCGCAGCGCGGGTATCAAGGTCAAGTCGGTGGCCGAACTGGTCGAGAAACTGAAGAACGAGGCGAAGGTAATCTAAATGACTATCCTGGTTGTCGCTGAACACGAAAACGGTGCCGTTGCCCCGGCTACCCTGAACACTGTTGCCGCTGCCGCCAAGATCGGTGGGGATATCCATGTGCTGGTCGCAGGCCAGAACGTCGGTGGTGTCGCTGAAGCCGCCGCCAAGATCGCTGGCGTTGCCAAGGTCCTGGTCGCTGACAATGCCGCCTACGCTCATGCGCTGCCGGAAAACGTCGCGCCGCTGATCGCCGAGCTGGGCAAGGGCTACAGCCACGTGCTGGCTCCGGCCACCACCAATGGCAAGAACATCCTGCCGCGCGTCGCCGCGCTGCTGGACGTCGACCAGATCTCCGAGATCATCTCGGTCGAGTCTGCCGACACCTTCAAGCGCCCGATCTATGCCGGTAACGCCATTGCTACCGTGCAGTCCAGCGCTGCGGTCAAGGTCATCACCGTGCGTACCACCGGCTTCGACGCCGTGGCCGCCGAGGGTGGTTCGGCTGCTGTCGAGGCCGTTGGTGCTGTGCACGACGCTGGCAAGTCTGCTTTCGTTGGTGAGGAACTGGCCAAGTCCGACCGTCCTGAGCTGACCGCTGCCAAGATCGTCGTTTCCGGCGGTCGCGGCATGGGCAATGGTGACAACTTCAAGCACCTGTACGCCCTGGCCGACAAGCTCGGCGCTGCTGTCGGTGCCTCGCGTGCCGCGGTCGATGCAGGCTTCGTGCCCAACGACATGCAGGTCGGCCAGACCGGCAAGATCGTTGCGCCGCAGTTGTACATCGCTGTCGGTATCTCGGGCGCTATCCAGCACCTGGCGGGCATGAAGGACTCCAAGGTGATCGTTGCGATCAACAAGGACGAAGAAGCACCGATCTTCCAGGTGGCCGACTACGGCCTGGTCGCCGACCTGTTCGAGGCGGTTCCAGAGCTGGAAAAGCTGGTCTGATCCGGCGGCTTCACTTATAAAGAAGCCCGGCCCTCCGAAACGAGGGCCGGGCTTTTTTCTGGCTGCAAGGAGTAGGGCATGGAGTTTCGCAAAGCGGGCAGGGTGCTGGCCTGCATAGCGGCGTTGTCGACGCCATGGGCAATGGCAGCAGGCAAATGCGAACGCCTGGTGGCGACTGGCAGCCCGGATGCGCCGCCGTATTCCTGGCAGGACCCGAAGGACCCTCGGCACCTGATCGGTGCCAATGTCGACCTGCTGCGTCAGGTTGCCGCTGAGCTGGGAGTGTCGGTCGAAGTGCTGCACGCCGGCAAGCGCGACCAGGCGCTGGAGGAAGTGCGCAGCGGGCGTATGGACCTGTTGATCGATGCGCCCATGCAGGTCGAGCAGTTGACCGCCCTCGACTACATCCATCCCCCGTTGCAGCTCAACGAGTACCTGGTCTGGACTCGCCATGACGCCACGTTGGTCTTCGATGGGCCGGCGGACCTTGCCCAGTACCAAGGCAGTATTTCCGAGCGGGCCCGCCTGACCCCGGCCTTCGAGGCCTTCGCCAAGGCTCAGCTGAAGCTGGCCCCTGCACAGAATCTGACCCAGGCCTTCCAGAAGCTGGTGCTGGGCCAGGTCGACTATGTGCTGGCCGGGCGTTACTCGGGCATGGGCATGGTCCAGAGCCTGGGCATGGGCAACGATCTGATCGCCCGTGGCCTGCCGGTGGATCGACCTGGCCTGTACCTGGCTGTGTCGCACAACTCGGCCTGCAATGACGCCTGGCTGCGCGGACAACTGGCAAAAAAACTGACAGAATTGCCGATCTCCGGGGCGTCCCAGGCCGTGCTGCAGCGCAATGTCGAGCGCTGGAAGGCGCAGATGCAGGCGCCTCTGGATGCCCCTAAACAGTAGGAATGCAATGAGAACCCAACCACTGATCCTTGCCTTGGCCATGCTCGGCCTGGCTGGCTGTGCCAACGATCCTGCACCCAACGAGCAGATGCGTCTGTCCGAGCAGGCCCTGGAGCAGGCCAAGGCCGTCGGTGCCACCGAGCAGGTGGCGGAACTGAAACTGGCCGAAGACAAACTGGCGAGAGCCAAGACCAACATGGCCACCGAGGATTACCGTGACGCGCGCATGCGCGCCGAGCAGGCCGAGCTGGATGCGCGCCTGGCTGAGGCCCGGGTGTTGACTCAGAAGAGCGAAGAGCAGCTTCAGGTCGTACAGGCGCGGGTCAAGCGCCTTCGCAAGCAACTGGAGGTACAGCCATGATGCGTCGTCATTCAATGGCTGCACTGGCGCTGCTGGCGCTGGTCGGGTTGCAGGGTTGTGCGAGCCAGCGCAGTGAGTCGGCGCTCGATGAAGCGGCGGTCGCTTTCCAAAAGGTCAAGGATGATGCCGATGTGCTGCGCAGCGCGCCGCGCGATGTGATTCGTGCTGGTGAATCCCTGGCCCGGGCCGAGCGTCTCTCGAGCTACATCGGAACCGGCTCCGACGTGCGTCACTACGCCTATTTGAGCAAGCGCTACAGCGAGATCGCGGCCGAGCATGCCAAGTTGGCCCTCAATCAGGAGCGCCTGGCCAAGCTCGACCTGGAACGCCAGCGCTTGCAGCTGGGGTTGCGCGAAGCCAAATTGGCCAGCGTGCAACAGCAAGGCAAGTGGGTCGAAGCGCAGATCGCGGCCATGGCCTCCGAGCAAAGCGATCGTGGCTTGGTGATGACGTTGGGTGATGTGCTGTTCGACACCGGTCGCGCCGAGCTCAAGACTTCTGCCAGCCGCACGGTACTCAAGCTCGTCCAGTTCCTGCAGCTCAACCCTCGTCGTGTGGTGCGGGTCGAAGGCTATACCGACAGTACCGGTCTGCCCGAGGACAACCTCGCGCTGTCGCGTGATCGTGCCCAGGCCGTGGCCGACATGTTGGTCGACCTCGGTGTGGACGAAAAACGCATACAGGTCGAAGGCTATGGCGACCAGTATCCGATCGACGCCAATGCGTCCGAGCGGGGCAGGGCGCAGAATCGTCGGGTAGAAATCGTCTTTTCCGACGACAAGGGCAAGCTCGCGCCCGCGCGTTGATATCGGGCGTTCTTGCAGGTTTTTGGCTATCTCGTTCGTCGGTAACGGGCGGGCTTGTTGATTCTGTGATTGTTACCTCACTGTATTGTTGACTATTCTCCAATCTGTCCCAGTACACTTCGTAACTGTTACGGTATTCTGACTCGGCTTTGAGTCGCACAAGAACAACGAACCCGTCCGCGTTTCGAGAGCCGCCATGACCAACCTGCTGCTGTACCAGCGCATTGCCCAGCAACTGGCCGATGACATCCGCCGAGGTGTCTACCAGCCCGGTGAGCGTGTGCCCTCCGTGCGCAAGATGAGCGCCCAGCTCAACGTCAGTCATGCCACGGTGCTACAGGCGTATGCCAACCTGGAGGATCAGGGGCTCATCCGCGCGCGGCCGCAGTCCGGCTACTACGTGCACCAGACACCGGCACTCACCGCCCAGACCCCGGAAATCGCCCGGGTTGAACGGCCCGGCCTGGTCACTCGGGCGAGCATCATCCAGCAGGTGTTGACCGAGGCGCGGCGAGACGGTGTTTTCCCCTTTGGTGCGGCAGTCCCGCACGTTGACTATTTGCCGGTGCGGGCTCTGCATCAGCAGTTGGCCAAAGTGACGCGCTTTCACAGCCCGCGCGCTTTCAGTTACATGTTCAGCCCTGGCTTCGAGCCGCTGCGCCGGCAGATAGCCATTCGTATGCGTGATGCCGGGGTGCTGGTCGATCCGCGTGAGGTGGTGGTGACCCATGGTTGCGTCGATGCCCTGCAGATGTCATTGCGGGTGCTGACCCGCCCAGGCGACCTGATCGCTGCGGAGTCGCCCACCTATTATGGATTGCTGCAGCTGGCCGACCTGTTAGGGCTCAAGGTCATCGAGATTCCGAGTGACCCGTCGACCGGCATCAGCCTTGAAGCATTGCAGTTGGCTGCCAACCAATGGTCGATCAAGGCCCTGGTGCTGACCCCGCGCCTGAGCAATCCATTGGGAGGCACGATTCCTGAGGATCGCCAAAAGCAGTTGCTGCGTCTGGCCTCTGACTTCGATATTCAGATCGTTGAGGACGACATCTATGGCGAGCTGATGTTCGAGCAAGGCCGGACCAAGGCACTCAAGGCATTCGATCGTCTGGATCGGGTCATCTATTGCTCGAGCTTCTCCAAGACCCTGTCGCCTGGGGTGCGGGTAGGCTGGATGATCGCCGGTCGCTACCAGGACGAGATCCAGCGCCTGCAGACTTTCACCACCCATTCGGCGTGCAGCGTGACCCAGATGGGGGTGGCTGCCTATCTGGAAAACGGCGGCTATGACCGCCACCTGCGGTACATCCGTCAGGAGTACCGCAAGAACCTAAGCGCCTACCAGTTGGCCGTGCAGCAGCATTTCCCTGAAGGTACACAGATGACCCGACCTACGGGAGGGTTCATTCTCTGGGTGAGCCTGCCCGGGAGGGTGAACACCCAAGATCTGCATGTGCGGGCCTTGGAGCAAGGCATCAGCATCGCGCCGGGGCTGATCTTCAGCAACACCGAGCAGTTCAACCATTGCATTCGGCTCAACTGCGGGATTCCATGGAACAAGGAGGCCGAGCGTGCAGTGATCACACTGGGGCTGCTGGCCCATCAATTGTGCAAGTCGTCGACAGGATCACTGTTGTAAATCTTGCCAGGGGCGGGCGGAACAGAGAGCATACGCACACTTTTCCAGCACGCCCCTGATGTCCATGAAAGCGCTCCGCTCTTTTTTCCTGTTCCTATGTCTTGCGCCGTTGTGTCTGTCCGCTGCTTTGGTGCATGCCGCACAGCCGGCGGCCAAAGCGTCTGCGACGCAAACCAAGGCAGCGGCCAAGCCAGTGCGCAAGCAGGTGGCGAAAAAGGCGCCGGTCAGGGGCAAGGCCAAGCCGTCCGGCAAGGTAGTGCGCAAAAAAACCTTGGCCAAGCCGTTGCCCAAGCCAAAGCTGGACTTGAGCTTGCCTGCCGCGATGGTCGAAGAACTCAAGCCGGGGGCGGGTGATCCGGTGATGCGCCGCAAGCCTTTGCTGCCGTCCATGTTTCCGCAAAAGCCGGTCAGCGATGACAGTCCCTTTCAGCTCAATGGGCGCCTGATCAACAACGAAATGCAGTTACAGCTGCGCAACGACAGTCGTCATGATGTGGAAGGTGCGGCCATCGATTTCGAGTTTCGCCAGTAGGTGTTCCAACTGACTGCCGGGTCACGGCAGATTTCATCCGTTTCGCAATTTCAAACATATGTTTGAGCGGTTACTATCCAGGGACGTTCGTCCCGTTTTGCTCGTGGGAGTCCTGTTTCATGAATTGCCGAGAGGGCTGCGGCGCATGCTGCATTGCCCCATCCATCAGCTCGCCGATGCCGCGTATGCCCCAGGGCAAGCCTGCTGGCGAGCGGTGCCTGCACCTGACCGTCGACAACCTCTGTGAGTTGTTCGGCAAGCCTGAGCGGCCGGCGGTGTGTGGTGGGTTCAAGGCGGACGTGGAAGTGTGCGGCAGTGATCGCGAAGAGGCGATCAGGATTCTCGGCTGGCTGGAGCAGATGACGGCGGCGTGACAGGTTGGATCTTCGACAACAAGGAACAAAACGATGAGATCGATCAAGCGTATTGCACTGCTATGTGGCGTTGGTGTTCTGCTGTCGCCGGTTGCCTGGGCCGAGAACTGGCAGGTGGCCAAGGATGAGGACGGCATCAAGGTGTCCCTCAGTGAAGTGCCGGGTTCGAAGTACAAGGCCTATCGTGGTGTGGCCTTGATCAAGGCGCCGCTGGCCAAGGTCAAGGCCTTGCAGGAGGACACTGTGGGTGCCTGCAAGTGGATCCATGAGTGCGAGTCGCAAAAGCTGCTCAAGCAGGACGGCGCGCAGAGCTGGACCTACACCCGCTTCAATACGCCCTGGCCGGTGACGCCGCGTGATTCGATCCTTCACGTGACCACCACCGAGGAGGCTGACGGCAGTCTGGTCCGCAAGCTCGAGGAAGACCCGAAGTACCTGCCGGAGGAAAAGGGTTATGTGCGTGTGGCACAGGTCCAGGGCTTCTGGAAGCTGGTGCCCAAGGGTGACAGTACCGAGGTGACCTACCAGGTGCATACCGAGCCTGGAGGCAGTGTGCCGTCCTGGCTGGCCAACAAGTTCGTGGTGGACGCGCCGTTCAATACCCTCAAGGGGTTGCGCGAGAAGGCTGAAAAGCCCTGAGTCTGAGGTGCGGGTATGCCCGCGAAGCGGTACGCAGTGGTCTTTCGGTTGCTGCGCTATAAAAAAGGCTGCCCAAGGGCAGCCTTTTTTACGTTCGGCTCGATGAGCTTACTTGCGGTCTTTCAGGTCAACGATGTCACGCTGCTCATGGCCAGTGTACAGCTGGCGCGGACGGCCGATCTTGTACGGGCTGGAAAGCATTTCCTTCCAGTGGGAGATCCAGCCGACGGTGCGCGCCAGGGCGAAGATCACGGTGAACATGCTGGTCGGAATGCCGATCGCCTTCAGGATGATGCCGGAGTAGAAGTCGACGTTCGGGTACAGCGAGCGCTCGATGAAGTACGGATCGGTCAGTGCGATCTCTTCCAGGCGCATAGCTAGTTCGAGCTGCGGATCGTTCTTGATGCCCAGTTCGCTCAGGACCTCATCGCAGGTCTTCTTCATCACGGTGGCGCGCGGGTCGCGGTTTTTGTACACGCGGTGGCCGAAGCCCATGAGCTTGAACGGATCGTTCTTGTCCTTGGCCTTGGCGATGTATTTGTCGATGTTGGAGACATCGCCAATTTCATCGAGCATGGTCAGCACGGCTTCGTTGGCGCCGCCGTGGGCCGGACCCCACAGTGCAGCGATACCGGCGGCGATACAGGCGAACGGGTTGGCGCCCGAGGAGCCCGCCAGGCGTACGGTGGAGGTGGAGGCGTTCTGCTCGTGGTCGGCGTGGAGGATGAAGATCCGGTCCATTGCCTTGGCCAGCACCGGGCTGATCGGTTTGATCTCGCACGGCGTGTTGAACATCATGTGCAGGAAGTTTTCCGCGTACGACAGGTCGTTGCGCGGATACATCATCGGCTGGCCCATGGAGTACTTGTAGACCATCGCGGCCAGGGTCGGCATTTTCGCGACCAGGCGCACCGCAGAGATCTCGCGATGCTGCGGGTTGTTGATGTCCAGGGAGTCGTGATAGAACGCCGACAGGGCGCCGACCACGCCGCACATCACTGCCATCGGGTGAGCGTCGCGGCGGAAGCCGTTGAAGAAGGATTTCAGCTGCTCGTGAACCATGGTGTGGTTCTTCACGGTGCTGACGAACTGGGCCTTCTGCTCGGCGTTCGGCAGTTCGCCGTTGAGCAGCAGGTAGCAGGTTTCCAGGTAGTCCGATTTTTCGGCGAGCTGTTCGATCGGGTAGCCGCGGTGCAGCAGGACACCCTTGTCGCCATCGATGTAGGTGATCTTCGACTCGCAGGACGCAGTCGCCATGAAACCAGGGTCAAAGGTGAAGTGACCAGTAGCCCCCAACCCGCGGACGTCGATAACATCGGGACCAACGGTGCCGGTTAAAATGGGCAGCTCGACGGGGGCAGCGCCCTCGATGACCAACTGCGCTTTTTTGTCAGCCATGTGGCCTCCTATTAATGCTTGAAATCATCAGACAGACCCCCCACGCAGGGCCCGCACCACTATAGAGGGATAAATTCGAATGTCAATTTGCCTAAAGGCTGGTTGAAACGCCCTCTGAGCCCTGATTTTTCACGAAATTCTCGCCCATTTACGCCTTTTGTTCGTTAAAGGCAATGCGCTATTTGGGCTAGCCCCTCACGTTGTCATAAGCAGCCTAACTGTCTATACTCCGCAACCGACCGCCAGGGGCTTGCAAGCCCGTTCTGCTGGGGGTCGTCGCTCCCTGGGTGGTGGGTACCTGACCAGTACACTTACCAACAACTTTGCCCTGTTAGCTAGGGGCTCTTCAGTGTGAAAAAAGCCGTGAAAAGCCAACGACCTGTAAACCTAGACCTAAGGACCATCAAACTCCCGATCACCGCGTACACGTCCATTCTTCACCGTATCTCCGGCGTCATCCTGTTCCTTGGCCTGGCCATCATGCTTTATGCATTGGGCAAGTCGCTGGGTTCCGAGGAGGGCTTTGCCGAGGTGAAGGCGTGTCTGACCAGTCCGCTGGCCAAGCTGGTGACTTGGGGCCTGCTGTCCGGCCTGCTGTACCACCTCGTTGCAGGTGTACGCCACCTGATCATGGACATGGGTGTCGGTGAGACGCTCGAGGGCGGCAAGCTGGGCTCGAAAATCGTGATCGTCATCTCCGTGGTGCTGATCGTTCTGGCGGGAGTTTGGGTATGGTAACTAATGTCACGAACCTGTCGCGTTCGGGCCTCTATGACTGGATGGCGCAGCGCGTATCTGCGGTCGTTCTCGCGGCTTACTTCATCTTCCTGATCGGCTACGTTGCCGTTCACCCGGGTCTCGACTATGCCCAGTGGCACGGTCTGTTCTCCAACAACGCGATGCGTATCTTCAGTCTGCTGGCACTCGTTGCCCTCGGCGCTCACGCCTGGGTCGGCATGTGGACCATTGCCACCGACTACCTGACGCCGATGTCCTTCGGCAAGTCGGCGACTGCGATTCGTTTCCTGTTCCAGGCTGTGTGCGGCGTTGCGATGTTCGCGTACTTCGTCTGGGGTGTGCAGATTCTCTGGGGTATCTGATCCATGGCTAGCATTCCAACCATTTCTTTCGACGCCATCATTATCGGTGGCGGCGGTGCCGGCATGCGCGCTGCGCTGCAGCTGGCCCAGGGCGGTCACAAGACTGCCGTAGTCACCAAGGTCTTCCCGACCCGTTCGCACACTGTATCGGCCCAAGGTGGCATCACCTGCGCCATCGCTTCGGCCGACCCGAACGACGACTGGCGCTGGCACATGTACGATACCGTCAAGGGCTCCGACTACATCGGTGACCAGGACGCTATCGAGTACATGTGTCAGGAAGGCCCGGCTGCGGTCTTCGAACTGGACCACATGGGTCTGCCGTTCTCGCGTACCGAAACTGGCCGTATCTACCAGCGTCCGTTCGGTGGCCAGTCCAAGGACTTCGGCAAAGGTGGCCAGGCTGCCCGTACCTGCGCCGCTTCCGACCGTACCGGTCACGCGCTGCTGCACACCCTGTACCAGGGCAACCTGAAGGCAGGCACCACCTTCCTCAACGAGTACTATGCCGTTGACCTGGTGAAAAACCAGGATGGCGCTTTTGTCGGCGTGATCGCGATCTGCATCGAAACCGGCGAAACCCTGTACATCAAGTCCAAGGCTACCGTTCTGGCCACTGGCGGTGCGGGCCGTATCTACGCCTCGACCACCAACGCCCTGATCAACACCGGTGACGGTGTCGGCATGGCCCTGCGTGCCGGCGTTCCGGTGCAGGACATCGAAATGTGGCAGTTCCACCCGACCGGCATCGCCGGCGCCGGTGTACTGGTCACCGAGGGTTGCCGCGGTGAGGGTGGCTACCTGATCAACGCCCACGGCGAGCGCTTCATGGAGCGTTACGCGCCGAACGCGAAAGACCTGGCTGGTCGCGACGTCGTCGCCCGTTCCATGGTCAAGGAAATCATCGCCGGCAACGGCGTGGGCCCGAACAAGGACCACGTGCTGCTGAAGCTCGACCACCTGGGTGAGGAGGTGCTGCACAGCCGCCTGCCAGGCATCTGCGAACTGTCCAAGACCTTCGCTCACGTCGACCCAGTGGTCGCGCCGGTTCCGGTTATTCCGACCTGCCACTACATGATGGGTGGTATCGCCACCAACATTCATGGCCAGGCCATCACCATGGACGCCGAAGGCAAGGACCACATCATCCCAGGTCTGTTCGCCGTGGGTGAAGTGGCGTGCGTATCGGTTCACGGTGCCAACCGCCTGGGCGGCAACTCGCTGCTGGACCTGGTGGTCTTCGGTCGTGCAGCCGGTCTGCACCTGGAGAAGGCGCTGACCGAAGGTGTCGAATACCGCGACGCCAGCGACACCGACGTCGACGTTGCCCTGAACCGCCTGAACAAGCTCAACGAGCGCACCACTGGCGAAGACGTTGCCAGCCTCAAGCGCGAGCTGCAGAGCTGCATGCAGAACTACTTCGGTGTATTCCGTACTGGCGAATACATGCAGAAGGGTATCGCTCAGCTGGCTGGCCTGCGCGAGCGCATCGCCAACGTCAAGATCAACGACAAGTCCCAGGCCTTCAACACCGCGCGTATCGAAGCGCTGGAGCTGCAAAACCTGCTGGAAGTCGCCGAAGCTACCGCCATCGCGGCAGAAGCCCGTAAAGAGTCCCGTGGCGCTCACGCCCGTGAAGACTACGAAGACCGTGACGACGAAAACTGGCTGTGCCACACCCTGTACTACCCGGGTGAGAAGCGCGTCGCCAAGCGTGGCGTCAACTTTGCGCCGAAGACAGTTCCTGCCTTCGAACCAAAAGTCCGGACTTACTAAGGGTGGCCGCTATGTTGCAAGTCGAAGTTTATCGTTACAACCCGGACACCGATTCGGCGCCGAAGATGCAGACCTTCCAGGTCGACACCGGTGGCAAGGATCTGATGGTCCTGGACGTGCTGGCACTGATCAAGGAGCAGGACGAGGGCTTCTCGTACCGTCGCTCCTGCCGTGAAGGCGTTTGCGGTTCCGATGGCATGAACATCAACGGCAAGAACGGTCTGGCCTGCATCACTCCGCTGTCGTCGGTGGTCAAGGGCAACAAGCTGGTTCTGCGCCCGCTGCCGGGTCTGCCGGTCATTCGTGACCTGGTCGTCGACATGAGCATCTTCTACAAGCAGTACGAGAAGGTGAAGCCGTTCCTGCAGAACGACACGCCAGCGCCGGCCATCGAGCGTCTGCAGTCGCCGGAAGACCGCGACAAGCTGGACGGTCTGTACGAGTGCATCCTGTGCGCTTGCTGCTCGACTTCCTGCCCGTCGTTCTGGTGGAACCCGGACAAGTTCCTGGGCCCCGCCGCGCTGCTGCAGGCCTACCGCTTCCTGGCCGACAGCCGCGATACCAAGACTCAGGAGCGCCTGGCGTCCCTGGATGACCCGTTCAGCGTATTCCGCTGCCGCGGGATCATGAACTGCGTAAACGTTTGCCCGAAAGGTCTGAACCCGACCAAGGCAATCGGTCACGTACGTAATATGCTGCTGCAAAGCGGCACCTGATTCAAAAATGTTGCACCTGCAGTAAACCGAGGTGCGGGCGCTGAGCCCGCACCAAGGTAAAACCCGAGCAAGGGCCCACAAAGCCCGAGCTCATTACCTATGAAGATATGAGACCAGCAGGGGCTTCCGGGCTGGTACCCGGAAAATCAGCAGGATCCAGGTGGCGTGGTTCAGTCGCTGTGTTCGGACTTTTCCAGGTTTGCTGTGGCTTTTGCCGATCAGTCCCCTAACCGAGGGTGACCAAGCATGCAAGAAAGCGTGATGCAGCGCATGTGGGAAAGCGCCCACCTTTCAGGTGGTAACGCTGCATATGTGGAAGAGCTTTATGAGCTCTACCTGCACGACCCTAACGCTGTGCCAGAAGAGTGGCGCACCTACTTCCAGAAGTTGCCCGCCGACGGCAGCACCGCTACCGATGTATCGCACTCTACAATCCGCGACCATTTCGTACTGCTGGCAAAGAACCAGCGCCGCGCCCAACCGGTTTCCGCCGGGAGCGTGAGCAGTGAACACGAGAAGAAGCAGGTTGAAGTTCTGCGACTGATCCAGGCCTATCGTATGCGCGGCCATCAGGCTGCCAAGCTCGACCCGTTGGGGTTGTGGCAGCGCCCTGCGCCCGTAGACCTGTCGATCAATCACTACGGCTTGACCAATGCCGACCTTGATACGACCTTCCGTGCCGGCGACCTGTTCATCGGCAAAGAGGAAGCGAGCCTACGCGAAATTTTCGATGCGCTGCAGAAGACATATTGTCGCACCATCGGCGCCGAGTTCACCCACATCGTCGATTCCGAGCAGCGCAGCTGGTTCCAGCAGCGTCTGGAAAGCGTACGTGGCCGTCCTGAATTCTCCGCTGACGTGCAGACTCACCTGCTCGAGCGCGTTACCGCGGGCGAAGGCCTGGAGAAGTACCTGGGCACCAAGTACCCAGGAACCAAGCGTTTCGGCCTCGAGGGCGGCGAAAGCCTGATCCCGATGCTGGACGAAATGATCCAGCGCTCCGGCTCCTACGGCACCAAGGAGGTCGTGATCGGCATGGCCCACCGTGGCCGCCTGAACGTGCTGGTCAACACCTTCGGCAAGAACCCGCGCGAGCTGTTCGACGAGTTCGAAGGCAAGAAGATGAACGAGCTGGGCTCCGGTGACGTGAAGTATCACCAGGGCTTCTCCTCCAACGTGATGACCCCTGGTGGCGAAGTTCACTTGGCCATGGCGTTCAACCCCTCCCACCTGGAAATCGTCTCGCCGGTGGTGGAAGGTTCGGTGCGCGCCCGTCAGGACCGTCGCAACGACACCGTGGGTGACAAGGTTCTGCCGATCTCGATCCACGGCGACGCTGCGTTCGCCGGCCAGGGTGTGGTCATGGAAACCTTCCAGATGTCGCAGACTCGCGGTTTCAAGACCGGCGGGACCGTGCACATCGTGATCAACAACCAGGTTGGTTTCACCATCTCCAACCCGCTGGACTCGCGCTCCACCGAGTACGCCACCGACGTCGCCAAGATGATCCAGGCGCCGATCCTGCACGTGAACGGCGATGATCCAGAGGCGGTGCTGTTCGTCACCCAGCTGGCCATCGACTATCGCATGCAGTTCAAGCGTGACGTGGTCATCGACCTGGTCTGCTACCGTCGCCGCGGCCACAACGAGGCCGACGAGCCGAATGGTACCCAGCCGCTGATGTACCAGCAGATCAGCAAGCAGCGCACCACCCGTGAGCTGTACGCCGACGCGCTGATCCAGGCTGGTCGCATCGATGCCGAGCGCGCCCAGGCCAAGATCGACGAGTACCGCAACGCCCTGGACAACGGTCTGCACGTGGTCAAGAGCCTGGTCAAGGAGCCGAACCGTGAGCTGTTCGTCGACTGGCGCCCGTACCTGGGCCATGCCTGGACTGCACGTCACGACACCCGCTTCGACCTCAAGACCCTGCAGGACCTGTCGGCCAAGCTGCTCGAGCTGCCGGAAGGCTTCGTCGTCCAACGTCAGGTCGCGAAGATCTACGAAGACCGCCAGAAGATGCAGGCCGGTGGCTTGCCGATCAACTGGGGTTACGCAGAGACCATGGCTTACGCCACCCTGCAGTTCGAAGGTCACCCGATCCGCATGACCGGCCAGGACATCGGTCGTGGCACCTTCTCTCACCGCCACGCGGTGTTGCACAACCAGAAGGACGCCAGCACCTACGTGCCGCTGCAGAATCTGTTCCCGGGCCAGCCGAAGTTCGAGCTGTACGACTCCTTCCTGTCGGAAGAAGCAGTACTGGCCTTCGAATATGGCTACTCCACCACCACGCCGAACGCGCTGGTGATCTGGGAAGCCCAGTTCGGTGACTTCGCCAACGGTGCCCAGGTCGTGATCGACCAGTTCATCACCAGTGGCGAGCACAAGTGGGGTCGTCTGTGCGGCCTGACCATGCTGCTGCCGCACGGCTATGAAGGCCAGGGTCCCGAGCACTCCTCGGCGCGTCTGGAGCGTTACCTGCAGCTGTGCGCCGAGCACAACATCCAGGTCTGCGTACCGACCACTCCGGCCCAGATCTACCACCTGCTGCGTCGTCAGGTCATCCGTCCGCTGCGCAAGCCGCTGATCGTCCTGACGCCGAAGTCGCTGCTGCGCCACAAGCTGGCCGTCTCGACCCTGGAAGATCTGGCCGAAGGTTCGTTCCAGACCGTGATCCCGGAAATCGACACCCTCGATCCGGCCAAGGTCGAGCGCCTCGTGCTGTGCAGCGGCAAGGTCTACTACGATCTGCTGGAAAAGCGCCGTGCCGAAGGCCGTGAAGACATCGCCATCGTGCGTATCGAGCAGCTGTATCCGTTCCCTGAGGACGACCTGGTGGAAATCCTGGCGCCTTACACCAACCTCAAGCACGCGGTCTGGTGTCAGGAAGAGCCGATGAACCAGGGCGCCTGGTACAGCAGCCAGCATCACATGCGCCGAATCCTGACCCGCCACAACAAGGCGCTGGTTCTGGAATATGCCGGTCGCGACGCTTCCGCCGCGCCAGCCTGTGGCTACGCTTCGATGCACGCCGAGCAGCAGGAAAAACTGCTGCAGGATGCCTTCACTGTCTAACGCCTTCGCGCACCTGAAACCGAATTTAAGGAAACACTGATAATGGCTATCGAGATCAAAGCCCCAACCTTCCCGGAATCGGTCGCCGACGGCACCGTTGCCACCTGGCACAAGAAGCCGGGCGATGCCGTCAAACGTGACGAGCTGATCGTCGACATCGAGACCGACAAGGTCGTCCTGGAAGTTCTGGCCACCGCCGACGGTGTGCTGGGCGACATCGTCAAGGGCGAGGGCGATACCGTCCTGTCCGACGAAGTCCTGGGTTCGATCGTTGAAGGTGGCGCTGCAGCTGCCGCGCCTGCTGCCGCCCCGGCCGCTGCTGCTCCGGCCGCCGCTGCCGCCGACGCTGGCGAAGAAGACCCGATTGCCGCTCCAGCCGCTCGCAAGCTGGCTGAAGAGAACGGCATCGATCTGGCTTCGGTTGCCGGCACTGGTAAAGGTGGTCGCGTCACCAAGGAAGACGTGGTTGCCGCCATCGCCAACAAGAAGGCAGCGCCTGCCGCAGCTCCGGCTGCCAAGCCTGCCGCCGCTGCTGCGCCAGTGGTCACTGCTGCAGGCGATCGCACCGAGAAGCGTGTGCCGATGACCCGTCTGCGCGCCAAGATCGCCGAGCGTCTGGTCGAAGCCCAGTCGAGCATGGCCATGCTGACCACCTTCAACGAAGTGGACATGACCGAAGTCATGGCCCTGCGCTCGAAGTACAAGGACCTGTTCGAGAAGTCCCACAACGGCGTACGCCTGGGCTTCATGTCGTTCTTCGTCAAGGCTGCCACCGAAGCACTGAAGCGTTTCCCGGCCGTCAACGCCTCGATCGACGGCAACGACATCGTCTACCACGGTTATGCTGACGTCGGCGTCGCCGTCTCCAGCGACCGCGGCCTGGTGGTTCCTGTCCTGCGCAACGCCGAATCGATGTCGCTGGCCGAGATCGAGAACGGCATCGCCACCTTCGGCAAGAAGGCCCGCGAAGGCAAACTGGCCATCGAAGAGATGACTGGCGGTACCTTCACCATCACCAACGGTGGTACCTTCGGCTCGATGATGTCGACCCCGATCGTCAACCCGCCGCAGGCTGCCATCCTGGGCATGCACAACATCATCCAGCGTCCGATGGCGATCAACGGCCAAGTGGTCATTCGCCCGATGATGTACCTGGCGCTGTCCTACGATCACCGCCTGATCGACGGCAAGGAAGCGGTAACCTTCCTGGTGACCATCAAGAATCTGCTGGAAGATCCGGCTCGTCTGCTGCTGGACATCTAATCGCGCAACTGCAAGCGGCAAGCGGCAAGCTTCAAGTCGAAGCTTGCCAGTCTTGCGGCTTGCAACTTGCCGCTTGAAGCTAAAAAGGAATCTTTTATGACCCAGAAATTCGACGTAGTGGTGATTGGTGCAGGTCCTGGCGGCTACGTGGCCGCGATCAAGGCTGCTCAGCTCGGCCTCAAGACTGCCTGCATCGAGAAATACACCGACGCCGAGGGCAAACTGGCCCTGGGCGGTACCTGCCTGAACGTGGGTTGCATTCCTTCCAAGGCCCTGCTGGACAGCTCCTGGAAGTACAAGGAAGCCAAAGAGAGCTTCAACGTCCACGGTATCTCCACTGGTGAAGTGAAGATGGACGTTGCTGCGATGGTTGGCCGCAAGGCTGGCATCGTCAAGAACCTGACCGGTGGCGTCGCCACCCTGTTCAAGGCCAATGGCGTCACCTCGATCCAAGGTCACGGCAAACTGCTGGCTGGCAAGAAAGTCGAAGTCACCAAGGCTGACGGCACCACCGAAGTCATCGAAGCCGAGAACGTGATCCTGGCCTCGGGCTCGCGTCCGATCGACATTCCGCCGGCTCCGGTCGACCAGAAAGTCATCGTCGACTCCACCGGCGCCCTGGAATTCCAATCGGTACCGAAGCGTCTGGGCGTCATCGGCGCAGGCGTGATCGGGCTGGAGCTGGGTTCGGTATGGTCCCGCCTGGGTGCCCAGGTGACCGTCCTGGAGGCCCTGGACACCTTCCTGATG
Source organism: Pseudomonas sp. PKS (assembly GCF_051913525.1). NCBI lineage: Bacteria > Pseudomonadati > Pseudomonadota > Gammaproteobacteria > Pseudomonadales > Pseudomonadaceae > Pseudomonas > Pseudomonas sp. PKS. Next base: position 54,005 of record NZ_JBEGDO010000006.1, on the reverse strand, counting down.
GCCGCTGACACCGCGGTTTCCAAGGAAGCTCAGAAGACCCTGACCAAGCAAGGCCTGGACATCAAGCTGGGCGCTCGCGTGACCGGCTCGAAGGTCAATGGCGAAGAAGTCGAAGTCACCTACACCGACGCCAACGGCGAGCAGAAGATCGTCTTCGACAAGCTGATCGTGGCCGTGGGCCGTCGTCCGGTGACCACCGACCTGCTGGCTGCCGACAGCGGTGTGACCATCGACGAGCGTGGCTACATCTACGTCGATGACTACTGCGCGACCAGCGTACCGGGCGTCTACGCCATCGGTGACGTGGTCCGTGGTCTGATGCTGGCTCACAAGGCGTCGGAAGAGGGCATCATGGTCGTCGAGCGCATCAAGGGCCACAAAGCCCAGATGAACTACGACCTGATCCCGTCGGTCATCTACACCCACCCGGAAATCGCGTGGGTCGGCAAGACCGAACAGGCCTTGAAGGCCGAGGGCGTTGAGGTTAACGTGGGCACCTTCCCGTTCGCGGCCAGCGGCCGTGCGATGGCAGCCAACGATACCGGCGGTTTCGTCAAGGTCATCGCCGATGCCAAGACCGACCGCGTCCTGGGTGTTCACGTGATCGGCCCATCGGCTGCCGAGCTGGTTCAGCAAGGCGCGATCGCAATGGAATTCGGCACCAGTGCCGAGGATCTGGGCATGATGGTCTTCAGCCATCCGACCCTGTCCGAAGCGCTGCACGAAGCAGCGCTGGCTGTGAATGGCGGCGCCATTCACGTCGCCAACCGTAAGAAGCGTTAATTATAAGAAACCACGGCGGGCTGCCCGTCGTGGGTCTTGCGTGCAAGACTCACCGCGGAACGTCCGCCGGACCGGATCACACGGGAAAACCCGGGGTCAACGGTCACAGGTGGTGCGGCGCCAGTGATGGCGCAGCGCCGAAGCGCAGTACCTAACGAAGACGGTAAAAAGCATGAATCTTCACGAGTATCAGGGTAAACAGCTGTTCGCTGAATACGGCCTGCCAGTTTCCAAGGGTTTCGCAGTCGATACCCCTGAGCAAGCTGCAGAAGCCTGCGACAAGATCGGCGGTTCCGAGTGGGTCGTAAAGGCCCAGGTCCACGCTGGTGGTCGCGGTAAGGCGGGCGGCGTCAAGCTGGTTCGCAGCAAGGAAGACGCCAAGGCGTTCGCTGCACAGTGGCTGGGTAAGAACCTGGTCACCTACCAGACCGATGCCAACGGTCAACCAGTTTCCAAGATCCTGGTCGAATCCTGCACTGACATCGCCAAAGAGCTGTACCTGGGCGCTGTAGTCGATCGTTCGAGCCGCCGTATCGTGTTCATGGCTTCCACCGAAGGTGGCGTGGACATCGAGAAAGTCGCTCACGAAACTCCCGAGAAGATCCTCAAGGCTACCATCGATCCGCTGGTCGGCGCTCAGCCGTTCCAAGGTCGTGAACTGGCGTTCCAGCTGGGTCTGGAAGGCAAGCAAGTTCAACAGTTCGCCAAGATCTTCGTTGGCCTGGCCAAGCTGTTCAAGGATCACGATCTGGCCCTGCTGGAAGTGAACCCGCTGGTCATCAAGGCCGACGGCGACCTGCACTGCCTCGATGCCAAGATCAACATCGACGCCAACGCCATGTACCGTCAGCCAAAGCTGAAGACCTTCCACGACCCGTCCCAGGACGACGCCCGTGAAGCCCACGCTGCCAAGTTCGAACTGAACTACGTTGCCCTGGAAGGCAACATCGGCTGCATGGTCAATGGTGCTGGCCTGGCCATGGGTACCATGGACATCGTCAACCTGCATGGCGGCAAGCCGGCCAACTTCCTCGACGTCGGCGGTGGTGCTACCAAAGAGCGCGTTACCGAAGCGTTCAAGATCATTCTGTCCGACAGCAATGTCGCGGCCGTTCTGGTCAACATCTTCGGCGGCATCGTTCGTTGCGACATGATTGCCGAAGGCATCATCGGTGCAGTGAAAGAAGTCGGCGTTAAAGTTCCGGTCGTCGTTCGCCTCGAAGGCAACAACGCCGAACTGGGCGCTAAAGTACTGGCAGAAAGCGGTTTGAACATCATTGCGGCAACCAGCCTGACCGACGCTGCTCAACAAGTTGTCAAAGCTGCGGAGGGCAAGTAATGAGCGTCCTGATCAATAAAGACACCAAAGTCATCTGCCAGGGCTTCACCGGCTCGCAGGGTACTTTCCACTCCGAACAAGCCATCGCCTACGGCACCAAGATGGTTGGCGGCGTAACCCCAGGCAAGGGTGGTACCACCCACCTGGGCCTGCCGGTGTTCAACACCGTCAAGGAAGCGGTTGAGGCCACCGGCGCCGAAGCTTCGGTCATCTACGTTCCGGCTCCGTTCTGCAAGGACTCGATCCTGGAAGCTGCCTTCGGTGGCATCAAGCTGATCGTCTGCATCACCGAGGGTATTCCTACCCTCGACATGCTGGACGCCAAGGTCAAGTGCGACGAGCTGGGTGTACGCCTGATCGGCCCTAACTGCCCAGGCGTCATCACCCCGGGCGAGTGCAAGATCGGCATCATGCCAGGTCACATCCACCTGCCAGGCAAGGTCGGTATCGTTTCCCGTTCCGGCACCCTGACCTACGAAGCGGTCAAGCAGACCACCGACGCCGGTTTCGGTCAGTCGACCTGCGTTGGTATCGGTGGTGACCCGATCCCAGGCTCCAACTTCATCGATATCCTGAAGCTGTTCCAGGAAGATCCGCAGACCGAAGCGATCGTCATGATCGGTGAGATCGGTGGTTCTGCTGAGGAAGAAGCTGCTGCCTACATCAAGGCCAACGTGACCAAGCCTGTCGTTTCCTACATCGCCGGCGTTACCGCGCCTGCGGGCAAGCGCATGGGCCACGCTGGCGCCATCATCTCCGGTGGCAAGGGTACTGCGGACGAGAAGTTCGCCGCCCTGCAGGACGCTGGTGTCAAAACCGTGCGTTCCCTGGCTGATATCGGCAAGGCCCTGGCCGAGCTGACCGGTTGGGAAATGAAGAAGTAATACGCTTTACCCCCCACGCGCACAAAGGCCACCTTCGGGTGGCCTTTGTCGTTTCAGGAGATTGTTTCCATCTTACTGACGTTGCCCGTGTCAGAGATCATCCCGCCCGAGATCAGAAGAGTGGATGAAAGAAGATTTCATGGAAGCATTGCTGAGTAGGAAACCCGAACCGGCCGTTCTGTTGGAACAGGTGAGGAATACCGACATGCGTGCGTTCGTCAACGCCGCGTGGCAGGGATTTGACCAACGCATGAAAGACCAGGCCGAGTCCGTGAGCAAGGCCATGTTGTGTGGCACGGTCGCTCATTTCAGTGAGCGTCTACGACTCAATGCCCCACACGAACCTGTTGCACTGGATGTCACGCGGGTGCGCTCGACAGCGGATCATCTGTATTCCACTGCGGGTTACAGCATCTGGTTTGCACCCCAGGGCTTCGAATACCCCCTATGGCTGTTCAACCGCGAATCCGACTGCCTGTGCAATGGTGTGAAGGTGGAGGTGACACCCCAAGCGCCCTTGCTTGTAGACGGTGCTTGTAAGGTGGTGGCGCTGTGCCCAGGTGAACGGCCAGAGCGCCTGGTCTTCAGCCTGAACCTGGCAAGCCCCGGCAGTGACATCGAGGTGTTCGACCGCACCACGCTGGCACGTATCGCCTGGTTTCCCGCCGATCCGCAGGTTTCGCGCTTTCTTGTGTGGCTCGATGCACTCCAGCGCATCGAGGATCCGTATCTGGAAGCTGTGGCAGGTGAGCTGATCTATCACCACCATTCGGCTGTCCGCTGGCGGGCTTTCGAGGTGTTGATGAGATTGGCTCCAGGCCATCTTGAGCACTATCTGAAGGTCCTTCGCTCACTATCCGACCCGGCACTCGACGACATGCTGTCGAGCTACCTTGGGCAGGGGGCGGCATGAAACTGGATACCTTCATCGAGCGACTCGAGCAGCGGGATCTTGAGCGAGAGCAGGACGCGATCAGCGCCGACCTTCTGGCGCTTGCGCAGAATCGCAGCCTGCTTGGGGAGTGCATGTATGAGCACATCCAGCAACACGCCTTCAGCCGGGGGGAGCAGGTGTACAGCCCGTACGGTTTTGCGTTGCATGCCTCGCAGTACGTCTCGCTGCGAATGACCTGCTGGTTGCCGGCCCAAGCGCAGGCTGAGCGGCAAACCTTCATCTATGGCGTGCCACACACCCATGATTTCGAACTGTATGCCGTGGGTTATCAAGGCTGCGGCTACCGAACCATGAAGTACCCGATACTCAATGCAGCGCAGCTCGACGCGTGGACCAGGCCCGTACTGGGTGAGCCTGAAGAAATTCGCTTGAGCCCAGGCAAGCTCCTACATATGCGTGCCTTTGAGGACCTGCATTATCAGATTCCTCCCGAGGAGTTTTCCCTGTCGTTGGCATTGATGGTCGCTGTTCCTGCCGCGAGCCGAAATGGGCGACAGGAGTGGTGTTTCGATGAGGACCTGCGGCCGATCTATTCGGGGCTTGGTTCGCAGGAGCAAGATATACACCAGCGCATCCAGGCGCTGTGGCAAGCACATCAATCCTGATGTAAACCGTGAAAAAAGGTAAAAAGTCATGCAGAAACCTGTTTGGGCGCAAGCCCGTCTATACAGCGCCGGTAGCGAAACCTTGCCGCAGACCGGTGTCGACTCCGAAATTTTTTGTTCCGGTGATGGTGGCTTTTACACGGGGCCACGCTACAACTTTGGCAACATTCACGAAATCAAACGCTTTTGGCAGAGCGTTGGGGTAGACGCGGCTGACAAACCGCTTTGAGGGATGACCTGCCGAGGACAAGCCGGCGTTTTCGGCAGGTTTGTGTAACTTGTAAGAAAAATCGATCGCTTTGATAGGGATTTTAAGGCAGACGGGGCTGTTCCTATCTGCCAGCATGAACCGCGTCACAGAGTCATTCAGACGACAAGAAGATACGCACATCGGACAAGCAGGCCTGTGCCAGTGCGTTTACCGGGTAAAACGGTTAACCTACGCGTTCACTCTGTGCCCGTCCCCCAAAAGGGAACGACACGCTAAACGGGTCTGGCCTATCAAGCCGGGCAGCATTTTCCCATATCCCTGGGGAAATCCCTTCTCGAATCCCGATTTCAGCAGTGTGGTACTACCCTAAATGAAAGTGTTGAAAGGCCAGGATATCCTGGCGCTTGGCTTTATGACGTTTGCGCTTTTCGTCGGCGCGGGCAACATCATCTTCCCGCCTATCGTTGGTTTGCAATCTGGCCCACACGTGTGGATGGCAGCCCTTGGCTTCCTCGTCACCGCTGTCGGCCTGCCGGTCATCACCGTGGTCGCCCTGGCCAAGGTCGGTGGCGGCATGGACGCCCTGAGCAGCCCGATCGGCAAGTTCTTCGGCGGCCTGCTGGCGGCCGTGTGCTACCTGTCGGTGGGCCCGTTGTTCGCGACCCCGCGTACGGCCACGGTCTCGTTCGAGGTCGGTGTGGCTCCGCTGACGGGTGAAAGCCCGCTGGCTCTGTTCATCTACAGCCTGGTCTACTTCATCGTGGTGCTGGCCGTGTCGATGTATCCGGGCAAGCTGCTCGATACCGTCGGTCGGTTCCTGGCCCCGTTGAAGATCATCGCCCTGGCCGTGCTGGGCATCGCTGCCTTCGCGCTGCCGGCCGGTACCATCGGTGAGGCGCAGCCGGCCTATGTGGCTGCGCCATTCTCCCAGGGCTTCATCAATGGCTACCTGACCATGGACACCCTCGGGGCGTTGGTCTTCGGTATCGTCATCGTCAATGCCATCCGCTCGCGCGGTGTGGAGTCGCCGAAGCTGATCACCCGTTACGCCATCATCGCTGGCCTCATCGCTGGCGTGGGCCTGGCGCTCGTGTACATCAGCCTGTTCCGCCTGGGCGCCGGCAGCCATGACATCGCCATGGGGGCGACCAACGGCGCCGCGGTCCTGCATGCCTACGTGCAGCACACCTTCGGCTCGCTGGGCAGTGGCTTCCTTGCGGTGCTGATCGCGCTGGCATGCCTGGTGACCGCCGTGGGCCTGACCTGCGCTTGTGCCGAGTACTTCAGCCAGATCCTGCCGCTGTCCTACCGTGCGCTGGTGGTGATCCTGGCCGGCTTCTCGCTGCTGATTTCCAACCTCGGCCTGACCAAGCTGATCCTGTTCTCGATCCCGGTGCTGACCGCCATCTACCCGCCCTGCATCGTTGTCGTGGGCCTGAGCTTCGTCAAAGAGCTGTGGAACTCGCCGGTGCGCATCCTGGCGCCGGTGATGCTGGTGTCGCTGCTGTTCGGAATGGTCGATGCCATCAAGGGCAGCAGCCTGGCGCACATGCTACCGGATGCCATGGCCCATCTGCCGCTGAGCGATCAGGGCCTGGCCTGGCTGGTCCCGTCGGTCATCACCCTGGGCCTGGCCGTGGCATGCGATCGCATGCTGGGCAAGCCCCGCGAGGCGCTGGCCTGATACGTTGAAGCCAGGGGACTGGCGCCGGCCACAAGCCAAGAGGCGCCAGTCGATGGTTGAAACGCCAACCCCGTGTCCATTCGGATACGGGGTTTTTTGTTGCTACGTTTTGTTTCCAGAGCGTGTCTTTTCTCGTCACCGTGCGTCGAAAAGCGGACTTCAACATTCTCAGAGCTTGGACGTTCAGGAGCCTGCATGAGCTTCATTCAAAGCAATCTGAGCCACTGGGTAGCGGCCTGCTGGTTCGCCCTCTGCTGGGGTGGCTACACCCGCTATGCGATTTGGAAGGGGCGCGACACAGCGTGCCTGGCCAGCGTGCTGCACTTGTACCGGGAAGACTGGATGCGCCGCATGCTGATGCGCGACAACCGCATCGCCGACGCCAGCGTGATTGGAAACCTGGAGCGCAACGCCTCGTTCTTCGCCTCCAGTACGCTGATCATCCTTGCCGGTATCCTCACCGTGCTGGGCGCATCGGATCGCGCGCTGTCGTTGCTGGCCGACCTGCCTCTGGTGCAGCAGGCGTCCCAGGGCATGTCGGAAATCAAGCTGCTGGGTCTGGCAATGGTGTTCGTCTATGCCTTTTTCACCTTCAGTTGGTGCATGCGCCAGTACAACTTCGCTGCTGTTCTGGTGGGCTCTGCGCCGATGATCGGTGAGCGGCAAGTCAGTGAGTTGGAGCGCAAGGCATTTGCCTCTAGAGCGGCACGGGTATTATCGCTGGCGGCTAACCAGTTCAACTTCGGGCTGCGTTCGTATTACTTCGGAATGGCCATGCTGACTTGGTTCATCAGCCCTTGGTTGTTCATGGTCACCAGTGTCTGCGTGGTGCTGATTCTTTATCGCCGGGAGTTTCATTCCGATGTGCTGGAGGTGATGGTATTCACACCCACCGAGCCGGTGGCCGGGGAGGGGCTCAAAGAGCCTGTCAGCCCTGCTGGCTGATCCCTCGTTGAACGACAGGCATAAAAAACCCGACAGTGTCGGGTTTTTTTTGGGGTGCTGCTTACTGCTTGGCCGGCTCTTCGCTTGGAGCGGTTTCCGGAGCAGGGGCGGCAGGAGCGGCTTCTGGAGCTGGGGTAGCAGGAGCGGCTTCTGGAGCCGGGGTAGCTGGGGCAGCTTCAGGGGCGGCTTGCTCGGTCTTGGTTTCCGGAGCCTTGTTTTCGCTCGCCTTGTCGCAAGCGGCCAGGCCCATGGCAGCGGCCAGCATCAGGGCAAAAGCAAAAGGTTTACGCATGGGGTGTCTCTCCTTGGTGGAATAACTTACTTGTTCCATTCGAGCTCAAGTAAGTGGAATAAGTTCCACGAAGATTACAGATATATATAGCGCGGATCCAGATAGACTTTTCCCCGGATTTGTGCAGAGTGAATACCCTCACAAAAACAGGTTGCCCCATGACAGATACAGACCTGCGGGCCATGGCCGAACGCTTTCTGTCCGCATTGAAACATTGTCAGTTACTGCAGATGCGAGTGCATCACGCCGATACCGAAGGCATGACACTGGTGCTGCCCTGGTCTGCGGCCATCGTCGGCAATCCGCAGACCGGTGCGGTGCACGGTGGCGCCCTGACCACGCTGATGGACACCACCTGTGGCATGGCCACCTTGTGCGCCTTGCCACGCTTCGAGGTCTGCCCGACCCTGGACCTTCGCATCGACTACATGCACCCGGCCGAGGCGGGCAAGGATATTCACGGCCATGCGCAGTGCTACCGGGTGACGCGCGATGTGATCTTCACGCGCGGCACGGCCTACCAGGACGACCCGTCCCGCCCGATTTGTCATGTGGTCGGTACCTTCATGCGTCTGGGGCAGGACGTCAAGGGCGGCATCCGCTTCGGCAACAGCCTCAAGGAGGAGCGGCCATGATTCCTGCTGACGTCCGCCGGCAGCTCAACGAAGCCCACGCCGTCGGCAATTATCAACCTTTGCTGGGGCTGATTCCCTACGCCGGACTCATCGGCATCGAGTGCGAGCGCCAGGGCGATGACTTGCTGTTTCGTCTGCCGGCGAGCCAGGACAATATTGGCAATCCCTTGCTGCCCGCGATCCATGGCGGGGTGATCGCAGGCTTCATGGAGCTCTCGGCGGCGCTTTACCTGCTGATCTACAGCGAGAGCGCCAGTATTCCCAAGATCATCGATTTCTCCATTGATTACCTGCGGGCCGGGCACTACCGCGATACGTTCGCGCGCTGTCAGCTCTGGCGCCAGGGGCGTCGGGTGACCAACGTCGCCATCACCGCCTGGCAGGCCGACCCCGACTCGCCTATCGCCACCGCACGTGCTCATTTCAAGATTGAACCGGAAAAGCCCTTGAAATAGTCAGGCTAGCCCCCATCTGCTGGACATCCGCCGCCAACGCAGCCCTTCGAGGGGCGCCAGGCGGCCACCGCCAACAGATCGGAGTTTTGAAGACCATGAGTGTGGAAACTCAAAAAGAAACCCTGGGCTTCCAGACCGAGGTAAAGCAACTGCTGCACCTCATGATCCATTCCTTGTATTCGAACAAGGAGATCTTCCTGCGTGAGCTGATTTCCAACGCCTCCGACGCCGCCGACAAGCTGCGTTTCGAGGCCCTGGCCAAGCCTGAGCTGCTCGAAGGCGACGCCGAGCTGAAGATTCGCGTGAGCTTCGACAAGGACGCCGGCACCGTGACCCTCGAGGACAACGGTATCGGCATGAGCCGTGAAGACGTCATCACGCACCTGGGCACCATCGCCAAGTCCGGCACCGCCGACTTCATGAAAAACCTGACCGGTGACCAGAAGAAGGATTCGCACCTGATCGGCCAGTTCGGCGTCGGCTTCTATTCGGCGTTCATCGTTGCCGACAAGGTCGATGTCTACAGCCGTCGCGCAGGTCTTCCTGCCGCCGAGGGTGTTCACTGGTCGTCCAAGGGCGAAGGCGAGTTCGAAGTCGCCACGCTCGACAAGCCGCAGCGTGGCACCCGTATCGTCCTGCACCTGAAGAAGGGCGAAGAAGAGTTCGCCGATGGCTGGCGCCTGCGCAACATCGTCAAGAAGTACTCCGACCACATTGCCCTGCCGATCGAGCTACCCAAGCAGCACGTCGAGACCGCCGAAGGCGAGGAAAAGCCTGCCCAGGAGTGGGAAACCGTCAACCGTGCAAGCGCCCTGTGGACCCGTCCGCGTACCGAGATCAAGGACGAGGAGTACCAGGAGTTCTACAAGCACATTGGCCATGACTTCGAGAACCCGCTGGCCTGGAGCCACAACAAGGTCGAAGGCAAGCTGGAATACAGCTCGCTGTTGTACGTGCCGGCCCGCGCGCCGTTCGACCTGTACCAGCGCGAAGCACCGCGTGGCCTGAAGCTGTACGTGCAACGCGTGTTCATCATGGACCAGGCCGAGTCGTTCCTGCCGCTGTACCTGCGCTTCATCAAGGGCGTGGTCGATTCCAATGACCTGTCGCTGAACGTCTCGCGCGAAATCCTGCAGAAGGATCCGATCATCGACTCGATGAAGTCGGCCCTGACCAAGCGCGTGCTGGACATGCTGGAGAAACTGGCGAAGAACGAGCCTGAGCAGTACAAGGGCTTCTGGAAGAACTTCGGCCAGGTGATGAAGGAAGGCCCGGCCGAGGACTTCGCCAACAAGGAGAAGATCGCCGGCCTGCTGCGCTTTGCCTCGACCGCTGACGAAAGTGGTGAGCAGAGCGTTGCGCTGGCGGATTACCTGGCCCGTGCCAAGGAAGGCCAGGACAAGATCTACTACCTGACCGGCGAATCCTACGCTCAGGTCAAGAACAGCCCGCACCTGGAAGTCTTCCGCAAGAAAGGCATCGAGGTCCTGCTGCTGACTGACCGCATCGACGAGTGGCTGATGAGCTACCTCAACGAGTTCGACGGCAAGGCCTTCGTCGATGTCGCCCGTGGCGACCTGGACCTGGGCAAGCTGGACTCCGAGGAAGACAAGAAGGCCCAGGAAGAGGTCGCCAAGGAGAAGGAAGGCCTGGTTGAGCGTCTGAAGACCGCCCTGGGTGAGAGCGTCGCTGAAGTGCGTGTCTCGCACCGTCTGACCGACTCGCCGGCGATCCTTGCCATCGGTGAACAGGACCTGGGCCTGCAGATGCGCCAGATCCTCGAGGCCAGTGGTCAGAAGGTGCCGGATTCCAAGCCGATCTTCGAGTTCAACCCGAGCCACCCGCTGATCGAGAAGCTGGATAACGAACAGAGCGAGGACCGCTTTGCGGAGCTTTCCCACATCCTGTTCGACCAGGCTGCGCTGGCAGCGGGTGACAGCTTGAAGGACCCGGCGGCCTACGTTCGTCGCCTGAACAAGCTGTTGGTCGAATTGTCTGCTTGAGTTGAAGACAAAGCCCGCTTCGGCGGGCTTTTTTCATGGTGCAAGGAGGAGTTTGATGAGCAAGGTAATCGTCGAATCGCTGGTCTATCACCATGCGGGCAAGGCCTACGAGAGCCGTCTGGTCTATGAGCCGGGCGCGCTGCCGCAGCCGGGTCTGGTGATGGCGCCGAACTGGATGGGCGTCGGCGAAGGCGCCGAACGGATTGCCAAGGAAGTGGCCAGCCAGGGGTATGTGGTGCTCGTCGCCGACCTCTACGGACAATCGGTTCGTCCGTCCAATGCCGACGAGGCGGGCGCGGCGATGATGCCGCTCAAGAATGACCGTGGCGAACTGCGCAAGCGCATGCAGGAAGCCTTGGCTCAATTGCTCGGGCAGTCCAAGGCGTTGCTGGAGCCGGGCAAGGTGGCAACCTTTGGCTTCTGCTTCGGTGGTTGCTGCGCCCTGGAGCTGGCCCGTACCGGTGCCGACCTGCGGGCGGCAGTGTCGTTCCACGGGACGCTGGATACGCCGAACCTGGCCGATGCCAAGCGCATCAAAGGCTCGGTGCTGGTGCTGCACGGTGCTTCCGACCCGTTGGTGCCGAAGGAGCAGTTGCCGGCGTTCGAGGAGGAGATGAACGCGGCCAGGGTCGACTGGCAATTGCTCAGCTATGGCGGTGCGGTGCATTCGTTCACCGACCCGTCCGCCAACGTGCCCGGCAAGATGCAGTACGACCGCCGTACCAGCGAGCGTGCGTTCCGCGCCATGCACAACCTGCTGGACGAAGTGTTCCAGCGCTGACTGGGCAAGGGCTGCGCTGCAGCCCATCGCAGGGTGCGCCAGCGTCCATGGATCTGCCGCGCTGCAACAGCGTCAAGCCCATGGGCGCTTGCGAAGCCTGAGTTGGCTGCAAGGCGGCCCTCTAACGCGGCAATTCGATCCGCGACGTTTCCCCCGGCACCGTAGGCCAATCCCCTGCGGCCCAGCGCGCCCGGGCCTGTTCGATCAGTTCCGGATCGCTGGCCACGAAGTTCCAGTTCATCCGCCGTGGCCCATCCAGTGGCGCGCCACCGATCAGCACCAACTGACACTCGCTTTGCGCATACAGCGTCACTTCTTCGCCTTCGGGCAGTACCAGCAGGTTGCATGGCTCGACTTCGTCCTCACCCAGCAGCAGCTCGCCGTCGAGCAGGTACAGGGCGCGCTCGGCATGCTCGAGGGGCACGTTCAGCGTGGTGGCCGCCTGCATTTGCACTTGGGCGTACAGGGTAGGGGAGAGTACTGGCACTGGGGATTCAAGGCAAAACCCCTGGCCTGCGATCATGCGGATGCTTACGCCCAGATTGTCGCTGACTGGCAGGCTGTCGGCCGGGTGATGGCTATAGCTGGGCGGCCCTTGCTCATCCTGGCGGGGTGAAGCCAGCCATACCTGCAGGCCATGCAGGCGTGAGCCCTGGCGCAAGGCATCGGCGGGGGTGCGCTCGACGTGAGCGACGCCGCTACCAGCGGTCATCCAGCTGACATCGCCGGGCAGGACGCGCTGTTCGGAGCCCAGGCTGTCCTTGTGCAGGATTTCGCCTTCAAACAAGTAGGTCAGGGTCGACAGGCCGATATGCGGGTGTTGGCGGATGTCCATGCCGCTGCCGGGGGCATAGCGGGTATCGAGCATGTGGTCGAAGAACACAAAGGGCCCCACGCTGCGGCACTGGGCCGATGGCAGTGGGCGCAGGATCGGTTGGCCCTCGACCGATTCGGCGCGCGGGTGAATGATCAAGGGGCGGCTCATGACAGGGCTCCAGGCGGGCAACGGATGCCTCAAGCATAGCGGTTCAGCGAAGCGGGCTGAACCGCCTCGCGCAGGTACGGGTCTACTCTTTTCATCGCCGCAGAGGAAGACCACCATGATCGCCAGAGCGCTGGCCTGCCTGCTGTTGTCCGCCGGCATGTGCCTGACGGCGCAGGCCCGGGATTACCGCTACAGTGATGCCCACCTGCACTACGTCGACTTCTTCCAAGAGAGCGAGGGCATGTCTGCGCTGTTCAAGGCCATGGACGAGGCCGGGGTCGAGCAGTCCATGATCGCGGGCATTCCCGTGGCCAAGAAGTGGCATGAAGACGAGCCCAAGCGCCCGCGTTACTACGCCGGTGATGATGCTGACGCCTATTGGTACAGCGCCACCGATGTCTACGTTGCCGCCGCGGTGCAGCAATTGCCGCCGCAGCAGCGCCGACGCCTGCATCCGTTTCTCAGCGGCTTCAATCCAGTGGACAAGAACGCTGTCAGTCACATCGAGCGCATGCTCGAGCTGTACCCGGGGCTGTGGCAGGGCATTGGCGAAGTGTTCACCCGCCATGACGATCTGACTGCGCTCACCAGTGGCGATATACCCAGAGCCAACAATGAGGCCATGACGCGGATCTATCACTTGGCGGCCGAGCGTGATCTGCCGGTGCTCATCCACTCCAACATCACCTCCAAGCGCGAGCGCAACCCGCTGTACCTGGCGGAGATCGAAGAGCCGCTGCGCAACCATCCTCACACCCGTTTCATCTGGGCCCATGCCGGCACCAGCGCGGAAATCCATCGGCACCAGACACAGATGGCCTTCCTCCTACCGGTGCTCACCCGGCTGCTCGAAGACTACCCGAACCTATATGTCGACCTGTCCTGGAGCATGCGCGAGCCCTACTTGCTGGACGAGCAGGGCAAGCCGCACGAGGCATGGGTCCAGCTGGTACAGCGATTCCCGGGGCGCTTCATGCTCGGTTCGGATGTGGTCGGGCGCTTTTCCGGGATCGGCGAGCAGATGCACGGTTTTGATGCCTTCCTCGACGCATTGCCGGCTGAAGTGGCCGCCCGTGTGGCGCGCACGAATTTTCTGTCAGTGCTACCGGGTGCACCAAAATAATGCGTACCGCTAGATTCTGGCACTTTGATATTGCCTTTTCGTCTTAAGCAAATTCGGCTCCTCCCCGATAGCGTCTATAACAACGACAACGTGGCAGAGGGAGCTGTACATGAGTCTGAGACGTTTGAACATCGCCCCCCGTGCGGGGCTTGGCTTTGGCCTGATGGCCTTGCTGGTCGCCCTGCTCGGGGGCTTTTCTCTCCAACAGATGACCCAGATGCGCCACCAGGCTGAGCAGGTGGACGACAACTGGTTGCCCAGTGTCATTTCGGTCGGGCGCATGACCCAGGACATGTTGAGAATACGCGCCCTGACCTTGCGCCTGCTGATCGATCCGGCGCCGGCGGCGCAACAGCAGAACCGTGCGCGTATCGAAGAACTCAAGGCAGGTTTGAACGAAATACAGCAGCGCTACAAAGCGCTGATCGTGTTGCCGGAAGAGCACACGCTGCTCACTCGCTACCAAGGGCTGGAACGCCAATACCTGGACCTGCAGGGCCAGGTGATGCAACTGGCGGGCGAGGGGCGCACCGATGCGGCGGCGACCTTGGTCAACGGCGAGATGAACCAGTTCGCTGACCAGATGACCGCGACCCTCAACGAACTGATCGAGCTGAATATCCACCATGCCGATCGCGCCACGGATCTTGCCGAGGCGGTCTACGCAGGGGCCAAGGTCTGGGTGTGGGGATTGTTACTGGTGGCGGTGACCATGACCGTGGTCCTGGCGCTGGCCCTGACGCGTAGTATCGTGCGGCCCCTGGGGCAGTCGTTGCAGGTGGCCGAGACGGTCGCCAAGGGCGACCTGACGCCGCAGATCACCGTGCAGGGCGAGGACGAGCCTGCGCGCCTGCAGGCGGCGCTCAAGGTCATGCAGCAGAGCCTGCGTGACACCATCGGACGTATTTCCGATTCGGCGGGGCAGTTGGCTTCAGCTTCCGAGCAGCTCAGCGCGGTTACCGAGGACGCTACCCGTGGGTTGCAGCAACAGAGCCAGGAAATCGAGCAGGCGGCGACGGCCGTCAATCAGATGACCTCGGCAGTGGAGGATGTGGCGAGCAATGCGGTGGCGACGTCCGAGGCCTCCCGCGAGTCCGACCGTATCGCCCGCCAGGGGCGTGAACAGGTGCAGGCGACCGTGCATGCCATCGAGTCCCTGGCGGCGGGCGTGGCCGACAATGCCGATGAGGTTGGGCAACTGGCCCAGCAGGTTCAGGACATCAGCAAGGTGCTGGATGTGATCGGTGCCATTGCCGAGCAGACCAACCTGTTGGCGCTCAATGCCGCTATCGAGGCGGCGCGGGCGGGCGAGGCGGGGCGTGGCTTTGCGGTGGTGGCTGATGAGGTGAGGGCGCTGGCCCACCGTACACAGACGTCCACCCGCGAGATCGAGCAGATGATCGTTGCCATCCAGGCTGGCACCGAACGTGCCGTGCACGGCATGCAGCAGAGCAATGAGCGGGCGCGCTCGACCCTCGAGGGCGCTCATGCCGCGGGCGAGGCGTTGGAGGCGATCACGGCGGCCATCGCGCGGATCAACGAACGCAACCTGGTGATCGCCAGCGCATCCGAAGAGCAGGCTCAGGTGGCCCGCGAAGTGGATCGCAACCTGACCACCATCCGCGACCTGGCGCACCAGTCCTCGGCGGGCGCCGAGCAGACCTCGGCGGCGAGCCAGGCCCTGTCGCAGCTGGCGGTGGATCTGAACGCGCTGGTGCACAGGTTTTCGGTGTAGCCCCGCAAGGGCAAGGCCCTCGCTCTATGCTTGCAGCCAAACGAAAACGCCCCGAACCAGTCGGGGCGTTTTCGTTGCAGCGAGGTCAGGCTGTTACTTGCCAGTCCAGCGCTTGAGCACCAGGGTGGCGTTGGTGCCACCGAAGCCGAAGCTGTTGCTCATGACCGTGTCGATCTTGGCGTTTTCTTCGGTCTGGCGCAGGATCGGCAGGTCGGCGACCTCCGGGTCCAGTTCGTCGATGTTGGCGGAGCCGGCGATGAAGTTGTTTTCCATCATCAGCAGGCAGTAGATCGCCTCGTGTACGCCTGCGGCACCCAGGGAGTGGCCGGACAGGCTCTTGGTCGAGCTGATCTTCGGTGCCTTGTCGCCGAACACTTCACGCACACCCTTAATCTCGGCGACGTCGCCGACCGGAGTCGAGGTGCCGTGGGTGTTGAGGTAGTCGATCGGAGTGTCGACGGTGGACAGCGCCTGCTGCATGCAGCGGATCGCGCCTTCGCCGCTCGGGGCAACCATGTCGTAGCCGTCGGAAGTCGCGCCGTAGCCGACGATTTCGGCGTAGATCTTGGCGCCACGGGCCAGGGCGTGCTCCAGCTCCTCGACCACGACCATGCCACCGCCACCGGCGATGACGAAGCCATCACGGTCAGCGTCGTAGGCGCGCGAGGCCAGTTCCGGGGTTTCGTTGCGCTTGGTCGACAGGGCGCCCATGGCATCGAACAGGAACGACTGGCTCCAGTGCTCTTCTTCACCGCCGCCGGCGAAGACGATGTCCTGCTTGCCCCACTGGATCTGCTCCAGGGCGGTGCCGATGCAGTGTGCGGAGGTGGCGCATGCCGACGAGATCGAGTAGTTGATGCCCTTGATCTTGAACGGGGTGGCCAGGCACGCCGACACTGTGCTGCCCATGGTGCGGGTGACGCGGTACGGACCGACGCGCTTGACGCCTTTTTCGCGCAGGGTGTCCAGGGCTTCCATCTGGTTCAGGGTGGAGGCGCCGCCGGAACCTGCGACCAGGCCGGTACGCGGGTTGGAGACTTGCTCCTCGGTCAGGCCGGCGTCCTTGATCGCGTCCTGCATGGCCAGGTAGGCGTAGGCAGCGGCATGTCCGACGAAGCGGTAGACCTTGCGGTCGATCAGCTCTTCGAGGTTGAGGTCGATGGAACCGGAAACCTGGCTACGCAGCCCCATTTCCTTGTATTCCGGGTTGTAACGGATACCCGGACGGCTGTTGCGCAGGTTTTCGGTGACGGTAGCTTTGTCATTGCCCAGGCACGATACGATGCCCAGACCAGTGATAACGACGCGGCGCATGCGAATAACCCTTAGAAATTGTCAGTGGAGGTGAACACGCCGACCCGCAGGCCTTCGGCGGTGTAGATCTCGCGGCCGTCGACGCTGACCGAGCCATCGGCGATGGCCATGTTCAGCTTGCCCTTCAGGACGCGCTTGATATGAATGTTGTAGGTGACTTTCTGGGCCGAGGGCAGTACCTGGCCGAAGAATTTCACTTCGCCCGAGCCCAGGGCGCGGCCGCGGCCTGGCAGACCCTGCCAGCCAAGGAAGAAGCCGACCAGCTGCCACATGGCATCCAGGCCCAGGCAGCCCGGCATGACGGGGTCGCCTTCGAAGTGGCAGGCGAAGAACCACAGGTCCGGATTGATATCCAGCTCGGCGACCAATTCACCTTTGCCGTACTTGCCGCCTTCGGCGCTGATATGGGTGATGCGATCGACCATCAGCATGTTCGGGGCGGGCAGTTGCGCATTACCTGGGCCGAACAGCTCACCGCGACTGCAGCGCAGCAAATCTTCCCGAGTAAAGGCGTTTTGTTTGGTCATGCGAGCTCCTCAATAATCCCCGTGCGGCTGGGGCTGAATCTTCCCGGCCGGCTCGGCGGTTGAGTCCGAGACGGCAGCCTACAGGTAGACTATTGCGTTGTGGTGAAAGTCACAGCGCACCTGGCAAAGAAGTACAGGTGTGCACTGAAACGCTTATTTTCAGGGCCTATGCAGGTCCTGTCTAGTGGCCACGGCGGTTAATTCGGCTGCTTTGCGTCGTCGGGCGACCCGTCACCGACACCGGACAAGCCGCGTTCTGGCCTCCATCTCCCTAGACTGCCGCATTTCGGCGTTAATCGCCAGTCGCGGCTGTCCGTCGGGACAACCAGCGCTGCAACACCTGCTGCAATTCCGTTCGTTTGAACGGTTTGCTCAGGTAGTCGTTCATTCCCGCTGCCAGGCATCGCTCGCGATCGCCCTGCAGGGCATTGGCCGTGAGGGCGATGATCGGCACTTGCGCGCCATTGGGCAGCAGGCGGATGCGCCGGGTGGCCTCGTAGCCGTCCACCACGGGCAGGCGGCAGTCCATCAGCACGGCGGCGAAGCGTTGCTGGAGCACCTGCTCGACGGCCTGAAGCCCATCGAGGGCGGTGACGACATCGAAGCCCAGGCTGCGCAGCATGGCCTCGATGACGCTCTGGTTGACCGGGTTATCTTCCACCAGCAGGATCTGCCCGCCTTCCCAGGCCCCTTGGCCTTCGACGTCCTGGGCCGGCAGCAGGGTCGCCGTGGCGCTGGCCAGGGCCAGAGGCATTTCCAGGGTGAAGGTCGAGCCCAAACCTTCGCGGCTTTCACCGCGCAACTGCCCGCCCATGCGTTCGGCGAGGGTCCGTGCGATCGCCAGGCCAAGGCCTGTGCCGCCATAGCGACGGGAAATCGAGCTGTCGGCCTGCTGGAAGGCCACGAACATCATCTCCAGGCGGTCGCTGTCGATGCCGATGCCGGTGTCACGCACCGCGCAGGTGAACCACACCTGCTGGGCATCCAGGACCCGCCAACGGGCTTCTACTTCCACCTGGCCGTGTTCGGTGAATTTCAAGGCGTTGCCGATCAGGTTCAGCAGGATCTGGCGGATCCGTGTCGGATCGCCTGTGACCTGCAACCGGTCGATGCCCTGGGGGAGCTGTAAATGCAGGCCCAGCCCGCGCTGCTGGGCACTGTGCTGGAACGACTGGACGCTGCTGCTGATCAGCTCGCCCAGGTTGAAGGCGATGTGTTCGAGTTCCAGCGTGGTGCGCTCGATTCGCGAGAAATCAAGGATGTCGTTGATCACCTTGAGCAGGTGCCCGGTGGATTCGCTGGCCACGGCGGTGTAGTCAGCCTGTTCGCTGGTCAGTGGAGTGGTCTCGAGCAGTTGCAGCATGCCCAGTACGCCGTTCATGGGGGTGCGCAGCTCATGGCTCATCATCGCCAGGAACTCCGATTTGGTCCGGTTGGCCTGCTCGGCCTCCTCACGCGCCTGGATCATCTGGGCCATGGCCTGCTTCTGCTCGGTGCTGGCTTTCTCCAGGGCACTGGCCAGGTTGTTGATGTGTCGGGCCAGGTGTCCCAGTTCGCTGTCGTCGACTTCCGGCACCTGGGTCTTGAACTCGCCCTTCTGGATCGCCTTGACCGCATGGCCCATGTCGCTGATCGGCTTGGCCAGGCTCATGGCCAGGCGGCGGGCGAGCAGGAAGGTGAACAGCAAGGCGAACAGGGCCAGGATGCCGGCCTTGATGACGATTTCCTGCTGGCGCTGGCTGAACGCATCGTCGGACATGCCCACGATCACCCGCCCCAGATAGTCATCGCCAATGCTGGGAGCAGGCGTATTGCCCTGTTGCAGGAAGTCGTTGTCCAGGCGGATCTGTTGCAAGCGGATCGGTGCCTGGAACACTTCCACACGCTGGGCACGGTTGACGTTCTCGCCGTTCTGCTCGACGTACACCAGGATGTGGTTGCGGCTGTCCTGCACCTCGAGAAAACGTACGTGCGGAATGCTCAAGGTCGCGCGCATGAGGCTTTCGAGTACCTCATTGTTGCCGGAAATCACGCCATATTCAGAGGCGGGAGCCAATTGGTTGGCGATCAACTGCCCGGTATGGTTGAGCTCCTGGCGCAGGTCCTGCAGACGCACGAAGGTGAAGAAGCTGATCAGCAGCAGGGTCAGCAACAGGGCGGGGCCCAGGCTGATGATCTGGGTGCGGGTGTGGATGTCCCAGCTCAGGCGGTTGCTCATGGGGTGGGCTCTCCTTCGGCCAGGACCACGGCGGCGGCCTTGGGGTCGATCGGCTCCAGCCCCAAGGCGCGAGCCACCTGCTGGTTGCCGCTGACCCCATAGTGCGCGGGGTAGTGGCTGCGCGGCCAACTGGCGGGCGAGCGGTCGAGCAACTGGTCGAGCACTGCGAGCCAGTCGTCCTGGTCGCTGAAGGTGCTGGCCAGCGCCCCGGCACGGACAAAGCCTGCGTTGGGGCCGATCAGCGCCATCTGCCGGCCATAGCTGCTGAGCAGGACATTCTTGGCGGTCTTGGAGTTGTACAGGTCGGGGTCGTCGATCCCCAGCAGGACATCGCTGTTGCTCAGCAGGTGTTGCAGCGGGCGACTGTCGCGCGGGTCCGGCCAGTCCTGTGCGACGATCTCAAGGCCCAGTGGACGGGCGGCCAGGCGCAGCTCGTCCAGCATGAAGCGGCTATGTTCGCCGTACAGCACTCCGATTCGTCGCGCCTGTGGCAACAGGTAGCGCGCCAGGCGCAATTGCCGACCAGGCGGTGGATCGCTCCACAACAGGCACAGGTAGGCGGGACGCGACTTTCCCAGGCGTTGTTCCGCCTGTACCCGACTGACACGCAAGGCCAGCGCCGGAGGGCCAGCGGCCTCGCCAAGGCGCCATTCGAACGCTGCGTTGTCGAGCAGCACCAGGCGCACATCCGCCTTCAACTGCCCGGGCCTGGGCAGGGTGTCGACGGTCTTGAAATGCACCTGGTCGGTGGGGCGACGCGCTTCCAGGGCGGAGACGAAGCTGCGTACGCCGGGTTGGTCGCTGGCGCCTACCAACAGAATCTCGCTGGCTGACACCGCGCCCAAGGGCCACAGGCAGAACAGCAGCAGGCGCAGCAGCAAGGCCATCAGAACTCCAACTCCGCGCTCACGCTCAGGCGATGACGGCTGTCGTAGCGGTTCTGTGGCACGGTGACGGGCTCGTCGTCCAGGCGCTGCTGCCAGAGCGCGGCCAATTCCAGGTTGCTACCCTGGATGCGAAGGCGCTTGGCCACTCGCAGGTCGAGGCGCTCATAGCGGTACTGGTTGAGTGCGTCGTCACCGTAATAGAAGAGCGCGCTGGACCACCCGTCTCCCCATTCGTGCATCCAGCCGGCCGAGCCACTGTTGCGTGCGCTTAGGCGCCGATCGTTGGGGTTGCTGGCCCAGGCATCGACGTAGGCGTAGGTCAGGCGCAGCCGGTCACGCAGGGTAGGGCGCCAGTCCAGCTGTGTCTCGCTGCCACTGAAGCGGGCCTTGTTGGCGTTGCTGGCGATGTACTGGTTGTTGCGCAACGGCTCGCTGATCATTCCGGTGATCTCGTCATAGAACAGCTTCACATCCATGCTCAGGTCGATGTCGCTGAAATTGCCGTTGTAGCCCAGCTCTCTCGAACGCATGCGTTCTTGTTCGAGGTTGCCCGGACCACGTGTCTTGACGAAGTATTCGCCGCTGCTGAAACCGTAGTAGTTGGGCGTGAGGTTATCGACCGTATAGCTCCAGTTGACGTTGTTCTCGAACATGTCGGGTGAGCGTACGGCTTCGGAGTACACCGCGCGCAATCCGTGGCGCGGGGTAATCAGATAGTTGACCGCCATGCGTGGAGTGAGGGAGCTGCCTGAGAGGCGCGAGTCTTCCAGCATCGCGCCGCCCTGGAGGATCCAGTGTTCGTCGGCGCGCCACTCCAACTGGCCGAACAGGCGCCAGGTCTGGTCATCGAGGCTGCCGTTGAAGTAGGTCTGGGAGTCGGCGCGGTCGTAACGGTAGTTCATGCCACTGAGCAGACGCAGGTTGTCGGTCAGGCTCAGGGTGTCCTGGATTTCCAGGTCGAAGCGGGTTTCCCGGGTGCTCTGGTCGACGTCGCCGCAGATGGTCTGGTTGGCGCCGGCGGCCCATTGGTCCTGGACTTTTTGAAGCAAGTCGTTGAGCACTGGGTCGGTGGTCGTGGGGACGTTGCCGCTGTTGATGTTGCGTGCGACCCGTTCGGTGAAGTCCGGGTCCAGTTGCCAAAGCCGGGCCATTTCCGGGCTGAATGCCAAGGCTGCGTCGCACGCTCGCCAAACCTGATCACGCTCGAATTGTTGGGCGGAGGTCTGGACATAGAAGCTGTGCTCGGGATTGAAGTCGATGTTCCAGCGTACGGAACCTGCATAATCCTTGGCATTGACATCGGCGTTGTCCCCAGACGGCGCCCTGCGAAATACCGGCTGATACGTATAAGGCCGCTGGTTGCTCCCTTCCTTGGCCGCCAGTTGCCATTCCAGGGTCTGGTTCACCGCCAGGTTATGGCTGGCGCTGAGGTTGAAGCGGTTGAGGCGGCGGCTGTCGCGGTAATCGTTGCCGAACTGGTCCTCGTCAAAGCCATCGTCCTGCATGCCGGACAGCGACAGGCGCATGTCGCCGCCTTCCCAGCCAAAGCCCTGGCTGGCGTAGTAATCGTTGATGCCGTCCTGGCCGCGGGTGACCTTCACCCGGGTGCCATGGCTGTCGGCGGGGTTGCGGGTGAGGATGTTGACCACCGCCATCAAGGCGTTGGCCCCGTAACTCACGGTGTTGGGTCCGCGGAATACCTCGATCCGGTCGATGTCCTCGATGGCCAGCGGGATGTCGCTCCAGTCCACCGTGGCCAGGCCCGCGCGATACACCGAGCGGCCATCGATCAGCACCTGCATGCGCCGCGCGTCGTTGACGTTGCTGCCATGGTAGTTGACGGTCGGCTGGTTGCCGGCGACGTAGCCCACCATCATGCCGGGTACCAGGCGCATCAGCTCGGGGATGTCGCGTGCGCCGCTGGCGCGGATCAGTTCGCTGTCGAGCACCGTCATGCTGCCAGGTACAGCGGCCGGGGATTGTTTCAGGCGTGTCGCGGTCAGAACCTGCGGCAGGTCCTGGTTGTCGAGGAACATGTCATCGGCCAGGGCCGGGCCGCCCAAGAGGGCAGTCAGCAACAACAGGCGAGGGTAAGGTGGCGTGCCAGGGAACACGGTACGGCCTTGTTTCAGAGATGAAACAGGCATGTTAACTGACCGCTTGGGTTTTGCCAGTGCGATTTGATATCCATACGCAGGGCTGGCACTGCCACTGGCTCTGTCGCATGCGCGCCGTATAATGCCCCGGTCGCCAACTTAACTTATTGGCTTTAACGGATTGGATATGACTGAACAGCAACCTGTTGCAGTTCTGGGTGGCGGCAGCTTCGGCACCGCCGTGGCGAACTTGCTGGCCGAAAACGGCGTGCCGGTACGGCAATGGATGCGTGACCCCGAGCAGGCCGAGGCCATGCGCGTCAATCGCGAGAATCCTCGCTACCTCAAAGGCATTCGCCTGCAGGATGGAGTGGAGCCGGTCAACGACCTGCTGGCCACGTTGCAGGCCTGCGACCTGATCTTCGTCGCGCTGCCTTCCAGCGCCTTGCGCAGCGTGCTGGCGCCTCATGCCGAGCTGTTGCGCGGCAAGGGTCTGGTCAGTCTGACCAAGGGCATCGAGGCGCAAAGCTTCAAGTTGATGAGCCAGATCCTCGAAGAGATCGCGCCCGAGGCTCGCATCGGCGTGCTGTCGGGGCCGAACCTGGCCCGCGAGATCGCCGAGCACGCCCTGACCGCCACCGTGGTGGCCAGCGAGGACGAAGCCCTCTGCCAACGCGTTCAGGCGGTGTTGCATGGCCGCACCTTCCGCGTCTACGCCAGCGCCGACCGCTTCGGCGTCGAACTCGGCGGCGCGTTGAAGAACGTCTACGCCATCATTGCCGGCATGGCCGTCGCCCTGGGCATGGGCGAGAACACCAAGAGCATGCTGATCACCCGCGCGCTGGCCGAGATGACCCGCTTCGCCGTGAGCCAGGGCGCCAACCCCATGACCTTCCTGGGCCTGGCCGGGGTCGGCGACTTGATCGTCACCTGCTCTTCGCCCAAGAGCCGCAACTATCAGGTCGGCCATGCCCTGGGCCAGGGCCTGAGCCTGGAACAGGCGGTGAGCCGCCTGGGCGAGGTGGCCGAGGGCGTCAACACCCTCAAGGTGCTCAAGGCCAAGGCCCAAGAGGTACAGGTGTACATGCCGCTGGTGGCTGGCCTGCACGCGATCCTCTTCGAGGGGCGTACGCTGAACCAGGTGATCGAGCACCTGATGCGCGCCGAGCCCAAGACCGACGTCGATTTCATTTCCATCAGCGGTTTCAATTGATCCCGGAGCACATGCATGAACGACACAGCCAACCGCGCCCAGCGCGAATCGATCATCCTGCGGGTACTGTGGATGCTGGTGTTCCTCTTGGTCTGGCACATGGCCCAGCTGTTGCTGGGTGGCCTGGTGCTGGTCCAGCTGATCTATCGCCTGGTCTATGGCGCGCCCAGCGGCAGCCTGATGAACTTCGGCGACAGCCTGAGCCAGTTCCTGGCGCAGATCGGCCGCTTTGGCACCTTCCACAGCGACCAGAAGCCCTGGCCGTTCGCCGACTGGCCGACCCCTCGCGCCCCTGAAGGCGAAGTGCCCCACGAAGTTGCCTCGGCGCCTCACCCGGTGCGTGACCAGGAGCCCAAACTGTGAAGGTCTGGGTGCTGCGCCATGGCGAGGCCGAGCCACGTGCCAACACCGACGCTGAGCGGCGCCTGACCAACCATGGTCGCGAGCAGGTGCTGCGCAGCGCCGCGCGCCTGTTGGGCCAACCGCTGCAGGCGATCATCGCCAGCCCTTACGTTCGGGCCCAGCAGACCGCCGCCCTGGTGCATGACGCCCTGGGCTTCGAGGAACCGGTGCGTACCGTGCCTTGGCTCACCCCCGACAGCGATGTCGGGCAGGTGATCGGCGAGCTGGACAAACTGGGCCTGGAGCATGTGCTGCTGGTGAGTCACCAGCCCTTGGTTGGCACCTTGGTGGGCATGCTCGAACACGGCCATGGCCAGCAACCGGCGCCCCTGAGCACGGCGAGCCTTGCTGAGCTGGAAGGGGACTGGCCGCTGGCCGGGTTGATGACCTTGCTGGGGCTGTACCACGCTGGCTGACCCTGGCTTTTGGCGGTGATCTCTTCGCAGGTAAACGCGCTCCCAGACGCGGCGGTAGGTTTGATAGCAACACAGAACCTGTGGGAGCGGGCTCACCCGCGAAGAAGGTGACACACATGCCAGGCATGTCCGGATCGCCCTCAGCGATGACCTTTCCGAACGTTGCCGCCCCAGCGCGCCATGCCGACAATGGGCTATCACTTCCCATTCAGACCAGGCCGCCATGTCGCAGCAGATCTTCTTCGCCCACGCCAATGGCTTCCCTTCGGCCACCTACGGCAAGTTGTTCGCCGCCCTGGCGCCGGACTACCAGGTCCGGCACCTGGCTCAACATGCACACGACCCGCGGTTTCCGGTCAACGACAACTGGCAGAGCCTGGTCGATGAGTTGCTTCATCACCTGGGCCAGCAGGGGCAGCCGGTCTGGGGCGTCGGCCATTCCCTGGGTGGCCTTCTGCACCTGCATGCCGCCCTACGTTGCCCGCAGTACTACCGAGGCGTGGTGATGCTCGATTCGCCTGTGCTGACCCGCGCCGACCAGTGGATGATCCGCGCAGCCAAGCGCCTGGGCTTCATCGACCGCATCACCCCGGCCGGGCGAACCCTGGGGCGTCGCGAGGCATTCCCCGACCGTGACAGCGCACGGGCCTATTTCGCCGGCAAGACGCTGTTCCGCCACTTCGACCCCGATTGCCTGGAGGCGTATCTGGAGCACGGCCTGCAGGCCACTCAGGAGGGCTTGCGCCTGCGCTTCGACCCGAGCACCGAAATCGACATCTACCGCAGTATCCCCCACGTCAGCCCGGCGCCAGCGCGCCAGTTGCAGGTGCCGCTGGCGGTGGTGCGTGGCGACCAGAGCCGGGTGATCCGCCGACACCATGCCCTGGCGGTGCGTGGCATTCCCCGGGGCGAATACCACAGCCTGCCAGGTGGGCACATGTTCCCGCTGGAGCGCCCGGGAGACACTGCGCGCTTGATCAAAGGCCTGTTCGATCGCTGGAGCCGGGCATGAGTACGCACGTCGAAGAGATCCGCCTGAGCCTGGGCCATATCGAGCTGGCGGCGCACCTGTTCGGGCCGGATGACGGCCTGCCGGTGATCGCCTTGCATGGCTGGCTGGACAACGCCAACAGCTTCGCCCGCCTGGCGCCGCGCCTCAAAGGGCTGCGCGTGCTCGCCCTGGACCTGGCCGGGCATGGCTATTCCGAGCATCGCCCCGTCGGCGCCGGTTACGCCTTGGCCGACTACGCCCACGATGTGCTGCGGGTGGCCGAGCAACTGGGATGGAAGCGCTTTGGTCTGCTCGGACACTCGTTGGGCGCAATCATCAGCGTGCAACTGGCGGGTGCCTTGCCCGATCGCATCAGCCACCTGGCGTTGATCGACGGCGTGATCCCGCCCACGGCCCGCGAGCAGGACGCCGCAGAACGCCTGGGCATGGCGCTGCAGGCGCAACTGCGCCTGGATGGCAAGCGCAAGTCGGTGTACGCGACCCTTGAAGAAGGCGTACAGGCGCGCATGAAAGGCATGGTCGCGGTCAGCCGCGAAGCCGCCGAGCTGCTGGCCCAGCGTGGCTTGATGCCGGTACCGGGCGGCTACAGCTGGCGCAGCGACAGCCGCCTGACCTTGCCATCACCGGTACGCCTGAACGAGGCGCAGGCCATGGCCTTCGTGCACAGGCTCGCGTGCCCGGCCTGCCTGGTGGTGGCGGCCGATGGCATGCTCGCGCAGCACACAGCCTTGCTGGAGCAGCTACCCTTTGAGCAGGTCACGCTGCCCGGTGGCCATCACCTGCATTTGAATGACGAACAGGGCGCAACCCTTGTTGCAGACTGTTTCAATCGCTTCTTCGGCTTTTCTTGACTTGCACTGGACAAGTGTCGAGGCTTGGCGGGTTGAACACGGAGACAACCATGCACATGCCAGACATCCTGGATAACCCCATCGGCGCCCTGTGCGTGACAGGTGGCCGATGATCACGCGCACCCTGATCGCCGTTTGCCTGGGCCTGGCCAGCCCCTTGTCGTGGGCCGGCAGCCTGCCCGTGCCGGTGGACGCCAAAGTGGTCGACCAGCGTCCGGCCGTGGAGCAGGAGCGGGTCTACCCCATGGGCCCTTTGCGCAAGATCAGCGGCCGCCTGCGGGTGGACGAGAAGGTCGAAAGCCGCGGCCAGGTCAGTTCCGTCACCTATGAGCTCCCTGTCGAACGGACCGCCCGTGAGGCCTTCACCAGCGCCCGCGAGGCCTTGCAGCGCGAGGGAGGCTACCCGCTGTTCTGGTGCCAGGGCCGTGATTGCGGCGAAGCCAGCCTGTGGGCCAACGAGGTGTTCGCCAATGCCCGCCTCAATGGTGGTGACGAGCAACAGGCGTTCATTCTTCTGCGCCGCTCCGCCGAAGAGGCCGACACCCTGGTCTCGCTCTACAGCGTCACCCGTGGCAATCGCCGCGCCTACCTGCACGTCGAGGAGTTCGTGGCCGATCACCCTCTGGGCGAGCTGTTGCCGACTCCGGCCACGGTGCTGCGCGAACTGCGCGACACCGGCAAGCTGGACTACCCTGACCTTGCCGCACCGCAGCCCACCTGGGTGGCTTTGCTCGGGCGCAGCCTGAACCTGGACAGCACCCTGCGCGCCAGCCTCAGCGGCGCCCAGGCCGAGGCCTGGCGCGAGCAACTGGTAAACGCCGGCGTGCGCAGTACCCGCCTGGAAGTCGGGACGGCACCCACCGAGGGCCTGCACCTGGAGCTGATCCGTTGAATGAGCCCATCCATGCCCAACAATGATCGCCTGCTGATCCAGATCCTGCTGCTGGCCTTGCTCGGGGCCGGTTTGTGGGTGATGGCGCCTTTCATCTCGGCGTTGCTCTGGGGCGCCATCCTGGCGTTCGCCAGTTGGCCGCTGATGCGCCTGCTCACCCGCGTGCTGGGCGGGCGCGAAACGCTCGCCGCGAGCCTGCTCACCGCCGTGTGGATCCTGGTGGTGGCCTTGCCGCTGGTGTGGCTCGGCTTCAATCTGGCCGACCACATCCGTGATGCCACCGCGTTCATCCGTGACGTACAGGTCGACGGCTTGCCCGACGCCCCCGACTGGCTGGGCAGCATCCCTCTGGTGGGGGAGCGCCTGGTGCGCTGGTGGGACTCCATGGATCAACAGGGCGCGGCCTTGCTGGCCTCGATCAAGCCCCACCTGGGGCAGGTCGGCAACTGGCTTCTGGCACGCAGTGCGCAGATTGGCAGCGGCGCCCTGGAGCTGACCCTGAGCCTGGTGTTCGTGTTCTTCTTCTACCGTGACGGGCCGCGCCTAGCTGCTTTCGTGCTGCGCTTGTTGCAGCGGTTGATGGGGGATCGCGCCGAGTATTACCTGGACCTGGTGGCTGGCACTGTGCAGCGCGTGGTCAACGGCGTGATCGGCACTGCCGCGGCCCAAGGCCTGCTGGCTTTGATCGGCTTCCTGATCGCCGGCGTGCCGGGCGCCATCGTGCTGGGCCTGGTGACCTTCATGCTCAGCCTGATCCCCATGGGGCCGCCGCTGGCCTGGATACCGGCCACCGGCTGGCTGGTGTGGAAGGGTGAGTACGGCATGGCGGTGTTCCTCGGCCTGTGGGGCACCTTCATCATCAGCGGCGTGGACAACGTCCTCAAGCCCTACCTGATCAGCCGCGGTGGCAACCTGCCGTTGGTGATCGTGCTGCTCGGGGTGTTCGGCGGGCTGATCGCCTTTGGCTTCATCGGCCTGTTCATCGGGCCGACCTTGCTGGCGGTGGGCTACAGCCTGCTGCTGGACTGGAGTCGTAACGCGGGGCAGCAGACACCCCAGCGGTAGACAGGCCAAGGCTCTCCATGCCGCCATCCTTGCGGGGGTACCCGCGACGATGGCGGCTGCCGAAAAGCCTGATCTTTACGCACTCTTTATGCCCTGGCCCCACCCCCCGTCTCGTCCCTTTACGCCCCTCCCTCGGACAATTGCCCTAAAGCGGCCTATGCGCCGTACCAAGGGAGATGCGTACATGAACATGCTGGACGGGGTGTCACTGCTGCTGGCAGTGGTGTTGGTGATGTACCTGCTGGTGGCGCTGCTGCGCGCCGATCGCAGCTAAGGGGCGGCCATGCACAGTTACGACTACCTATTGCTGCTGGCGTTCTTCGCTATCGTACTGCTGCCAGCACCCTGGCTTGGGCGCTTCTGCTTCAAGGTGATGGAAGGGCAGCGCACCTGGCTGACACCGGTGCTCGGCCCGCTGGAGCAAGGTTGCTACCGCCTGGCCGGCGTACGCGCCGATCAGGAGCAGAACTGGAAGCAATACACCCTGGCCTTGCTGGCCTTCAACCTGGTGGGCTTCGTGTTGTTGTTCACCATGCTTCTGCTTCAGGGGTACCTGCCGCTGAACCCGCAGCACCTGCCGGGGCAGGAGTGGGCGCTGGCGTTCAACACTGCAGTCAGTTTCATGACCAACACCAACTGGCAGGCCTACAGCGGCGAAGCCTCGGTCAGCTACCTGAGCCAGATGATCGGCCTGACCGTGCAGAACTTCGTGAGTGCCGCCACCGGCCTTGCCGTGCTGGTCGCGCTGTGCCGAGGGATTGCTCGTCGCTCCACCACCACGCTGGGCAATTTCTGGGTTGACCTGACCCGCGCCACCCTCTACGTACTGCTGCCATTGTGTCTGGTGCTGGCGCTGCTGCTGGTGTGGCAGGGCGTGCCGCAGACCTTTGCCGACTACGCCCACGCGCTGACCTTGCAAGGCAGCGACCAGACCCTTCCCCTTGGCCCTGCCGCCAGCCAGATTGCCATCAAGCAACTGGGCACCAATGGCGGCGGCTTCTTCGGCGTCAACTCGGCACACCCGTTCGAGAACCCTACGGCCTGGAGCAATCTGTTCGAGGTGGCATCGATCATCCTCATTCCGGCAGCGCTGGTGTTCACCTTCGGCCATTACGTCAAAGACCTGCGCCAGAGCCGGGCGATCCTCGCCTGCATGTTGGGTCTGTTCCTGCTCGGCGGCGCCACGGCGCTGTGGTCCGAGCAACAGCCCAACCCCGCCTTGGAAAGCGCCCAGGTACAACAGGGCGCGCCGCTCGAAGGCAAGGAAAGCCGCTTCGGCACCACCGCCTCGGTGCTGTGGAGCGTGACCACCACCGCCGCCTCGAACGGTTCGGTCAACGCCATGCATGACAGCCTCAACCCGCTCACGGGTATGGTGGCCATGGTCAACATGATGGTCGGCGAGGTGATCTTCGGCGGCGTCGGCGCGGGGCTGTACGGCATGTTGCTGTTCGTGCTGATCGCTGTGTTCCTGGCGGGCCTGATGATCGGGCGCACGCCGGAGTACCTAGGCAAGAAGCTCCAGGCGCGGGAGGTGCAACTGCTGGTGGCGACCTTGCTGGTGATGCCGGTGGGTGTACTGGTGCTCGGTGCCATCACCGCGAGCCTCGCCGGGCCTGCCAGTGCCGTGACCAATCCCGGTGCCCACGGCTTCAGCCAACTGCTCTACGCCTACACTTCCGGCACCGCCAACAACGGATCGGCCTTTGCCGGGTTCGGTGCCAATACGCCGTACCACAACCTGATGATCGGTCTGGCCATGCTCATCGGCCGCTTCGGCTACATCCTGCCGGTTCTCGCCCTGGCTGGCAGCTTGGCAGCGAAGAAGAGTGCGCCCCAGGGCCTGAACAGCTTCCCCACCCATGGCCCGCTGTTCGTGGTCCTGCTGCTGGTGACCATCCTGCTGGTCGGTGGCCTGACCTTCCTGCCGACCCTGGCCCTCGGGCCGATTGCCGAACACCTGAGCCTTGGCTTCTGAGGACCTCCCATGAACATGCCTATTCCTGACGTCAAAGCCCACCGCACCGCCGTGGACCAGACCCGCTTCGCCGCGCTCTGGCGTCCAGCCCTGGTACAGGCTTTCGTCAAGCTCGACCCCCGTCAACTCAAGCGCTCGCCGGTGATGTTGGTGGTCGCCCTGACCGCGCTGCTGACCACGCTGCTGTGCTTCGTCCCCGGCAGTGGCGTGGGGACCGGCGTGGCCCTGCAGATCGCCCTGTGGCTGTGGTTCACCGTGCTGTTCGCCAACTTCGCCGAAGCCCTGGCCGAAGGCCGCGGCAAGGCCCGTGCCGACAGCCTCAAGGCCGGCAGTCAGGGCCTGACCGCCCAGCGTCGCACCGCCGATGGCGGCTACGAGACCGTGCCCGCCACCCAGCTGCGCAAGGACGATGTGGTCAAGGTCGTCGCTGGCGAGCTGATCCCTGGTGACGGTGAAGTGCTCGAAGGCATCGCTGCGGTCAACGAGGCGGCCATCACCGGCGAGTCGGCCCCTGTGGTCCGTGAGTCCGGCGGCGACCGCTCGGCAGTGACCGGCAACACCCGTCTGGTTTCGGACTGGCTGTTGATTCGCATCACCAGCAACCCCGGCGAGTCGACCCTGGATCGCATGATCGCCTTGGTCGAAGGCGCCAAACGCCAGAAGACCCCCAACGAGATCGCCCTGGATATCCTGCTGATCGGCCTGACGTTGATCTTCCTGATCGTGGTGGTGACCCTGCAGCCATTCGCCCGGTTTTCCGGCGGCAGCCTGCCGCTGATCTTCCTCGCCGCGCTGCTGGTGACGCTCATCCCCACCACCATCGGTGGCCTGCTCTCGGCCATCGGCATCGCCGGCATGGACCGCCTTGTGCGCCTTAACGTCATCGCCCGCTCCGGCCGTGCGGTGGAGGCGGCGGGTGATGTGCACACGCTGATGCTCGACAAAACCGGCACCATCACCTTCGGCAACCGTCGTTGCAGTGCACTGCATGCCGCGCCCGGCATCACCGCGCGGGAACTGGGGGAGGGCGCGTTGTTCGCCTCGCTTGCCGACGACACTGCCGAGGGCAAGTCGATTGTCGAATACCTACGTCATCAACAGGCGTTCATCGAACCTTCGGCCAACCAGTTCGACGCCATTGCCTTCAGTGCAGAGACGCGGCTCTCGGGTATCG
Organism: Pseudomonas sp. PKS; assembly: GCF_051913525.1. Classification (NCBI taxonomy): domain Bacteria; kingdom Pseudomonadati; phylum Pseudomonadota; class Gammaproteobacteria; order Pseudomonadales; family Pseudomonadaceae; genus Pseudomonas; species Pseudomonas sp. PKS. The sequence continues at coordinate 22,545 of NZ_JBEGDO010000006.1, read as the reverse complement.
ACTTCCAGCAACGCTGCTACCGCAAGGGCGCGGTCGATGCGGTGTTGGCCTTCGTCGGCCTGCAACGCCTGGAGATGCCCACGCCGTTGGCTCGTGAAGTCGAGCGTATCGCCCAGAGCGGTGGCACACCGCTGCTGGTGTGCATCGACAAGCGTTTGCTGGGAGTGATCCACCTCAAGGATGTGGTCAAGCCCGGCATTCGCGAGCGTTTCGCCGAGCTGCGCAAGCTGGGGATCCGTACGGTGATGGTGACGGGCGATAACCCGCTGACCGCCGCTGCTATTGCCGCCGAAGCGGGGGTCGACGATGTGCTGGCCGAGGCCACGCCGGAGAAGAAGCTGGCGCGCATCCGCCAGGAACAGAACGACGGCCGCCTGGTGGCCATGTGCGGTGACGGCGCCAACGATGCCCCCGCCTTGGCCCAGGCTGATGTCGGCATGGCCATGAACGATGGCACCCAGGCCGCGCGCGAGGCGGCCAACATGGTCGATCTGGACAGCGACCCGACCAAGCTGCTGGACGTGGTCCAGGTGGGCAAGGAACTGCTGGTCACCCGCGGTGCGCTGACCACATTCTCCATCGCCAACGACGTGGCGAAGTACTTTGCCATCCTGCCGGCGCTGTTCGCCGCGATCTACCCGCAGTTGGGCGTGCTCAACCTCATGCAGCTGCAGAGCCCGCAGAGCGCGATCCTTTCGGCCATCGTGTTCAACGCGCTGATCATCGTCGTGCTGATCCCGCTCGCGCTGCGCGGCGTGCGCGTCCAGGCGGCGAGCGCGGCCCACCTGCTGCGACGCAACCTGCTGATCTACGGCGTGGGCGGCATCATCGTGCCGTTTGCCGGGATCAAGGCGATAGATCTTTTGCTCAACGCCCTGCAACTGGTTTGAAGGAGATGGACATGACCACATACCTACGCCCGGCCCTGAGCCTGGCCCTGTTGATGACCCTGGTCACCGGCGCGCTGTATCCCCTGGCGGTGACCGGCATCACCCAGGTCGCCTTCCCCGAGCAGGCCAATGGCAGCCTGGTACGTGACGAGCAGGGGCGGGTGCGCGGCTCGGCCCTGATCGCCCAGGATTTCACTGGCGATGCCTGGTTCCACTCGCGCCCGTCGGCCGGCGCCTACGCCACCGTCGCCAGCAGCGCCAGCAACCTCTCGCCGAGCAATCCGGCCCTGGCCGAGCGGGTCAAGGCCGAGGCCTCTGCGCTCTACAAGCCCCAGCAAGGCCCTGTACCCCTGGCCTTGCTGACCACCTCCGGCAGCGGCCTGGATCCGCACCTGCCGCCCGATGCCGTGGCCTATCAACTGCCTCGTGTGGCGTCGGCGCGGCAGGTATCGGTGGAGCGCTTGCAAGCGTTGGTGGAAGCGTCCACCCTCCACCCATTGATCGGCCCGCCTGTGGTCAACGTGCTGGCGCTGAACCAGGCGCTGGAGCGCCTGGCCCCAATGCCCTCCGGCTCCTAAGCCTTGTCGGAGCTGGCGAAGCCTGCGGCCTGCACAGCAGGCTGCAGGCTCTCTGAAATCGAAGGATGAAACATGAGTGACTCCGCCCGCGCCGATGCGCTCCTGGCGGGCCTGCCGCGCGAAGGTCGTGGCAAGCTCAAGGTATTTCTCGGCGCCGCCCCCGGCGTGGGCAAGACCTACGCCATGCTCCAGGCCGCCCATGCCCAACAACGTCTGGGCGTGCAGGTGCTGGCCGGCATCGTCGAAACCCACGGCCGCGCCGAAACCGAGGCGCTGCTCGGTGGCCTGGCCCAGCAGCCCTTGTTGCGTACCGACTACCGCGGCGTGACCCTTGAGGAAATGGACCTCGACGGCTTGCTCAAGGTCGCCCCCACCTTGGCCCTGGTGGACGAACTGGCCCACACCAACGCCCCCGGCAGCCGCCACGCCAAGCGCTGGCAGGACGTGCAGGAACTGCTCGCTGCCGGCATCGATGTCTACACCACCGTCAACGTCCAGCACCTGGAAAGCCTCAACGACAAAGTCCGCGACATCACCGGTGTGCAGGTGCGCGAGACTCTGCCGGACTGGGTCCTGCAGGAAGCCTTCGAGCTGGTGCTGATCGACCTCCCACCGCGCGAGCTGCTCATGCGCCTGCGCGAGGGCAAGGTCTATGTGCCGGAGCAGGCGAGGGCGGCCATCGACGCCTACTTCTCCCAGACCAACCTCACCGCCCTTCGCGAGCTGGCCATGCAGACCGCCGCCGCCCAGGTCGATGCCGACCTCGCCCACGGCTACCGCCAGCGCGGCCAGGAGGCCCCGGCCCTGCGCGGGCGCCTGCTGGTGGGCGTGGACGGTGACGAGCAGGCCGAACGCCTGGTGCGCCATGCCAGCCGCGTCGCCCAGCGCCGCCACTTGCCCTGGAGCCTGGTGCATGTGGACAACGGCCGCCTGCGCGACGAGACCGCCCGCCAGCGCCTGCAGGCCGCCCAGCAGCTGGCCGAGCGCCTGGGCGGCGAAGTGGTGGTGCTGCGCGCCGGTGAAGTGGCCCGCACCCTGATCCAGCACGCCAGCGAACGCCGTGCCAGCCTGGTGCTGGTGGGCCAGTCCCGCGATCGCCTGCGCCGTCGCTTGTTCGGCGCAGGCGTGGCCGCGCGCCTGCTGCGAGAAAGCCACGGCCTGGAAATCAACGTCCTCGATCGCGACTCCCTGCCCCGTACGGCACCCTCGGCGGTGCTGCGCGTGTGGGTCTGGCGCCATTACCTGCTGGCATTGGTGGCCACCGTGCTGGCCGCAGGGTTGTCGTGGGCGGTATCCAGTGTGCTGGCGCTGCCCAACATTTCCTTGGTGTTCCTCGCCGCCGTGCTGCTGGTGGCGGTGCGCAGCAGCCTGGGGCCGGCGCTGGCCTGTGCGGCGCTGTCGTTTCTCACCTATGACTTTCTGTTCATCCCGCCGAACTTCTCCTTCGCCATCCAGCGCGAAGAAGACGTGCTCACCCTGGTGTTCTTCCTGCTCATGGCGGGCCTCACCGGCAACCTCGCCGCCCGCCAGCGCCGCCAGTTGCAGGCCCTGCGCGAAACCCAGGCCGAGACCACGCAACTGCTGGACCTCTCACGTCGTCTCACCGTGGCCACGGACCGCCAGGCCGTGTTCAACGCCGCCGGCCAGCATCTGGGCGCCTGGCAGGACATGCAGGCCTGCCTGCTCGAGCGCAATGCTGAGGGCCTGCTGCAAGCCACCAGCAGCCACGAACCGCAACTGACTGATAACGAACGCGCCGCCGCCGAATGGGCCTGGCAGCACGGCCAGGCCGCCGGGCACGGCAGCGACACCTTGCCTGATGGGCGTTGGTGGTGGTGGCCGCTCGCGGTGGACGATCAACCCCTGGCCCTGCTTGGCGTGCGCCCACGCACAGGGGAGACCTTGAGCCCCCAACGCCGACGCCTGTTGATGTCTCTCGGCCAGCCCCTGGCCCAGGCCTTGGCCCGCGCCCGCCTGGGCGAGCAACTGGAGGCCGCGCGCCTGCATGGCGAGACCGAACAACTGCGCAGCGCACTGCTGGCCTCTGTCTCCCACGACTTGCGCACCCCCCTGACCGCCATGCGCGGCAGTATCGACAGCCTGCTGGCCCTGGGCGACGCCATTCCCCCGGCCGATCGCCAAGAGCTGCTCGAAGGCACCCGTAACGAAGCCGAGCGCCTGGACCGCTACATCCAGAACCTCTTGGACATGACCCGCCTCGGCCACGGCGGCCTCAAGCTCGCCCGCGACTGGGTCGCCCCGGCCGACATCGTCGGCAGCGCCCTCAACCGCCTGCGCGTGGTCCTGGCTCCGCTGCGGGTGCACACCGATGTGCCGCCTGCGCTGCCGTTGCTGTTCGTGCATGCGGCGCTGATCGAACAGGCGCTGGTCAACGTGCTGGAAAACGCCGCCCGTTTCTCGCCGGTCAACGGGCGCCTGGCGCTGCAAGTCTCTGAGCAGAACGAGCAACTGCACTTCGCCGTCAGCGACCAAGGCCCGGGCATTCCGGTGAGTGAGCGCGAGAAGATTTTCGACATGTTCTACACCGCAGCCCGCGGCGACCGGGGAGGGCAGGGCACCGGCCTTGGCCTCGCCATCTGCCAAGGCATGATCGGCGCCCACGGCGGGCAGATCCTCGTCGGCGACGGCATCGATGGTCAGGGCACCTGCATCACTCTATGCTTGCCGTTGCCTCCACAACCTGAGCCTGAAAGCGAAGCCCCATGAGTCAGTCCGCCACCCTGCTGGTCATCGACGATGAACCGCAGATCCGCAAGTTCCTGCGCATCAGCCTCGCCTCACAAGGCTACAAAGTCATCGAAGCCGCCACCGGCGCCGAAGGCCTCGCCCAGGCCGCGCTGAGCAAGCCGGACCTGGTGGTGCTCGACCTTGGCCTGCCCGACATGGACGGCCAACAGGTGCTGCGCGAGCTGCGTGAATGGAGCGCCGTGCCAGTGCTGGTGCTCTCGGTGCGCGCGAGTGAAGTACAGAAAGTCGACGCACTCGATGGCGGCGCCAACGACTACGTGACCAAGCCGTTCGGCATTCAGGAATTCCTCGCCCGCATCCGCGCCTTGCTGCGCCAGACGCCCCAGGCCGACGCCGTGCAGTCGAGCGCAACCTTCGGGCCCTTGGTGGTGGACTTTGCGTTTCGCAAGGTGACCCTCGACGGTGCGGAAGTAGCCCTGACCCGCAAAGAGTACGCATTGCTCGCCCAGCTCGCCGGCCACCCCGGTCGCGTCATCACCCAGCAGCAACTGCTCAAGGACATCTGGGGACCGACGCATGTCGATGACACGCACTACCTGCGTATCGTCGTCGCCCATGTACGGCAAAAACTCGGCGACGACCCCACCGCACCGCGGTTCATCATCACTGAAGCCGGCGTTGGGTATCGATTGGTAGCCCCGGCGTCCTGATTAGGGCCGCCGCCGCTCCTCAGGCCCACCGCGCCCCCTACCACAACGTAAAACCCTGTGGGAACGGGTGTACCCGCGAATGGTCCGGCTCAGATGGCACATGGTTGAAGGCTTTGCCGGAAAGGAAACGACGTAGTGGCGCAATCCAGAAGAGTGGCGAGCGTGTAGACGGTCGGCCAGGGGAGTAACCTGAGCAAATCCGGCTAGGCACACCCACTGCGGATTGGGTGATTCTGTCGCCGACTGCATAACCAGGAGCTTCCACCCGGTGCCTGATTTCCCGACTGCCTACGCCAAACGCTTCGAGACCGTGCTTGCTTACATCGATGGCCACCTTGAGGCAGACCTTTCGGTGAACACCCTGAGCGAGATAGCGCATTTCTCCGCGTTTCACTTCCACCGCCAATTTACCGCCTATGTGGGCGTGCCGGTTGCGCGTTACGTGCAATTGATGCGCCTGCGGCGTGCGGCGCATCGCCTGGCGGCCGGTACGGAGTATTCGGTACTGGATGCTTCGCTCGACGCCGGCTTCTCCAGCCCCGAGGCATTCAGCCGGGCCTTTCGACGGGATTTCGGCATGACGCCCAGTACCTTCCGGCAGCAGCCGAACTGGCAGACCTGGCATGCGGTTTTCGCCATTCCCCATTTCACCAGGAGCATTACCATGCAGGTCCGTATCGTCGATTTCGCCGAAGTACGTGTCGCCGCCCTCGAACACTGTGGCCCACCCGCACAGCTTGACGAGAGCGTGCGCCAATTCATCCAATGGCGCACGGGCAGCGGGCAGTCGCCGGTAGGCGCGAGCCGCACCTTCGGAATACCATACGGCAACCCCGACACGACGCCGGGGAAAGAATTCCGCTTTGCCATCTGCGGCGAGATCGACGGGGCAGTGGAGCCGAACGACTACGGCGTCTGCGAGCTGATCATCCCCGGGGGGCGCTGTGTGGTCGTTCGCCACATCGGCTCGCCTGATCACATCGGCGAGAGCATCTATCCGATCTTTCGTGACTGGCTCCCCGGCAGCAACGAAGAACTCCGCGACCACCCGATGTTCTTCCACTACCTGAGCGTTTTTCCTGAGACGCCGCTGGAAGAGTGGCAGACGGATATCTATATCCCACTGCAATAGAGCAGGCGCTCATACCTGGGGACGACAGGCATGTGGGGCACGCGCAAATTTAAGCGCCGCATTGGTGAAAATGTCCTTGCCGGCCCAGCAAGCGAAAAAATCAAGAGGTGCTTGACGAGGGAGAACGATCGTTCTACTCTGTCTACATGGACAAGCAAATGACCGATACACGCGAAAAAATTCTGGCTACTGCCGAGAAGTTAATTTATGAAAATGGGATTCACGCCACTGGTATGGATCTTTTGGTAAAGACCTCGGGGGTAGCACGTAAAAGTATTTATCGCTATTTTGCGAACAAAGACGATGTAGCGGCAGCGGCATTAAATGCACGCGATGTACGATGGATGCAGTGGTTCAGGAGCGAATGCGAAAAAGCGCAAACGCCGCAAGCCCGCATTCTTGGAATTTTTGATGTGCTGAAAAGTTGGTTCGAGTCTGACGGATTTCGGGGATGTGCATTTATTAACACAGCCGGCGAGGTTGGCGATGCAGACGATCCGATTCGACAGATTGCAAAGCTGCATAAACAAAAGCTTCTGGACTACACGCTAGAGCTAACCAATCAGTTAGGTGTCGAAGACCCGGTAGCCTTGGCTAGGCAACTATTTGTGCTTATAGAGGGTGCGATAACCGTGGCCCGCGTGATGGGTGAATTTACGGCCCCAGACAGTGCAAAAGAAGTAGCGAAGATATTACTCAAAGAAGGGCAGCGCGTAAGCGCCTGAAATCTCAGTAAGACTAGCTCAACTGAGTCATCCCAAAGATGGGAGGCGCTACCATGTCCAATGAGCAAGCTCGTGCGCCACTTCCTCCCTTCACTCGCGAATCCGCGATTGAAAAGGTCCGACTCGCTTCAGGCAACTGGTTTCGCTCCTATGAAAATCGGTAGTTTGAGGTCGACGGCTTGGTGCACCGCCGCTTCGCCTGCATCAATGACATGACGATCAAGGAACGCGAGCGTAAGTTCCATTGGTCCCTAGGCCGCCGGCCGGATGATCATCCAGGTCTGACTGAGCTGGGCCTGTAAGCGCTTCACCTTTCGATTTCTTGATAGACCGTTAGTGTATGTTTTTAGTTGCCTCTATTGGCGGCTGTCGGCTGCGCTCTTTCAGCCTTTGCTTCATGTTTTTACATACTGCTCCAACTAGATTCAACGGCATCTGCCTAGTTTAACCAATGTTCGATTTTTGATTCATCCACTCATCTGGAGGTACCACCATGTCCAACGAGCAAGTTCGTCCGCCACTTCCTCCATTCACTCGCGAATCGGCGATTGAAAAGGTTCGGCTCGCTGAAGACGGCTGGAATACTCGCAACCCTGAAAAAATTGCGCTTGCCTATACGCTGGATACCAAATGGCGTAACCGAGCCGAGTTTGCGAACAATCGCGAAGAAGCTCAGGGCTTCCTCACTCGCAAGTGGAAGAAAGAGCTGGACTACCGTCTGATCAAAGAGCTGTGGGCCTTTACTGAAAACCGCATCGCCGTCCGTTACGCCTACGAGTGGCACGACGATTCGGGTAACTGGTTCCGTTCCTACGGCAATGAAAACTGGGAGTTTGAAGCCGACGGCTTGATGCACCGCCGCTTCGCCTGCATCAACGACATGCCCATCAAGGAAAGCGAGCGTAAGTTCCACTGGCCACTGGGTCGCCGTCCGGATGATCATCCAGGCCTGACTGAGCTGGGCCTGTAAGTCACGCGCAGCCTGATCCTTTTCTCTTAAAGGATCAGGTTTTGTTTGGTAGACATTTATCAGTCCCTATTCCAATGTGTTGGGAACACATAAGGCTCTGTTGGTGGCTAGAAGGTCGATAGCCGGCTTATTTCGAAATCCAGTTTCCCGCTGCGTCGCTATGGCATTTTAGCCAACTTGGAGCAAATGGGTTTATCCGGACTGTCAAGTCTCGCAGGTCCTTGTGATTGATGGCTACAAATCTGACTCACAGGCGGAGTTGTTTGAGTAACCCTCCGAGCCGCTGAGGGGGTGGTGTCGCACCAGGCATGCTTGACTGCGTCCGAAGTACGTATCGAGGGGGAAGGGGCAACTGTTGCACTAAGTAGTGAGCAACACCTTGGCCAAGCCTGCAGGTGAGGACTATGGATCAGATGTTGCCGGTTGCAAAGTCACCGCTGCCGGCCCAAAGCGGCCTTTCGTGAAAGGCGGATAACGGCCAAAAGCGGTCAGTGACAATATTTGTAAAGGCTACCCTCACAACCGTTCAGCTTCTCGAGGACCGATCTCAACTATTCGTGAAGTGCAGCACCATCGCTGCACGAGACACATTCTTGATTGCTGCTCTACGCAGTTCTGCAATAGGGTCAGGCTATCCGTATTGGGTATTGATCCATGCGAGTGAACTCCAAGTCACTCCCGACGCGATACCTTCAGTCTCAACCAAGTTAATATTCCTGCCTTGATCAGCCAGGTGAGACGCTAAGGAAGCGTCTACTATAACGGCTCCAATGACAACGACTCGTTTGTCCTGAGCATTCCCCATATCAATCTCCATTCTGTCGACCGGCCTATAGTACGACGGCTGGAGGATTGCACCGTATGAAAACATGATCGCTCAGAACGCGGTTTCAGTTTCTGCCTCTGGTCGATTTCTGCTTGTCGGAACGGGCAGCAATTGTCCTCCAGAAAACAGATGTATATTTATCTAAAGTGGCGAAATAGCTGCCAAAATCATCGTGTAAAAAAGGCCGCCTAAAATGGCAGCCAGATAAGCGCGAGGTGTTGTTGGCACTGGAGGATACCGAAAATTCATTCAGCGACTACGGTAAGCGTCACCAACGACTATAATTATGGGTGAGCCAGAGCTAATCCGACCGTTCCCTTGGCAACCTGGCCTAATTCCAATTCCGCGATTCCACGGCGGATCTCCTTGTGTTCCTTGATGCGGAACGTGAACGTTTCGCGGCCGAAATCACTCAGGCTCAGGCTGAGCTTGAGGCATCGTTGTCTTTTTTAACCCCCTTGATGGTGGATGGAGTTATCCCGCCGGGCACGTCGTATCCCACTGAGCACGCCCCAACCACCCATCTATCAAGGTTCAAGCAATGAACACTTCAGAATTTGATGATGCAAAAGAAACGAATGGCGACCTGGTTCAGGGGGCGCTGCCGGCCGGCACTGTCGCGCCCGACTTCACCCTTTACGCAACCCCTGATCAACAGTTGTCGCTGCGTGAGTTAAAGGGAAATCCCGTGATACTGGCGTTTTATCCCGCTGACTGGACTTCGGTGTGTGGTGACCAACTGACATTCTACAACCAGTTGCTGCCCACATTCAGAGAATACGGTGCGGCGCTACTGGGTATCTCAGTTGACAGCGCCTGGTGCCATCAGGCCTTTGCCAAAGATCGGAGTTTTCACTTCAGCCTGCTGGCCGATTTCGAGCCCAAAGGGGCTGTGGCACGACAGTATGGAGCGTACGAGTCCCTCCTCGGGGTTTGTAAGCGGGCGCTGTTCGTGATTGACAAGGAGGGGGTGGTCGCCTGGAGCCACGTCTCCCCGATGGCAATCAACCCTGGGGCGGACGGCATTCTGGATGCGCTGGATGCTTTGGCGAATTCGTCACAAAGTACACCAACCAAAAATTAGCAGGTGATCCCATGGCCACTCTCAAAGTTCCGGTAAGTGCCAACGACCATCGCCAGGGAAGTGTGCATGCCAAGGTCACCTTGGTGGAATTTGGCGACTATGAATGTCCCTATTGTGGTGAGGCGTATTGGATGGTCAAGAATCTGCAACAGCTTTTTCGCGATGATTTGCTGTTCGTGTTCCGTAACTTCCCTCTGACCACCGCTCACCCCCATGCACTGGGTGCAGCGGTCACCGCTGAGTATGCCGGGAGTCAAGGATTCTTCTGGGAGGCTCACGATGAATTGTATGAAAATCAGGATCGATTGGGCCTGCCGCTGTATGGTGCCATTGTTCTAAAACATGGCCTTTCCAGCGAGGATCTCGACTTTGCCATGCGAGAGGATACTTACACCCCCAAAATTCAAGCCGACTTCAATGGCGGTGTACGAAGCGGCGTGAACGGCACCCCGGCGTTTTACATTGATGGGTTTCGCTATGACGGGGTTCCAGAGTTCAACGAGATGAGTCAGATGGTTGAACTTTTGTTAGTGCGTGGACGAAATCGCTAAAGAGCGACATCGGCTTGGAATCACCCACGCCAGAGCCGAGGGCAGGCCAGCGTTAGTACACGGAGCCGGCAACTAATGAAACCTTTGAAGTATTATGAGAAAAATCGACACGCCACATGGTTGGAATTATTTTTTGACCTGACTTTTGTTGTTGCAATTGGTCAGGTTACGCATACCCTCGGACATGTTCATCAAGGCCACTTTGAACATAAGCAATTATGGACATTTTTACTGCTTTTTGTACCGTTGTGGTGGGTCTGGTCTAGTCATACGATTTACTCCAATAGGTTTGATACAGACAGCAGCCTTCACCGTTTGGCAACATTATTCATAATGCTGCTGCTCATTGTGCTATCTGCACGGATTGGGGAAGACCTGGAGGTGAACTACCCGCTTATTATTGCCTGCTATTTTGGTATACGTGCCATCATCAGTGTAATGTATGTTTCTTCCATAAGTAAGCTCGGTTCCCGTGGCGAACTCTCCTCTAGGCTTGGCTTCGCCCTGTTAGTTAGCGCAGTTGTTAGTCTTTCATCCGTTCTTTTTGAACCGCCCATGCGTTACCTTGTCGCTTATATTGGAATTATTCTTGATATTCTGTTTCCTGTATTTTTCTGGACTAAACTAAAGCCATTGCCCGCACATACAGAGCACTTGATTGAGCGCATAGGCTTGCTCACCATCATCTTATTGGGCGAGTCAGTGATTAGCCTTTCCGGGGGCTTATCTAACATTCGATGGGATAGTTATAATGTGGTGGCGGCAATCACCGGGTTTGTCATGATTTGCAGTATCTGGTGGATTTATTTTGATAGTTTTTACCTGCTGAGCAAAAATCAAAGCAGTATGACTGGGCACTCCTTAATCTACTCGCACCTTTTCCTTTTTATGGGGCTGGCACTCCTGGCAAATTTGATCAGGCATGCGATCCTGAATGACATTGCGATACGTGATTTCCAAATTATGTCGATCATCGGCATGGCTTTGTTTTTTCTAGGTAAGCAATATGGCTATTTCATAGCTGTAAGTAGAATAAGGAAATACATGCTACAAAACACCTTGATCGTGTTTTCTTTGGGTGGGTTAGTCATATTCTTGCCTCGCGTCGAGTACATATTGGTCGGCCTGACAGCAACCATGATTTCTTATGTTTTCCTAAACTTCAGATATCGTTGAATCATTATTAGGCCACAAATTGGGACAAAGTGATCAAGCGGCTGGCGTGGGACTCATATGCTGCCCTCTACGTCATTCTCAGTGCCCGTGCGCCACTCGCCCCTACCCTTGGTCTTTTTGGGTTTGTAATCCTAGTATCGTCGACCATAGTTAAGAGTCGGATGCCCCTCGTGGCTATCGTGACCTGATAGCGCCAGTCGCGCCGTAACAACAGGAGCCACGTCATGGTCAAAGTAGCGTTGTTCGTTCGTCTGGAAGCAAAACCCGGGAAAGAGAAGGATGTAGAGAGCTTTCTTTTGGGTGGCCTTCCAATAGTGGAGGAGGAGCCAGCCACCACGGCTTGGTTCGCAATCCGCTTGGGGCCGTCCACATTTGGCATATTTGACGCCTTCCCGGATGAAGCTGGCCGACAGGCTCATCTTTCGGGAAAGGTCGCAGCGGCGCTTATGGCAAAGGCTGCCGAGCTGTTTACCAAACCACCGTCAATCGAGAAGGTTGATGTCCTCGCGGCCAAGCTACCCGGCTAAGAAAGCCCAACAAGGCATTCCGACCAACGCTCCTGCCGCCCATTTGGAGCGTCAGGGGCGAGGCTGAGTTTGGACGTTCACCGATGTGACGAGTAGGGAGGGGCTAGGCGGGCGATGTCATCCTGGTCCACGCGGCTCAGGTATTGATCAATCGCGGTGCAGAACGTGAAGGCTAAGTTGCCAGCGGTTACCTGCTTCTCGGGAGGCAGCTATTGGCCGCCAGCGGCCTGCCGCGAAGGGCCGCTATGGGTGGTTAGCAGCCATTCGCAACTTACCGCTATCCATCCATAGCGGTTAGCCAATCTGAGTCCGAATGCTGGACGGTATGTACCAGGGCGCAGCGGAGTCGACGTACCCATGTCTCTGCTGCTTCGGCAGGAACGGGGTATCCAGCGTACCCTGCGCTATGGATTTCCAGTCGGCATATTCACCTTGGGAGCGTGACCAGAATAAAGTCGAGCTGCACGCCATACTAAACTCGCGTACTACCGTCGGTGAAGACGCATAAGTCTTGATGTTGTTGGCGCCGCGAAGTACTCGCAGCGTGCTACGCGGAACGCATTCCGTAGAATGCGAATGCAGCTCCGTGACATTTACGGAACTGGCTGCAATGGCATTGACTCACTGCTGCCTTTGGCGGGGCTAGTGCTAGGTGCTTACTTCGCAGTGAAAAATTAGGAATGCCATTCACTCGCCGTCCCCCCTTCCCCAAGTACCGATTAACTGCGCATCAATAACTTGACCTCACAGCAACCAGGGGGAGCAGAGAAATTAACAAAGCCGCAGGAGCGTCTTTAAACCGAGAAGGATCGGACCTAAAACTTACTAAGCGACAATGCTTAGAACGCTGATGGCATGTTTCTCATAAAAGACCAGCCCCTGTGTGCGAAACACATTTTCGCGCGACGTTAAGCATAATAGTTTGTAGGGTCACCCTCTCTTATCTTATGCGGCATCAACCAGAAAGCTCAAGTAATTCCGCTATTCCAATGCGTTATACCTGTCGACATTATTTCTATTATCAATTGTGAGTTCGTGCGATATAGTGCAATTGAATAAGGGTTGTTGCTCTGGATCAGTACTTATAAAACAGGTTGGTGGTATTTTGTAAATAAAGATTATCTTCTGCCCCATGAGGGCCCCATCCATTTGCAGTTGGGGCACCTTGTCACCACTTGCTAATTGCAAGTTCGCTGATGAGAAACCAAAGGAATGGCTGCTGGCTTCATAAGCACCCGTACGAGTGCTGTGTTAGCTGAAGGTAAGTAGGGAATCGCCCATTCGGTTGAGTTTCGCTTTCCGCTCGGCCTTAACTCGGTGTCGCCCATGAAATCGACCGTAGTCTCTGTTGCCCGTAAACTTAAATTTTATCAATTGGTTGTCCTCGACCAAGTGCTGCGCAGCGGTTCGCTGGTCGGTGCTGCCCAAGCTCTGAACCTGACACAGCCAGCAGTAACCAAAATTATCCATGAGATGGAGTCTTTCCTTGGTGCGGACTTGTTGGTGCGTGGCAATCGCGGGGTAAGTGCTACCGAGCTTGGTAGCGTGGTGGTACGCCGTGCACATGCCATGCTAGCTGAATTGCGCGGCCTAGTAGATGAAGTTCACGCGTACACTAGCGGCATGACCGGTCAAGTAATGGTTGGTACGTTGGCCGGAGTGTCGGCATTACTTTTATCCCAGACGTTACGCCTACTCAAGGAAAGTGAGCCGGGGGTACTGGCGACTGTGCACGTTGGGCATATGACTCAATTGATTCCCTGTTTATTGTCAGGCGAGCTGGACATTGTTATTGGGCGCATTCCTGATGATTGGTCCGAGCATGAGTATGAATCACAACTTAAGGTGGATGTACTCTACGAAGAGCGCTTGTGTATTGTGGCTGGAGCCGAGCACCCCCTTCACTCCAATTGCCGGCCAATACAGCTGGCGGACTTACATCCGTTCCCTTGGATTCTTCCTCCCCGCAGCGTCCTACTCCGAGGAACGGTCGATCGTATGTTCAATGATTTGGGGTTGGGGCCGCCCACCAACGTCATTGAATCGGTTGCTGCGCTGACCAACTACGAATTGATGCAGGACCAGCAAACCATCGGTTTCATGCCATTACAGACATATCAGCAACTGGAAGGTGGCGGAAAAATTAAGATGTTTCATCTCGCTAATCCTTTGAGCTTTGGGCGTATAGGCTGTTTCTATTCCTCCAGTCGACACCTAGACCCTGCCTCGAAAATATTTAGGGAGTGCTTATCCTTGGCTAGCATAAAATTTGACTGCACGGATATCACCAACGTCAATGGCTAGAACAGATGGCTTATTAAAAGCAAGTGGTGGTCACATACAGTCACCGAATAAATTCTATACTTTAATGGCGACAGGTTTTACGCATGAGACGAAATCTTCCAGTAACTCAACAAGAAATTTTGTTCGATCAAGAGCAGCGTCTGATCTCCGCAACCGACCTCCACGGAAACTTAACATACTGTAACGATGAGTTTGTGGCCATAAGTGGATTCAGCAAGGAAACGCTTATTGGAAGTCCGCATAACATTGTTCGTCACCCTGACATGCCGGAGACGGTATTTGAACTGATGTGGTCATACCTGAAAGCGGGTAAAAGCTGGATGGGTATCGTCAAGAATCGTTGTCGAAATGGTGATCACTATTGGGTTAGTGCCTATGTTACTCCGATTCTTGAAGGCGCTGTGGTGGTGGGCTATGAGTCAGTACGGGTAAAACCCCAGCGCTCTGACGTCGAACGTGCTGCAGCGCTGTACGAACGGCTGCTCACGGGCAAGAAGGGTTGGAACCTGAAACACCTCATGCTCCCACTCAAAGAGTATGCCTTGATGCCGCTAGCCTTTGGTGTGCCTAGTATCGCCGCCGCAGCATATCTGGATATATGGCCTGCCACGGGGATACTGGCCTGCGCCTTCCTGGGAATGCAAGTTGCTGCCCGAGGCTACCAACAGCACAAGTTTGCCTTGGTCAAAAATGTTGTCGCCAATGGTTTCGATGATGCACTTATCGCCCGTACGTATACGGATGAGCAGGGTGAGGCGTCACGTGTGATCATGATGCTGATCAGTGAGCAGGCCAAATTACGGACCGCTTTGAGCCGCTCCGGAGATTATGCGCATCAAACCGAAACCATGGCCGGCGAAAGTGGAAAACTGGTCCAGGCATCAGAGTTGTCGTTGCAGCGCCAGCGTGATGAGGCGGACATGGCAGCCACCGCTATGAACGAGATGGCTGCCTCCATTGCCGAAGTGGCGACCCACATCCATGACACGGCTCGTGAAGCCGAAGATGCCAACCGGCTAACCCGTTCAGGCTCAGAGGATGCAGGCAAAACGCGCGTGGTCATCGAGAAACTGCAAAGCACGGTAAACCAGATAGGCCTATCGGTTGAACGCTTCGTCGATGAGACCCAGTCGATTCAAATTGCCTCGGATATGATTCGCCAGATTGCCGACCAGACCAACTTGCTTGCATTGAACGCGGCGATCGAAGCGGCTCGTGCAGGCGAACAGGGACGCGGCTTTGCCGTTGTCGCCGATGAAGTCCGCGCGCTTGCAAGTAAAACCCAAGAGTCCACCAAAACCATTCAGGAGATTATCCAGTCCTTGCACAGCGCTGCCAACCAAGCGGTCGATATTGCCCGCCAAGGCAGCGAGGAGGCTGATACCGGCGTTGGTCAGGTAATCGCTACACAGGGAGCCCTGGAAGGCATTAGCGTAGCTGTTGAACATATCTATCAAATGACTGAGCAGATGGCAGCTGCTTCAGAACAGCAGGCCCATGTGGCTGAAGACATTAGTCGGCAGATCACGAACATTGCCCAAGTCTCCGAGCAGAACGTGGACATCGCAAGCAGCTCCGCTGTCATTAGTCGAGAACTTGAACAGACCGCAAATGAAATGTACGCACTGATCGATCGATTCAATCGATAGGCCACTCATATACTTAGAGAGCACAGTGATATATGTGGTTTCTTCCGTGCACCCCCTGCCGCTACGAACGTCGAAACAGAAAGCAGCGCTTCAATGATAACGGATGAGAAAGGGCTGATATTGGAGGTGAACACTGCCGCTCAAGCACTATTCGGTTATCCCGCTGCTGAATTGTTGGGCGAGCCGATATCCTGTGTGTTACCGGCCGCCTTTAATGGGGATCATTCACTGCTGCCCATGAAAAGGAGCCCAGGTGACAAGCGAGTACTTGCAGCGCCGATGCGCCCGTTGTGTGGCCTGCACAGGAATGGCTCGCGGCTTGATTTATGCGTCTGCGTCAGCACTGTGTTGCTAGGGGAGCAAAGGCTGAAACTGAGGGTCTACCACGTGCGTGCGCGCGGACAACTAAAGCATACCGATGGTCACCCTTTAGTCACGCATGACCTGCTGACCCACTGCCTAAATCGCATTGCTCTGTATGACCGTTTGCATGAAGAAATATACTGGGCGAGCGTGCACCAGCAGAAGCTAGAGCTTGCCTTCATAGGTCTCGACGCCCTAAAGCTGGTCAATGCTAAATACGGGCACGCCATGGGTGACAGGGTGTTGGTAGGAGTTGCTGATAATCTTCGCCGGTGCCTAGCCGGCAAGGGGCTATTGGCTCGGGTTGGAGGGGACGAATTTGTAGTATTGGTAAGACATCCTGGACCGAAGCAGAGTGCCCTGCGTCTGGGTGAACGTCTGCTCGATTGTCTGCAAACACCGCTGCAGATAGGTGGCAGGGCCATCACCGTGCGTGCAAGTCTCGGCCTCAGTATCTTTTCCGGACGACCTGACAACGTTAAATCCGCAGCTGATCAGTTGCTCAGCGATGCATGCTTTGCCATGTGTCAGGCGAAAAAGACTGGCGGTGGACGGGTGTTGTCCTTCAACTCGCTACACCGGGAACATGTTCTTCACGAGCGGTTACGCGATGCAATCGAAAGTCAGTCTTTGCATCTGCATTACCAACCACAGTTTGAACTGGAAGATCCGCAACGGATCATCGGAATTGAAGCCTTATTACGTTGGGACGATGGTCGCGACGGCCAAGTATCGCCTGATGTTTTCCTTCCTTTGGCCGAACAGAGCGGGCTAATGCCAGCACTGGATACCTGGGTGCTGGAACGTGCGTGTCGCGACAATTTAAAGTTAATTAATTCTGGCTCGTTGGATGTGCCCGTGGCCGTCAACATAAGCGGGCATTCGTTTATGCAGCGTGACTTTATTGAAAACATACGGGTTATCCTTGAGCACAGTGGCTTGCCAGCGAATCGCTTGGAAGTTGAAGTGACTGAAACGTCCGAACTCAAGGATATTGCACAGGCGCGGGAGAACGCTCTTCAGTTGCGCGTGATGGGGGTGCATGTATCAATCGATGATTTTGGAACCGGTTACTCATCTCCAAGCATCTTAAGAGCTATTCCTTTTGAAAAACTTAAAATCGATCGCTCATTTGTCGGCGAAATTGAGAGCAGCCCTGTTGACCGAGCGATCGTTAGAGGGTGCCTACTTATTGCAGAAAGCCTGTGCATTAAGGTGGTTGCCGAGGGCGTGGAGACGCGGGAGCAGCTGAACTCCCTTTTGGCGCATGGGTGCAAATTCGGCCAAGGCTTCTGGTTTTGCCATCCACTTCCCTTGGCGCGGTTGCAGAAATTCATCACTAAAGTGCGCGCGCCGAGTAAACTTTTATAAGTACGAGAATTTCATACAAGTGACCTTCATCGGTGCCGATGTAAGTGATGTCTCTCATTCGGCTCACTGTCCTTGAACTGCCGCGCGAACACTCGTGCGGGCCGCCGGCGAAGTGCTGGCGGTTGGCCGACGAGGGGGTTCCAAGCTGGACGCGGCGCCTAAGATCATCTCGGTGAGTTGTTCAATAATTTGCTGTTGAGACAGAGTCGCGTCGAGGTCCGGCGAGTCGCAAAGGCTTTCGAGCATGCCGATGACCCTGTTGGAGAAGAATCTTGTCGCAGAGCTATCGATGCCTCGGTGGAGCAAGGTCGACGCGATGATGGCGGTCAGGTGCTGGGTATATTCATCGCGCATCGCGGCATGGAGGCGATAGTGTTCTGCCGTCAGGTTGCGCGCTTCACGCAGCACCAGTTGCAACCTTTTGCGTTCGCTCTGTTGAAGTTCGATGAACGCACTCACGAATGCACGCAGCCGAGCGCGCGTGCCTTGTGCGGCCTTCAGCTTTAGCCGAGTGAGGCATAGCAGATCGCTCATGCATTCCTCGATGAGGTCGAAGAGCAGCGCCTGTTTGCTTTCAATGTGGTTGTAGAGGGACCCTGCGCCGATACCCAAGCGGGCGGCCAGGTCGCGCAAGCTCGTATTCTGGTAGCCCTGTTCAGCGAACAAGTCCACCGCCGCGAGGTACAGGCGTTCCTGTGTCCTAGTCGGCTGGGCAGGTTGTGTGTTGGTGTTCATGGGGGCTCAAGGGTTGTAAGGGGCAGGGTAGGGCAGGTGGCTTGCCGCCCTCATCGGGCGGCAAGCGGCTCAGGGACTAGCACTGTTTCTGGGCGAAGTCCTGCGCAGGCAGAGGCTGCTGACGTCGCGCCCCGTGCTTGGCAAGCGGGTAGTAGACGAGCGCTGGTACGATCAGCCCAACCAACCAGGAAATGTCCGTATCACCCAGGTGTTGCACCAACGGGCCGGTGAAGAAGCCGGTGGCGATGAAGGGCATCTGTACCAAGACCCCAAACCCATAGGTGCCGATGCCTACCCAGTTCCAGCGGCCATACCGGCCATCCGGGTCATCCAGGGCAGCGATGTCGTAACGCTCCTGAGTGATGAAGTAGTAATCCACCAGGTTGATGGCGCTCCAGGGTGTGAAGAACGCCAACAGGAACAGAAGAAAGGACTTGAATGCGCTGAGGAAGGAGTGCTGGCCGATCAGCGCCAGGGTGGTGGAGATGCCGACTATGCAGAGCACGAACGCCAGGCGCTGGCCGGAAGAGACTGTGAAGCGTTTTTGGAATGCACTGACAATGGTGGCGATGCACATGAAGCTGCCATAGGCGTTCAAGGTAGCGATGGTCACCTTGCCAAAGCCAATGCTAAAGAACAGCAGACCGGCGATCATCCCGCTGGCGCCCAGGCTAACAATGTAGTTCACCTCGTGTCCGGAGAAGGCGCCGCCTGCCAGCGCGGCTGCGAACACGCCGAGCACCATGGAGGTTTGCGAACCCAGTACCGAGCCCAGGCCTACGGCGAGGAAGGTACGCAGCGGGGAGGTAGTGCTGGGGAGGTAGCGTGAGTAGTCGGCTACATAAGGGCCGAACGCAATCTGCCAGGACGCCGATAACGAAACGGCTAGAAGAAAGGTGTTCCAGCTGAAGTGTCGGTTCTCGAGCAGGGTGGCGATGTCATTGATCGACAGCAGGCGTACGAACAGGTAAGCGAACGCCACCACGCCGAGCACACTGGCGACCCGCCCCAGGAGGTGGATCACCCGGTAGCCGCACACCGTCAACACCACGATCACGGCGGCGAAGATGAGGATGCCGCTCGTATCGCTGATGTTCGCCATTCGGCCGATGGCCTGGCCGGCCAACACCGTGCCGGTAGCGTTGAACCCGATGTACATGATGCAGACCAATACCAGCGGTATCACCGCACCGAATACGCCGAACTGCACGCGGCTGGAAATCATCTGCGGCAGGCCAAGACGCGGACCTTGGGCACCATGCAGCGCCATCACGATGCCGCCGAACACCTGGCCGATCAACAGGCCGATCAATGACCAGAACACATCGCCACCCAGCACCACTGCCAAGGCGCCGGTGACTATGGCCGTGATCTGCAAGTTGGCACCAAACCACAAGGTGAACTGGCTGAAGAGGCGACCATGCCGTTCACTTTCAGGAATGAAGTCGATGGAGCGCGTTTCTATGAGGGGCTTGCCAGACATGAGGGTTTCTCCTGTGGCGCCATTGCCCATGGCGCCTCTATTGTTGTTATGTAGCGGATGCCCTGTGAACCTGGTCGGCTGGTACCTCCCAGGCTGACACCTCAAGTGCGGGCGGCGTCTAGTACGGCGCGCGAGATGATGATTTTCTGCACCTCCGAAGTGCCTTCAAAAATGCGCAGGATGCGTGCATCGCGCACCAGGCGCTCCAGCGGCAGGTCGCGGATGTAGCCATAGCCGCCGTGCAGTTGGAGTGCGGCATCGGTGATGAAGCCGGCTGCTTCGGCGGCGAACAGCTTGGCGGTGGCCGACTCCAGGCTGAAGCGCCCGCCCGCGTCGCGGCTGGCCGCAGCCTGCATGGTCAGCAGCCGTGCTGCCTGCAATTGGGTGTGCATGTCGGCAAGACGCCACTGTGTGCCCTGGTAGGCCGCCAACGGCTTGGGCCCGATCTGGCGCTGCTGGGCCCAGCTGAGGCTGTACTCCATGGCCGTGCGGGCGATGCCCAAGGCCATCGCCGCCACCTCCACCCGACCGCGATCCAGTACTTCCATGGCAGTCTTGAAGCCCTGACCAGGCTGACCCAGCAGGGCGCTGGCGGGGAGCCAGCAGTCCAGGGACAGTTCATAGATCGTGCTACCGCGCAGGCCCATGGTCTTCTCCGGGCTGGAAAAGGTGATGCCCTCTGTGCCTTTGGGAATGAGGAATGCGCTGATGCCGTGATGACCCGCGTCTGCGTCGGTCTTGGCGTATAGCACGATGAAGTCGGCTTCGCGTGCATTGGTGATGTAATGCTTACTGCCACGGACTCGCCACCCATCGTTCTCCTGGCTTGCCCGGGTGCGCATGTCAGCCGGATTGGAGCCGGCGGCCGGTTCGGTCAAGCCGAAGGCACCCAGCAGTTCGCCCGTGGCGGCACGAGGCAGCCATTGCTGACGCTGCGCCTCTGTCCCGCCAATGAGGATGGAGTCGGTGGCCAGGAAGTGCGCAGTCATCGCCGATGCGGTGGAGGCGCAGGCGGCTGCGACGGCCTCAACCACGCGGCTCATTGCCAGGCTTGTGATGCCAAACCCGCCATAGGCCTCTGGCAGATTGATCCCCATGAACCCCAGTTCACCCAAGGCTTTGAGGCTGTCGGCGCAAAACGCTTCGGCCTCGTCAAAGCCTTGGGCATTCGGCTTGAGCACGTCGTGAGCGACGCGTTCGGCCGATTCGATGATCGCAAGTTCTGCGGCGTCCAGTTCGAAATTCATTTTTATTCTCCTGTGTGGGACAGACCGTACAAGGCATTGGCTTCGCCCAGGCGGGGGGCAGGTGAGGCGCTGTGGGGCTTGCTTCCATTGAAAAACACTGGCTGCGGTACCAAGGGTGAGTGCCCACTGCCCTCTACCAGCAATTGGCGCACGTGGGCTTGTTCGCTGCCTGTGGCCTGGGCGAGATTCCATACGGGGGAGGCGGGTACGCCTGCGTCCAGCAGCAAGGAGCAGATCTGTTCAACGCCTCGGGTACTTGTCCAGGCCTCGATCTGTGCCTTCAATGGCGCTTCGTTCGCGGTGCGTGAGCTGTCGTCGACGAAACGTGGGTCATCCGCCAAGGCTTGGCATTCCATGCTCTGGCACAGGCGGCGGAACAGCTTGTCGCTGGCGACTGCGATCACTACCAATCCATCGGCGGCGCGGTAGGTGTCGAAGGGGGTCGAGACCGGATGCCGATTGCCCACCAGTCCGGGCGCGCGGCCCTGGGCAAAAAGATTGGACAGGCCGGTCATTTGAAGACTGACCAACACGTCAAACATCGCCACATCCAAGTACTGTGCACCGGCACCCTGGAACTCACGGGCGAACAGCGCCGAGCTGATCGCCCAGGCGGCGTAGACGCCTGCGCAGAGATCGCCCAGGGCCTCTCCGCAGCGGGTTGGGCCGGTCTGGGGGAAACCGGTCACACTCATCAGGCCCGACATGGCCTGGGCGACGATGTCGTAGGCCGGGCGGGAGGACAACGGCCCGCTTTGACCGAATCCGGAAATACTGGCGTATACCAGTCGAGGGTTGAGTGCCTTGAGGCTG
Organism: Pseudomonas sp. PKS; assembly: GCF_051913525.1. NCBI lineage: Bacteria > Pseudomonadati > Pseudomonadota > Gammaproteobacteria > Pseudomonadales > Pseudomonadaceae > Pseudomonas > Pseudomonas sp. PKS. The sequence goes on along the minus strand of NZ_JBEGDO010000006.1, from coordinate 702 downwards.
TCGAAGTCGATGCCTAGGCGCTGGGTCACGCCGGGGCGAAAATTTTCCACCACGACATCGGCGTCGGCGACCAGTGCATGGAAGCGCTGAAGGTCGGCCGGTGCCTTGAAATCAAGTTCGACGCTGCGCTTGCCTCGGTTGATCAGACCGAAATAGACGCTCTCGCCATGTTCGTCGAAAGGGCCCAGGTGACGGCTGTCATCGCCATGGCCGGGGACTTCGAACTTGATCACTTCAGCGCCGAGGTCAGCCAGCATCGCAGTGCAATGAGGGCCGGCCAGTACACGGCTCAGGTCCAGCACACGAATGCCTTTGAGCGGCTGTGATGCAGGGTTTTGCGTATTCATGGCGTCTTCCCTCAGCGCTTGGCGCCCGTGATCATCGGCAGGTCCAGGCCCTGCTCCTTGGCGCAGTCGATGGCGATCTGGTAGCCGGCGTCGGCGTGACGCATGACGCCAGTCCCTGGGTCGTTGGTCAGCACGCGGGCGATACGCGCGGCCGCTTCGTCGGTACCGTCACAGACGATGACCATGCCCGAGTGCTGGGAGAAGCCCATGCCCACGCCGCCACCGTGGTGCAGCGAAACCCAGGTGGCGCCACCTGCGGTGTTGAGCAGGGCGTTGAGCAGTGGCCAGTCGGAGACGGCATCGGAGCCGTCACGCATGGCTTCGGTTTCGCGGTTCGGGCTGGAGACCGAGCCGG